>JAFTTQ010000127.1 GCA_017466665.1 Oscillospiraceae bacterium
ATGCCCAATCTTTTGACCCAATTATTCAGTTCATAAAACTTGAAATACATCCAGTATTCCTGCGTTTTCTGAACTTTTATTTGTGTCAAAATCTTTAGGCACCCGACTAAAAATCAGTTTTTAGAGGTGCCCAACAATTTACCGATTTTGTTTGGATCGGCTTTTTTTATTGAAATACGGTACGGAATATGTTATGATAAAGTGTAAAATTATGAGAAGGAAGTCCTGTGCTATGCAAAAATCGCATTTACACATTCTTTTATTGCTTCTGCTCTGCTTTTCGCTGTGCGGATGCAGTATACTTCCCCAACAGGCAGAAACCACAGTGCCTGTAACCACCCTGCCTCCTACCGAGCCACCCACAACGGTTCCTCCCACAGACCCGGAGCCGACTGAGCCTGTGCCTGTCAACACAGAGTCCATGGATTTTCTAAAGCTTCTGTACAAGGATACCCACACAGTGACCCCTGTGGACTATACCCTTGTAGATGTGATCGTGGTTAATGACTCCATTTACAAGATCGTTTGGACTGCCGATGCTTCAGAGGATATCGTAAAGATCATCCCCAACGAGGACGGTACGGTCACAGTGGATGTAAACGAGTTCTATCCGGAGGAAGTCCAGTATGTACTTACAGCCTCCATCGCCACCGCAGAGGGCTACCGGCTGACCCACTTCTGGACACATACCATCCCCGAGGGCAAGGATATGGTCACCATTGTGGATGAGGCCTATGGGCTGAAAAAAGGGGAAAAGCTCCCCTACCCTGTCACGCTGACCGGTGAGATCATCTCCATTGAAAAGCAGTGGAGCGACGACTATGCCAACATCACGGTCACCATTGCCGTGGAAGGGCGGGAAGGTAGACCCATCCGCTGCTACTGCTTGAAAGGTGAGGCAGCCAAGCAGCTGCAAAAGGGGGATGTGATCACCGTTACCGGCATCCTGCAAAATTACAGCAGCCGCATTGAATTTGACTCCGGCTGCACACTGAAAAATGTGGAAAAATCTGATAATGAGGGATAAATCAATGAAAACAAAGCTAATTTCCGTTCTGCTTTTCCTTTGCCTTGTACTTACCGCCTGCGGCAACAACACCCCCGCCGGCACCACTGTGCCCGACACACCGGATAACACCGCCGCCGCTGTGGAGTATCTGAAAAGCTTCTATATGAACGAAGCCGGTACTGCCACCGCTGTGGACTTTACCCGTTTTGGCATTGTCCGGCTTGACAAGGAGGTCTTCACCGTAACCTGGACATCCAGCCTCTCTGAGGATCTGATCAAGATTATCCCCGGCGACAACAGCATTGTCACCATTGATATCAACGAGGAATGCCAGGAAGAAACCCCCTATACCCTGACCGCCACGGTCACCGACGAAGCCGGCCACACCGCCAGCTATACCTGGAACCACATTCTGCCCAAAGGTCAGAATATGGTGCAGATCGTGGAGCAGGCCTATGCCCTGAAAAGCGGCGAGAGTATGGAAAACGAGGTCAGCCTTACCGGCAAGATCATCTCCATCGACTCCATTTGGAACGTGGATTTCCAGAACATCACCGTCACCATGGAGATTGCCGGGGCTGAGGATAAGCCCATTCAGTGCTACCGCCTGAAGGGCGAGGGTGCCCAGGATCTTGCTATTGGCAACATCATCACCGTTTCCGGCAAGATCAAAAATTACAGCGGCACCATTGAATTTGACTCTGGCTGTCTGCTCACCGCCGTGGAGACCGGCACTGCCGTCGCCGCCCCCACCGAGATCTCCCAGATCCTGCAGGCTGCTTACGCCCTGGAAAAGGGCGCACAGCTTCCCTATCAGGTCACCCTGACCGGCACCGTTACCGAGATCACCACCCCCTACAACCCTGAATACTACAACATCTCTGTTCGGATGGTGGTGGAGGGCTTTGCGGATATGCCCATGCTTTGCTACCGGCTCAAGGGCGGCGATGCGGCGGATATTGCCGTTGGCGACACCATCACCGTCACCGGTATGATTACTAACTATAACGGAACCATCGAGTTTAATTACGGCTGTCAGATGCTCAGCCGTGTCAGCGGTGGCGGCAATGCGCTGCCCCCCTCCGATGATGCCCAGCAGATCCTTTCCGATATGACAAAGCTGCTGCCCGGTCAAAAGCTGCAATACCGGGCAACCCTCACCGGCAAGGTGGTCAGCATCGACTATGATTACAGCCCCGATTACAACAACATCACCGTTACCATGGAGGTAAACGGCACCAGCATCCAGTGCTACCGCCTGACCGGCGAGGGCATTGCGGATATCGCTGTTGGTGATACCATTACCGTTTCCGGCATTATTGAAAATTACGGCGGAAAGCTGGAATTTGGTGCTAAGAGCGTTATGGACAGCCGAATTGCCGGATAAATAGAGGACTTATATGAGAAAGACTGTACAGAGATTTCTTGCGCTGTTTTTGCTGCTGTGCCTTTTAGCAGGCTGTACAGCAGCCCCCAGCGCCCCAACCACCACTGTACCAGCAA
The DNA here is from genome assembly GCA_017466665.1 of Oscillospiraceae bacterium. GTDB lineage: Bacteria > Bacillota > Clostridia > Oscillospirales > Oscillospiraceae > Faecousia. Next base: position 2,513 of record JAFTTQ010000127.1, read on the forward strand.
CAGAGGCACCGGCAACCACCGTCCCGTCAGAGACTCTTCCTGACGGCCCAGTGACCCTGCCTGTTGCCACAGAGCCGGGGGAAAACCTTCCCCCTCAGCAGGAGGACGACCCTCAGGATGACCGTCCCCGCCCGGATATCCCGGAGCAGGAGGAGCAGCCCACTCAGCCGGAAGCCACAACGCCCCCTTCCATCCCCAACTCCAGCGGATTTAAGGTCTACTTTATCGATGTGGGACAGGCAGACGCGGCACTGGTGGTCTGTGACGGCAAAACCATGCTGATCGACGGCGGCAACGCCGCCGACTCCAATTTGATCTACTCCTTCCTGAAAAAGAAGGGTGTCAGCCATCTGGATTACATCATCGCTACCCACGCCCACGAGGATCACGTTGGCGGTCTGTCCGGCGCATTGAATTATGCCACCGTGGGAACCGTGTACTGCCCTGTAAAGTCATATAGCTCCACTGCCTTCAATAACTTTGTGAAAAATGTGGAAAAGCAGGGAAAATCCATCACCGTTCCCAACCGGGGCGCCCAGTTTTCTTTGGGCAGTGCCTCCTGCACAGTGCTGGCTGTGAACACATCATCTGATACGAATAATTCCTCCATTGTACTGCGGATTGTCTACGGCAGCACCTCCTTCCTGTTCACCGGCGACGCGGAACGGGAGGTGGAGGAGGCTATGATCAATCAGGGCGTGCCCCTGAAATCTACGGTTTTGAAGGTGGGTCACCACGGCTCCTATACCTCCACCAGCTACCAGTTTTTGTGGAATGTAATGCCGGATTACGCGGTGATCTCCTGCGGCAAGGACAACTCCTACGGCCATCCCCACGACGAAGTACTCAGCCGTCTGCGGGATGCGGATGTTTACCTGTTCCGCACCGATCTGCAAGGTGATATTACCTGCACCTCCAACGGCAGCTCCGTCAGCTTCTCCGTCAGCCGCAACTGGAATGCCAATGTATTCGGAGATGTGGGCAACAACAGCACCCAGCCCCCGGCAGAAACCGAGCCTGAGGCAACTGAGCCGGATATGACAGATCCGCCTTCCGGCGGAACAGATTATGTGCTCAATGTGAATTCTATGAAATTCCATAAGCCTGACTGCGAATGGGCACAAAAGATCAGCGATAAAAACCGGGCGGACTACACCGGCTCCCGGGAGGACCTGATTGAGCAGGGCTATACCCCCTGCGGCGGTTGTAACCCCTGACCGTAGGGGACGGGGTTCCCGTCCTCAAGGGAGGCGAAACGCCTCCCCTACATATATTTTTTGCACCTCCTTTGGAGGTGCCGCCCTCTTCAAATCCCTTCCCACCAAACCATAGAAAATCCCCCCTGCACAGCAGGGAGGATTTTTTATGCCAAAGAGTAACCAAACAGAGCAGAATGGAGGTAAAAGTTAGCAAAAGTAGTGTGTCTGCTCTGTGCGACAAATAAGAATTGGTACTACAATAGTTTTATAAAAATCTGAACATCATTCCCTTTTTGGTTTTTATAGATGTATTCATCTGTTTCAAAACCTAACTTTTTATGCAGCGAAATACTTGCAGTGTTATTTACTCGAATTTGTTGTGACACTAATTTGTATCCTTTGTTTTTTGCAATTTCCATAGCAAGTATCATGGCTTCTCCTGCAATTCCTTGTTTGCGATAACACTCAAATATTTCGGGGCCACATGAAATAACGTTCTCAGAATGTTGATACAACGATATCATACCAACAATTTTCTTGTCTTTCATTACAGCAAACATTTCAAAATACTTACCATCAACCTCTTTTTCTTTCCATTTTTCCATTAATGTTTTGACTTCATTTAGGGACATATTTACACTACGCTTTTGTTGGAATTCTATTGCATCATTATCGGTGAAATTTCTTAATGTAATCAAATTTCTCTACTCCTACAAATTAGAATTTACCGAACTGATTATAGCACATTTAATGAAATATTGCTACGCAATATGAAATAATCCTTCGGATTATGAAATATTTTGCCTTGGTGGCAAAAGGTGTTTCTTTTCTGGGGTGGGAGATGGGATTCTCCCCCAGGCTAAAAAAATGTCCGCCGGACACTTTTTTGCACCTCCTTTGGAGGTGCCGCCCTCTTCGATTCCCTTCCCTCCAGACCATAAAAAAATCCCCCTGCACTGCAGGGGGATTTTCTATGGGGTGGGAGATGGGATTCGAACCCACGAATGCCGGAACCACAATCCGGTGCCTTAGGCCTCTTGGCGACACCCACCATACATATTTAGTTAATAGTGAATAGGTAATAGTGAAGAGTGAAAAACTGAGGTGTGCCTTCGGCACAATTTTAATATGTCGGCTTTGCCGACACCTTAACTATTCACTTTTAACTCTTCACTTTTCACTGCCGACCGCAGGAAGGCCTGGCACGCCAGGAGGGACTCGAACCCCCGACCTACTGCTTAGAAGGCAGTTGCTCTATCCAGCTGAGCTACTGGCGCATAGATGGAGCGGGTGACGGGAATCGGACCCGCGTATCCAGCTTGGAAGGCTGGTGTTCTACCATTGAACTACACCCGCAAATCCTATTCAGCCATAGGATTTTAGCATAAGTTTGGCGCTATGTCAAGGCTTATTTTGCGAAAATCTCCGGGATTTTTTCATAAATCACATCCGCAATGGCGCCGTCGGCGCATTTGCACACATTGGGATACCGGTCTGCCACGATGCCATCGGAAGGACAGAAGGCATAATCCGCACCGCTGAGCATGGTAACATCGTTCTGAGCATCCCCAACGCACACAAGAAGCTTCCTGCCCAATTCCTGCTGCAAAAGCCGGGCAGACTTCAGCTTGGAAACACCCTTGGCGTGAAGATCCACGATCCGGGCACAGGCACGGAAAATTTCCAGCTTTTCCCCATAGGTTTTTTCCACATAGGAAATGGCGCGGTCAAACAGGGCACGCTCCTGGTCGGTGGCGTCGTACATATCCGCTACGGTTCCCTTGCGAAATTCTCCATTCAGCACAAGCTTGATAAAGGGCTGGGGAATATTATCCAAAGTGGTATACGCCCAGGGGCAGTGATTGTTTTCACAAAATCTTTCCCAACCTGGGTTGTTTTCAGTCAGGTAATGGGCATCCACTGCCTGAATTTCTATATTCATTGTGGGAAAACGGGATTTTAAATCGTAAATGATGGCTGCCGGATCAATGTCAATCAGATCATACCGGGTCAGCTTTTTGGTTTCCTTATCATAAGCCGCGCTGCCATTATACAGCAGCAGGGGCGCGTTCACCGGCACATTGGGGATCAATGCGCCGGATGCCATCGGGATGCTTCTGCCGGTGTTGACGGTAAAGGCACCGCCGTTATCCATAAAATACCGGATGGCTTCTATATTCCGCTGAGGGATGGTGGAATCCGGCGCGGTCAGCGTCCGGTCATAATCCACAGTTAATAAAATATCAGAAAAAATGCCCATAATCAGCCTCTATATCGTAGCGGTTTGCAGAGAAGTGTCATTGCGAGCCAGTGCGCACACTGGCGTGGCAATCCGTTCCCTTTCATATTTCATATTACAAAAGTGTTTCGTACAAATCCTGCCATTGCGGATTTTTGCCATTTACCAGCTTATTTTTCTTTGCTCTGCTCCAGCTTTTAATTTGTTTTTCCCGTTCCAATGCTACCCGTACATCCCCGGTATATTCGAAGTATACCAGCTTATGGACATTGTGCTTTGCGGTAAAGCTATGAGGATCGGCATTGCTGCGATGCTCATAAACGCGGCGAATCAGGTTGTTTGTAACACCTGTGTAAATTGTGGTGTTTGTATTGTTGGAGAGAATATAAACATAGTAGTTCATAATATAACTCGCTTAATACTTAAGATGTTGCAATAGGAAACGGATTGCCACGCCAGTGTGCGCACTGGCTCGCAATGACACAGGAGAGGAAGGATTATCCCATTTTGTTCAGTTTTTGCAGCACTTGCTGAAAGTATTCCGGCAGGTCGGCGTGGACGATGACCAAATGCCCATCCCGGGGGTGGGCAAAGCACAGCGTTCCTGCGTGAAGGCACTGGCTGTCCTGCCCCAGTTCCGGCTTTTTCCGTCCGTAGACCGTATCGCCCAAAATAGGGTGGCCGATATGCGCCATATGCACCCGGATCTGGTGGGTTCTTCCGGTTTCCAGACGGCAGCGGATATGGGTATAGCCCCGGTAGCGTGTCACTACCTCCCAGTGGGTCACAGCAGCCTTGGAATTGCGGGCAGTGACGCACATTTTTTTGCGGTCAGTGGGGTGCCGCCCAATGGGTGCGTCCACTGTTCCCCCGTCCTCCTTCAAATTGCCGCAGACAATGGCTTCGTATGTACGAGCCATGGAGTGATCCTTTAATTGGGATGCAAGCACCGTGTGGGCAAGGTCATTTTTGGCAACCGCCAAAAGCCCGGAGGTATCCTTATCAATACGGTGGACGATGCCCGGACGCAGCTCGCCGTTGATGCCGGAAAGCTCTCCCGCCTTGGCAAACAAAAGCCCGTTGACCAGCGTATCCTCCTGATGCCCGGCAGCGGGATGCACCACCAGACCCTTGGGCTTATTGATGACCAAAACATCCTCGTCCTCGTAGACGATCTCCAAAGGGATCTCCTTTGCCGCAATGTCCACTTTTTTGGGCTCGGGAATTTCCACAGATATTTCATCGCCGGGATTCAATCGGTCATTTTTCTTGGCTTTTTTGCCGTTGAGGGTCACATTCCCTTCCTCCAGCAGCTTTTGCGCGCCGGAACGGCTCAGCTCCGGGACAGACCGGGCTAAATAAGCATCCAGCCGCTCCCCGGCAGTATCGGGAAAAAGGATCATTTTTTCTCGTCCTTCCAAAATTCCTTATTAAAAAAGATCAGATGCAGCATCAGTAAAATACAGCCGCAGGTGATGAAAATATCCGCCACATTGAAAACGGGGAAATTCATAAAATCCGTAGCGATCATATCCACCACATAGCCCAGGCGGAGCCGGTCGATCATATTCCCCAGGCCGCCGGCAAAAACCGCCACGATGCAAAACCGCTCAAAGGTGGTAAAGGGCAGCCGCTTTTTGGAAAATTCCCAAATAATAAAGGCGGCAAACACCGCAAATACCACTGCAAACAGCCATTGCTGACCCTCCAGCATGGAAAAAGCGGCACCGTCGTTCTGCACATAGGTCAGGCTGACGATCCCAGGCAAAAAATCCACCTTTGTGTAAAGGGGGATCCTGGCGACAGTCAGGAATTTGGTGATCTGATCACAGGCTAAGATCAAAGCGGCAAATACCGCCATAAAAATATAGGTCATATTGTCCTCCTGCGCAATAACGTTGCTTACTGGAATTTTACCATTATTGAAGGGTAAAGTCAATCAGTGGGTGAATTATATAAAAAGATTGGGCATCTCCGGAAATTTTCGGGATGCCCAATCGTCATATGTATTTACCGCTGGGAGTCGTGGTCACTGGTGCTCTGTGCGGCAGAGGCACCGCTGGCGGCTTGCACGAAGGCTTCCTTGCCGGAGCCGCAATCCGGGCATTCATAAGCAGTCAGGGATAAAAAGTCTGTCCCAGCCGGGATCCCATGCGCGATATCGCCTACCGTATCGTCATATACCTTTCCGCAAAGCTCGCAAACATATTTCATAACATTATCTCCTTTATAGAAAAATATCTACCGGCCCTGTAAAAACCGGTAGACAACCATTTATGGTGGTTTGTAGAAACGCGCAACCGTATTATGCGCATATACCCGTAGATGTAATTGCTATCCTATCACATTACGCCAAGAAATGCAAGGATTATTTTTAAAAAATTGTGCAAAATGTGTAAAAAGTACTTGCATTTTGCTCAGCTATCCTGTATAATGCATCTACCGCGGCTTTCCGTGTTTCTGTATCAAACACGGCAAAGCTGCTTTTTTGAACCGACAGAAAGGAGATGGCAGCTTGAAAAAACCTGTTTTTTATACGGAGCTGTGCTATGTGCTGGGCATTGCCATCGTAGCACTGGGTACAGCGCTGACAGCTTGGGGAGATCTGGGCATCTCTATGGTGGTGGCACCGGCATATGTTCTGCACCTGAAAATGTCACAGCTTATGCCTTGGTTTACCTTCGGTGTGGCAGAATATGTTTTACAGGGGTTTATTTTGCTCCTTATGATCTGCATACTCCGAAAGGTGAAATTTACCTATTTTCTTTCCTTTCTAACCGCCGTGTATTACGGTCTTGTGCTTGATGGCGGTTCCGCTCTGCTGGCGCTGCTGCCTGCGCCCGGGATGGGAGCCAGACTGATTGCGTACATAGGGGGCGATCTTGCCATCTGTGCCGGTGTGGCACTGGTGTTTCATACCTATATCCCCCCAGAGGCCTATGAAATGATCGTGATGGAGCTTTCAAAAAAACTGCATATCAAGCTTCATACCTGCAAGACCGCTTATGACTGTGTCAGCCTTGTAGTGGCAGTGGTTATGTCCCTTCTCTTTTTGGGCAGTCTGCAGGGTGTGGGCGTGGGCACTGTGGTCTGTGCCTTCATAAACGGCAGTCTGATCGGGCTGTTCTCCAAGCTGTTTGAACGCATTTGGAAATTTGAAGATATGTTTGATCTTCGCAGAAAAATAGAGGAAGGTGAGGAAAAAAATGAGCAGAAAATATAGACTGTCTACGGCATTGGATGTAGATGACCTGCTAATGGAATGCACGGCATATGCCATCCGTCTTGCCAATGAAAAATATAAGTTTGATCCCCCTATGACCATTTATGAAAAAGAGACCTGGGGACGTTTGGGCACCCGGGTGGATACCATCTACCAGTATTTTGATGATCCGGAATTTTACCGCACCCAGCCGGTGTACGAGGGGGCAAAGGAATTTGTCCGCAAGCTGTCCCAGATGACGGAGGTGTATATTTCCACCGCCGTTCCCCCGGAATATATGGGCATCCGTGCCCAGCGGATCCTGGAGGAATTCCCGGAGATCCCAAGAGATCATATTTTTATGGGCTCCAGCAAGGATAAGATCCACACGGATATTCTCTTTGACGATGCTATGCACAATATTCTGAAATCAGAAGCCCGGTATCCCATTCTGATGCGCCGTCCCTGGAATCAGGAGGCTACCGGTATGCTGGCGGTAAACAATTACGATGAGTTTTTAAAGCTGGTGGAGGTCATTGCAGAAAGTTACAGCGCCAGAGAGCAGAGTCTTTCCCCGGAGGAGCCGGGGATCGTGGTTTTGGTAGGCCCCTCCGGCAGCGGCAAATCCAAGATCGCTACCCGGCTTTTATATCAGACGGATAAGTTCCAAAAGCTTGTCAGCTATACCACCAACGACCCCACTGCCGTGGAGGAAAACAAATGGTATAATTATGTGACACTGGAGGAATTCCGGCAGATGTGCGACAGCGGTGAGATGTTCCAGTCCACCATGTACGCCGGTCACGGCTACGACTCGAAAAAGGCGGATGTGGAGAAGATCCTGCAAAGCGGCAAGCACGTTCTGACGACTATGGATATTTGCGGTGCCATGTCCCTGAAGACCAATTTTAAGAATGTGACCACCATCTACATCAAGCGGGAGAAAAAAGCACTGATGGCAAATATTCTGCGGAAGAATTCTTCCGTGGAGGATAAGGTCAACCGGCTGATCGCCATTGAATCGGAGACGCAAAACGCGGAGATCTGCGATTATGTGGTGAAGTTTGACAGCTATGACGATGCCGTCGCCCAGCTATGCGAGATCTTAGGGATCCATAAGTAAGATAACTTGGAATTTACCTTCGTATGAGTAGGGAACGCTGCCCTCAGCGTTCCGCAAATATTTTCGACCTCGATGGGCGAAAATATTTCTATTTTGCATTTGTTTAGAACAAAATCAGCCCATCGAGGTCTGATTTTTTTACGGAACGCTGCGGGCAGCGTTCCCTACGCGCTAATTGTAGTTAGTATGATTTAACAGGTATGCCGGGAGGGGTTGATCCCTCC
>JAFTTQ010000128.1 GCA_017466665.1 Oscillospiraceae bacterium
ACCTTTTTCATCCCGGTTTTTTCGCACAATGCCTTGGCAAGTAGAGCGCAGGGCTCTGTATAGTAAAGGTTGGAGGTATGCTGCACCTGCATAAGCTGGTCGGTGACAGCTTTTGTCCATAGTTCATCCTGAAAGCCAAAGCAGGTCACGCCAATGCCAGAGCCTAAGTCAATGTATTCCTTCCCATCACTTCCGGTAAGCACACTGCCCTTGCCGGAAACCAGCTCCACAGGGAAACGCCCGTAGGTTCTTGCCACATATTCCTGATCGATGGATGTAATGCTCATATATTATCCTTTCATAACCATGGTGCCGGTGTCTTCCTCTGTCAGAAGCTCCATCAAAATGGAGTGGGGCACCCGTCCGTCCATAATAACAACCACGCCAACGCCCTTGTCCAGCGCTTCAATGCAGCAATCCACCTTGGGGATCATGCCGCCGGAGATCACACCCTTGTCGTAAAGCTTTTTGGCTTCCGAAACGGTGATCCGGGGGATCAGGGTGGAGGGGTCGTCCTTGTCTTCCAAAATGCCGGCAATATCCGTCATCATAATCAGCCGCTCAGCGCCCAAAGCGCCGGCAATGACCGCAGCGGCAGTGTCGCCGTTGATGTTGTAGCTGTTGCCACTGTGGTCAGATGCCACGGTGGAGATCACGGGTATGTAGTGATTTTCCAACAGGTCTTCGATAGGCTTGGTGCGCACCTTGGTGATCCTGCCTACATAGCCCAGGGCTTCGTTCTTGACCTCGGCCTCCAAAATTCCGCCGTCAATGCCGGAAAGACCTACGGCGTGACCGCCCTTGCTCTGAATGAGCTTGACAAGATCCTTGTTTACCTTGCCGGCAAGCACCATCTGCACGATGTCCACAGTTTCCTTGTCGGTGACCCGTAGGCCGTCCACGAACTGGGGTACCTTACCCACCTTTTTCATCAGGTCATTGATCTCCGGGCCGCCGCCGTGAACCAGCACCACCTTCACACCGATCAGCCACAAAAGGGTAATGTCCTCCATCACCTGCTGCTTGAGCTGCTCGTTGACCATGGCATTGCCGCCGTATTTGACAACAACGATCTTGCCACTGTATTTTTTGATATAGGGCAGGGCAGTGGTCAAAACCTCTGCCCGCTGGGCGTTGGTAAAATGATTATCCATACATAATTCCCTCGTTTTAGGTTATTGAGCCCCCCCTGAAAGCCTCCCCTTTAGGGGAGGTGCCCAGTTTATAAACTGGGCGGAGGGGTTTTAACCCCTTAGTCACCTGCGGTGACAGCTCCCCTGTAGGGGAGCCTTTATGGGGGTTCATCGTTGCGTTGACTGCATTGGAAGCATTTTCAGGTGCGGTAGTCACCGTTGATCTTTACATAGTCATAGGTCAGATCACAGCCCCAGGCAGTTGCGCTGTAAGGGCCGTCACCCAAGGTGAGCTTGATCTCAATTTCCTTTTCCAGCAAGATTTCCTTTGCCTTTTCCTCGGAGAAGGGAACCCCTGCACCGTCACGGCAGACCTCAATTTCACCCTTGGCGGACTGGAACTTTACGCTGATTTTGGAAACATCCACATCGGCACCGCTGTAACCGATGGCGCACAGAACCCGTCCCCAGTTGGCGTCGGCACCAAACATTGCCGATTTCAGCAGGCTAGAGCAGATCACACTTTTGGCGCTGATCCGTGCTGCCTCCAGGGTGTCGGCGCCGGTGGCAGAGCATTCCAAAAGCTTGGTGGCCCCCTCGCCATCACCGGCGATGCTGCGGCACAGGCTGACGGTGATGGAGTTCAGTGCCTGCATAAAGGCGGTGAAGTCCTCGCCCTCACAGGTGATTTCTTCATTGCCTGCCAAACCGTTAGCCAAAACGGTGACCATATCGTTGGTGGAGGTATCGCCATCCACACTGGTCATATTGAAGGTGCTTGCCACATCGGTGGAAAGCGCCATGTGGAGCATCTGAGAGGAGATGGCGGCATCGGTGGTGATAAATACCAGCATAGTCGCCATATTGGGGTGGATCATACCACTGCCCTTGGCAATGCCGCCCATACGGCAGGTCTTGCCGCCTAAGGTAAATTCCACAGCCACTTCCTTTTTGACCGTATCGGTGGTCATAATGGCCTCGGCAGCAGCCTCGCCGCCGTTTGCGGAAAGTCCCGCAGCCAGCTCCGGCATTCCCTTTTGGATGGGATCTAAGCTCAGGGGCTGACCGATCACGCCGGTGGATGCCACCACCACATCCGATGCCTTCACACCGGTGGCATTTTCCACCAAAACGCTCATAGCCTCGGCAATCTCAATGCCGTTTGCATTGCAGGTGTTGGCATTACCGCTATTGCAGATGATGGCCTGGGCGATCCCATCGGCAATGTGATTTTTGGTTACGGTCAGGGGCGCGCCCTTGACCAGATTGGTGGTATAGACTGCCGCCGCCTTGGCGGGGACATCACTGACGATCAGCGCCAGATCCCGCTTGGTGCGGTTGTGGCGAATGCCGCAGTGGATACCGTTGGCTTTAAAGCCCTGTGCGACGCATACGCCGCCGGAGATCATTTTCATATCGTTTCGTCCTTTATACATTTAATCCTGTATCCTCGGGAACTCCCATCAGGATATTCATATTCTGAATGGCGGCGCCGGATGCGCCCTTGCCCAAATTGTCAAACCGGGAGATCAGCAGGATCCGTTCCCCGTTGCCGTAAACGCCCACCTGCATATCATCCCTGCCGGAAAACGCAGCGGCAGAGAGCAGACCGTCGGGGTCAGCATTATCACTGTACCGCACAAGCCCGGTGCGGTAGTAGTGGGCATAAAGCTGACGAATGTCATCCATGGTGCCCTGAATATCCCCGGCAAACAGGGAAACCGTAACCTCCATGCCACTGTAAAAATCCGCCACGATGGGGCAGAAAACAGGAACATCCGTAAGAAAGCTGCGCTGTGCCATCTCATTCAGGTGCTTGTGCTGCTGGGTCAGGGCATACTGCCGGGGGGCACTGAGCAGGGAAGAGCGGTCAGCGTTTTCATATTCAGCAATCATTTTCTTGCCACCGCCGGAATAGCCGGTAAGGGAAAAACAGCTTAAGCGGGAATCCTTGGACAGCATTCCGTTTTCCACCAACGGGCGTACCAGTGCCACAAACCCGCTGGCGTGGCAGCCGGGGTTGGAGATGCGCTTGGAAGAAAGTATTTTTTCACGGCAGCCGGTCAGCTCCGGGAAGCCGTATGCCCAGTCAGGATGGGTACGGTGGGCGGTGGAGGTGTCGATGATCTTTACACTTGCATCCCCAGCCAGGGCGACTGCCTCTCTTGCTGCATCATCCGGCAGGCATAAAAAAGCAATGTCCGCGCTGCAAATGGCATCTTTCCGGGCGGAGGAATCTTTTCGCAATTCCTCCGGCAGCTTCACAAGGGCAATGTCCTGCCGGTCAGATAGCCGGTCAGCGATCCGCAGGCCGGTAGTACCGGCACTGCCGTCAATAAAAACCTTGGTCATAAAGAAAGTACCTCTTTCACATAGGCGATCTGCGCCAAAACAGAAGCGGTGGAGGTGCCACCCTCGGAGATCCGCTTTTCCACGCAGGTCACAAGGTCAATTTCGTGGTACAGGTCGTTTTCAAACAATTCACTGTAAGATTTGTAAATATCCAGGGGCAGCTCCTCCAAAACGGTGCCGTTCTGGATGCAGTGGGCAACTAATTGCCCGGAGATCTTATAGGCACTGCGGAAAGGCATGCCCTTCTTCACCAGATAGTCAGCAAGGTCAGTTGCGTTGATAAAGCCCTTTTGGGCGGCACGCTTCATATTGTCTTTTCTTGCAGCCATAGTGGAGATCAAACCGGCAAAGACCTGCAGGCACATTTTTACCGTGTCGCAGGCATCAAATACGCTCTCCTTGTCCTCCTGCATATCCTTGTTGTAGGCAAGGGGCAGACCCTTCAAGGTGGTGAGCAGGCCCATCAGATCGCCGTAAACACGGCCAGTTTTGCCACGGACAAGCTCAGCCATATCCGGGTTTTTCTTTTGGGGCATAATGGAGGAGCCGGTGGTGTAGGCGTCGCTGAGCTCGATAAACTGGAACTCCCAGCTTGACCACAAAATGATCTCCTCGGAGAAACGGCTCAGATGCATCATCAAAATGGCAAGACTGCTCATAAGCTCTGCGCAGAAATCCCGGTCAGAGACACCGTCTAAGGAATTGCGGCAGATGCCGTCAAAGCCCAGGCGTACCGCCTCAAAATGGCGGTCGGTATCGTAGGTGGTGCCGGCTAAGGCACAGCAGCCAATGGGGGAGAGGTTCATCCGTTTGCGGCAGTCGGCAAGCCGGTCAATATCCCGCAGCAGCATCATACTGTACGCCATCAGGTGGTGGCCGAAGGTGATGGGCTGTGCCCGCTGCAAATGGGTGTAGCCGGGCATAATGGTGTCGCAGTAGACCTCTGCCTTGTCGGTTACGGCGGCGATCAGGACTTTTGTGAGCTCGGTGATCTCGTCGATTTGGTTTCGCAGATACATCCGAATATCCAGTGCCACCTGATCGTTGCGGCTGCGGGCAGTGTGGAGCTTTTTGCCCACATCTCCCAGCCGCTGGGTCAGCACCTGCTCCACAAACATATGGATGTCTTCACATTCCATATCGATGGCAAGCTTGCCGCTTTCCAGGTCTTCCAAAATGCCGGAAAGACCTTCTGCGATCTGATCTGCCTCAGCACTGGTGATAATGCCCTTGGATGCCAGCATCCCGGCGTGAACTATAGAGCCGGTGATGTCCTGCCGGTACATCCGGCAGTCAAAATGAATTGATGAATTGAAGTCGTCCGCCAGCTTTTCCGTTGCACCGTCGGTTCTTCCTGCCCACATTTTTGCCATAAAAATCTCCTTCAAAGAACACCGATAGGGGCGGACTTGGAATCCAACGGTACTCCGCTCGTTGTCATTGCGAACCAGTGTTTGCACTGGATCGCAATGACAATCAGGTTAGCTGAATGCCATCGGACTTGTATCCGCCCCTACGGGAATAATTATTTCTTTCCGTCAACCATGGCCTGAACCTTGATGGGCAGGCCGAACAGGTTGATGAAGCCGGCAGAATCTGCCTGGTTGTAATCGCTTTCGCCGAAGGTGGCGATCTCCTCAGAGTACAGGGAGAAGTCGCTCCATACGCCGGCGTTGATCATATTGCCCTTATAGAGCTTCAGCCGCACCTTGCCGGTGACCTTCTCCTGGGTCTTATCCACAAAGGCAGCCAGTGCCTCCCGCAGGGGGGTGAACCACTGACCGTTGTAGACCAGCTCCGCGTAGGTGATAGCCAGTCTTTGCTTTTCGTGCAGGGTCATCTTGTCTAAGCAGATGCTCTCCAAAACGCTGTGTGCTTTGTAGAGGATAGAGCCGCCGGGAGTCTCGTAAACGCCGCGGCACTTCATACCAACCAGCCGGTTCTCCACAATGTCCAAAAGGCCAATGCCGTTGGCACCACCAATCTCGTTGAGCTTCAGAATGATGTTCTTGGCGCTCATTTTTTCATCATTGAGTGCTACGGGAACACCCTGCTCAAAATCCAGTGTGATATAGGTGGGCACATCGGGAGCCTGAATGGGGGAGACACCCATTTCCAGGAAACCGGGCTTTTCGTACTGGGGCTCATTGCCGGTGTCCTCCAGGTCAAGACCCTCGTGGCTCAGGTGCCAAAGGTTCTTATCCTTGGAGTAGTTGGTCTCCCGGTTGATCTTCAGGGGTACATTGTGTGCCTCGGCGTACTCAATCTCCTCCTCACGGGATTTGATGTTCCACTCACGCCAGGGAGCAATGATGGGCATAGAGGGCGCAAAATGCTTGATGGCAAGCTCAAAACGCACCTGATCGTTGCCCTTGCCGGTGCAGCCGTGGCAGATGGCGTCGGCGCCTTCCTTCAGGGCAATCTCTACCAAGCCCTTGGCGATGCAGGGACGGGCGTGGGAGGTACCCAGCAGGTATTCCTCATATACGGCACCTGCTTTCAGGCAGGGTACGATGTAATCGTCTACATATTCATCGGTCAGATCCAGCACATACAGCTTGGATGCGCCGGTTTTCAGAGCCTTTTCCTCCAAGCCCTCCAGCTCGTCGTTCTGACCCACATTGCCGGAAACTGCAATAACCTCGCAGTTGTTGTAGTTTTCCTTCAGCCAGGGGATGATAATGGATGTGTCCAGACCGCCGGAATAGGCCAAAACGACCTTTTTGATGTTTTCTTTATTCATGGATAATGCCTCCCATTTGGGTTTATTTCTTAATTCCAAGCAGATTATACGACTGTATACAAAAAAAGTCAAGGGCGTTTGTATTTTTATTCATAATCTGCCAGCCAAAAATGTAAGGTGATTTCCAAAGAGTTTTGTGCAACTCGCCACATATATGCATTTATGTATAATAAATAAGGAGAAATGACAGTTGTGTAGTGTTTCGGAACATAAAAAAATAAAATGTATATATTCACTGAAAAATGAATATTATTCTATTCGGCATAAATTGGATTTTATTATACTAAGAGCATCGGAAAAACCTCCCTCTGATGAGGGAGGTGGATTCGCCGTAGGCGAAGACGGAGGGAGAGAAAAATATTGGTATTTTTTGTTTTCTCTCCCCCAGTCACGCTGTTCGCGTGACAGCCCCCTCGTCAGAGGGGGCTTTTAAAGCGGTGCGCTAAACAATAATTTAGCATTCTTTTTTTGCAAACAGAATGCTTGACGAAATGAGAATGTTCTACTATAATGTAGGGAGCTATGAATATTTTTAGAAGGAGACCGAAAAATTATGGCAAAGGAATTTAAAATTACCAGTCTGCGTCTGGCAGATCTTGAGAAGGAACTGAATTATTTAAAGACCACCCGTGAGCGTGAGATCGCCGCAATGATCGCGGAAGCCCGTTCCTACGGTGACTTGTCCGAAAACTCCGAGTATGATGCCGCCAAGAACGAGCAAGCAAAGCTCTATGGCCGTATTGCTGAAATTGAGGACATCTTGTCCCACGCTGTGATCATTGAGGACGAGAATGAGGCATCCGGCCGTGTAGGTTTGGGCTGTACCGTTACTGTGCTGAACCCCGCTACCGGCGTGGAGACCTCCTACCGCATTACCGGCTCTCAGGAAGCGGATCCGATGCAGTTTAAGATCTCTGACGATTCTCCCTTTGGCAGAGCAGTTGTTGGAAAGTCTGTGGGTGATACCTTTGTGGTCAATGCGCCCAACGGCTCTTATGAGATGAAGGTCATCAATGTGACCCGTGAGGGCTAAGACTATGGCAAATTTTGTACCCCAGGCAGAATTGCCTGTTTCTGAGCAGGCCCAGATCCGTCGGGATAAGCTGGCTGCCCTGCAGGCCGAGGGACGGGATCCCTTCGTGCAGACAAAGTATGATTTCAATGCCGATTCTGCTGCCATTAAGGCGGATTATGAGGGCTATGAGGGTAAATTGGTTCGTGTTGCGGGCCGTTTAATGAGCAAGCGGGGACAGGGCAAGGTTATGTTCTGCGACTTGCAGGACAGTACCGGCCGTATTCAGATCTTAGTGAAGATCGACGAGCTGGGCGAGGATGAATATGCCCACTTCAAGAAAAACGATATCGGTGATATCGTGGGCGTAGAGGGCGAGGTATTCAAGACAAAGACAGAGGAGATCTCCATCCGGGCAAAGAACGTGGTTCTGCTCAGCAAATCTCTGCTGCCTCTGCCGGAAAAGTACCACGGCCTGACCGATAAGGAGCTGCGGTTCCGTCAGCGGTATGTGGACCTGATGGTCAACCCCGAGGTCAAGCGGAATTTCGTGATCCGCTCCAAGTTCATTAAGTTTATGCGGTCTTACCTGGATAATATGAATTATATCGAGGTGGAGACCCCTGTGCTGAACACCATTGCCGGCGGTGCTGCTGCCCGTCCCTTTGTGACCCATCATAATACACTGGATATCGATATGTTTATGCGTATTGCCACCGAGCTGCCCTTGAAGCGGCTGATCATCGGCGGTATGGATCGAGTCTATGAGATCGGCAGAATCTTCCGCAATGAGGGTATGGATCCCAAGCATAACCCGGAATTTACTACCGTGGAGCTGTACCAGGCCTATGCCGATTTCCACGATATGATGGATATTGCCGAGGGCATTATCTCCGGCGCTGCCAAGGAGATCCTGGGCACCTACGAAGTAGAGTGGATGGGCGAGAAGATCGACCTGACTCCCGGCTGGCGCCGTATGACCATGGTAGAGGCTGTCCGGGAATATGTGGGCATTGATTTTGATGCCATTTCCGGTGATGCCGAGGCAGTTGCTGCCGCCAAGGCAAAGGGCGTAGAGCTTGCCGATGCCGCCGAAAAGACATGGGGCAATGCTCTGTATGCCTGTTTCGATCAGAGAGTGGAGGAGCACCTGATCCAGCCTACCTTTATTACCATGTATCCTGTGGAGGTCAGCCCCCTGACCAAGCGCAGCCCCAAGGATCCCCGTTTGACCGAGCGTTTCGAGCTGTTTGTCTGCCACAGTGAGCTGGCAAACGCCTATTCTGAGCTGAACGATCCCATGGATCAGCGTGACCGCTTTATGAAGCAGGTGGAGCAGCGGGAGCGGGGCGACGACGAAACCGAAATGCTGGACGAGGATTTCCTGAACGCTATGGAGTACGGTATGCCTCCTACGGGCGGTATGGGTATGGGCATCGACCGCTGCGCGATGCTGCTTACCGGCGCCGACACCATCCGCGAAGTCATTCTGTTCCCCACGATGAAGCCTCTTGATTGAAAAGTTGTTGCGGCACAAGGGTTTTCCAGCTTTAATCCTAAACTTCACAACAAATTGACAACAATTTCGCACATCAATATGGCGAGATATGATGCAGGATAAATAGTTGTTAAGTTAGACGCAATATAGCACTTACTATATGAGGACACTTTCTGTTTGAATTTTCAGAAAGTGTCCTTTTCTTTTTGCAGATCCCAACATCATAAGAAACTGTTGGAAAATGCAAATCAAGCAGGTGCCGTATTATGTTGTCCTGACGGTAGTCTGTCAAGCCAGGCAGAACAGAAATGAACGGCCAATAATTTACGCAATTTTTAAATAATTTGCATTGCACTATGAAATCAGGTGTGTTATAATTACAAAAATATGTGCCTGCGCGGGAAACATATGTTTCATTGAAAGCAACATTCTAAGGATGGTTACGCCAATGCAAATCGTGAGAAGACAACAAAAAATGGAAGTAGATTTTTCCGCTGTTTTGAAGCTGCTGTGGAAAAAACTGTGGCTGATTCTGATTTCCGGGGCGGTCTGTGCATTGCTGGTGTATTTATTTACAGTGCTGTTTGTGACACCGCAATACTATGCAAGCGTGACACTGTATGCCAATAACTCCCTCTCAACCGACTCCAATACCAGCATCACCTCGTCGGATATGAATGCCTCTGCCCGACTGGTGGATACCTATGCTGCCATCATTATGAGCGATCCTGTGCTGGATCAGGTGATCGAAACCAATGAGCTTAAGATGTCCGCATCCAAGCTGGCAAAGCGCATTGGGATTTCCCAGGTCTATGATACGGAGGTCTTTAAGATCACGGTCAGCTATCCTTCTCCGAAAACAGCAGCCGCAATTGCCAATTCCATTGCGGATATCGCCCCGGTGAAGATCGCGGAGATTGTGGACGGCTGCTCGGTGAAGATCGTGAGCAACGCAAAGGTGCCCACGCAAAAATCCTACCCCGATGATCAGCGGGCGTGGAGTCTTGGCTTTTTGGGCGGCGTGGTGCTTAGTATCCTGATACTATTTATCATTGCGGTATTGGATACCCGCATTAAGGGAGAATCCGATCTGCACGAATGGGAGTATCCTGTATTTGGCGTGATCCCCACCTTCTCAGAAGCGGAGAGGGTTGGTGTCTACGGCTACGGCAATAAGGAGAACAGTAAGAATGAGCATATTCAGTAAAAAGAACCACCCCAAAAGAGAAAAAGACCTGATTATGACCAAGGATGTGCCATTCTCTGTGGAGGAAGCATATAAATCCTTAAGAACAAATTTGATTTTTTCTCTGCCGGAGGATAAGTGCAAGGTTATTGAGATAACCAGCTCGACCCAAAATGAGGGCAAGAGTGTTACCGCGGTCAATTTGGCGATTTCTTTGGCAAAAAATGGGGAAAAGGTGATCCTGATCGATTGCGATTTGCGGCTGTCCACCGTGGCAAGAAAGCTGAAGATCAAGCAAAAGCCCGGTCTTACTGACCTGCTCTTTGGACTAAACAGCGCTTTGGACGTGATCTGCCATCATCCTTCCGGGATCGATGTGATCCCAGCCGGCAATATTCCGCCCAACCCATCGGAAACACTGGGCTCCTCCCGGATGACCACTGTGCTGGAGTTTATGAAGGAGCACTATGATTTCGTGATCTTAGATGCCCCTCCCGTGGGGATCGTGACCGATGCGGCGGTTTTGGCACCGAAGGTATCCGGCATTATTCTGGTGGTGCGGCAGGGAATTGCCAGGTATGAGGAAGTTGATGCGGCAATCAATAAATTAAAGCTGGCACACGGCAATATTTTGGGCTTTGTGCTGACCGATGCGCACATAGATGCCAAAAATTACACTGCACGGGAGAAAAAAACTTTTTTCAGTTCCTTAAAGGATCGGATTTAAACAGTGAATAGCAACAGGGTGATACTGCCATCGCGGTATCACCCTTTAATGCGATAAATTATTGTTTACCTTATTACACGCTCCCCCTTTGGGGGAGCTGTCAGCGTAGCTGACTGAGAGGGTGTACTGACAAAGGAAAAAGACTCCTGTTGCGGTACCCGATATCTGCCTGCAGTGGCAATGCACTTTGGCAGCTATCGACCGCTGCCACTCGCTCAGGTCGCTTTGCCCGCCCCTGGCGGCGCTCCCATCGCTCCCCCTCTCCGTCAGCCCTTACGGGCTGCCACCTCTCCCATAGGGAGAGGGTGTACGCATTATCGAGGTTAGTAAGATAAATTCCAATTTTTATTAACAGGCTGAAAAGCTATTGACACAGGTTTTTTTCGGTGGTAAATTATAGATGGTCTACTTAATATAGACGAAGGAGGACATATTATGAAAAAGCTTTTAGCGGTTTTATTGGTGCTGGTGATGTGCCTTTCCCTGATGGCATGCCAGAAAAACGATGATTCTGATAATACCATTCCTCAAAAGCCCACAACGGAGGAAACCGCTCCGAAGGAAACGGAGCCGGAGGAAACAGAACCGGAGGAAACAGAGCCGGAGCAGGAATCCGCAGTTACACCGCTGCTTTATAAGGTCAGTGATGAAGCTGGCAATGTGATCTGGCTGTTTGGTTCTATCCATGTGGGCGTAGAGGAATACTACCCTCTGCCGGATTACGTGCTGGATGCTTTCCGGGGCAGCGATGCTTTGGCGGTGGAGGCCAATATTGTTGCCTTTGAAAAGGATCTGGCAGGGCAGGTGAATATGCTCAAAAAGATGGTCTATACAGACGGCACCAATATCAAGGATCATCTTTCTGAGGAAACTTACCAGCGGGCGGTAGAGATATTGAAGGAGAATTCCCTGTATAGTGCCGCCTATGATGCCTATTATCCTGTTTTGTGGTGGAATTTGATCGATAATGCTGCGGTGATGCAGGCGGATGTGGATGCTGAGCTTGGCATAGACCGGTATATGATCGAGCTGGCTGAGGATGAGGATAAGCAGATCCTGGAAGTGGAATCGGCGGAATTTCAGTATGATATGCTTGCATCCTTTTCTCAGGAGCTGCAGGTCTATTTGCTGGAAATGGTGATCGAGGGCTATGAGCAGGATCTGCTCGTCCCGGAGATTTATGAGCTGGTCACCCTTTGGGGAGAAGGCAATGAGGAAAGCTTTCAGGCGTATTTGAATGCGCAAGAGGAATTTGAAAGTGAAGCGGAGGCACTGCTGTATCAGGAGTATAACGATGCTTTGATCGTCAGCCGGAATGAAGCAATGACCGAATACGCAGTGGATGCCTTGGAATCCGGCGAGGAGCTCTTTATTTGCGTCGGTGCTGCCCACGTGATCGGCGAGGGCGCAATGGCAGAAAACCTTCGGGCATTGGGCTACACCGTAGAGATCGTCCGATAAAAAGTGATTAGGTGGAGAAAATGACAGAGCAAAAAAGAAGGATCCTGATGACAGCCTTGATAGCCGGAGCGTATGCGATTTTGCTGCTGCTTGGCATTTTGTACGCTGTCACAGAGAAATTTGTGTTTTCTGCCTCGTTTCGTATTTATTTTCGTATGCTTTATATTCCGCTAATTCTATATTGGTTCACCAAAGGTCTAAAAAACCGCAAAAGCCGGCTGTATAAAAGGGCACTTTGGCTGTGCGGAATTGCGTTATTTGCTGATTGGATTGTCGTTGACGGTATCCGCTATATCCTAAGTGGCGGCGTGTCTACTGTGTTATTCTTACCTGCCTGTGCCCCTCTTTGCGCAATGGTGGTCGTACTTTGTGACGAAAAGAAGGATAATCGGATCGAGAAAAACACTGCGCTGTGGATCTGTATTCCACTGCTGATTCTGTCGATCTACTTTGAAATTATTTCATTTATAAGGTGAAATGGATATGGAGATTTTATTTGAAAACACTTTTGTAAGAAACAAAGGATAGCAGATGAATTTGTAGAATTTCTCAAGGGCAAGGGAATCAAAATCAAGTAGGCTCCATTTCTTGACAATGGCATTTATATTGCTATAATAGTTTTATAGAAAAGAGGAGGAAAAGAAAATGGCAAAATTTTTTGACAACAATTCCGCAACCCAGCAGTTATCTCAACGGCAGACATTGCAGGCAAAGTACAATGGTGCAAGAACCAACCTGCTGCTGGTGATTATTTTCACCTTGATCAATATTGTGCTGCTGGTGATCAATTCCGGTACATATTTCCTGTTTTCGTCGTTTATCCCTTGGATGATGGTAGATGACGGTATGTATAGCTGTGGGCTGTATCCGGCGGAAGTGTATGAATCCGGAATGGCATTTCTGGACACATCCTATATGGTCTTTTGTGGTATTGTGGCAGGTATGATCCTGGTGCTGTATCTTTTGAGCTGGATCCTGTCCAAGAAGCCCAGAGTGGGCTGGATGATCTTTGCACTGGTAGTTTTTGTCATCGATACCGCGGCACTGCTGCTTATGGTAGTCAATATTGCTGATTGGATCATTGATATCGCATTCCACGGTTGGGTCATCTTCTCTTTGATCAATGGTATTATTTCCTATTTTAAGCTGAAAAAGCTGCCTGAGGAAGAGCCTGAAACACTGCCTTTCCCCGAAATGGCTGCTGAAACCGCAGCGGAAGAAAACCTCTGATAATGAAATGAATACAGCAGCCACCGGTAAATTGCCGGTGGCTGCTTCTTTATAGGTTATCTACAGTCAAAAAGATTGCGGATCAGGCAAGCGGTAGCAGTGAGGATCAGAGCAAAGAACCCCACAGTCAGTCCCACGATAATGGCGTTGACCACACTGGTAGCAACGATGCCCACTGCCAAAAGCACCAAGGAAAACAGAATGGTTCCCAAAATGCCTACCAGCACCGTATTCAGGGCGATGCACTGACATTGAGAGAAATCCTGGCCGCCGCCACGGGCAGCAGCAACCAGCAGTCCCACAAGGTAAGCCACGGCGATCCCGAACGTGACCCATAAGAATACAGGCGTTACGGTAATGACGGCGGTCACCTGTAAAAACGCTGCCAAAACACCGGCTAAGGCGCTGAGTATGATGGCGGCGAGGGTGCAGTTACAGCGGCAGTCGCAAGAAAGCATACGCATAATTTTCACCTCCTGCCCTAAAATATGCGGTTGCCGCCGCTGGAGTGCAGGTTCTTGTCGAAAATCCCAACATCCCTATCATAAATTGGAATTTACCTTATTAAGTACAAACCCGTTAAAGCCTCCCTTTTAGGGGAGGTGGCAAAAATCTCTGATTTTTGACGGAGGGGTTAAAAGTGTTGATTACCAATGGCATTTAACCCCTCAGTCAGCTACGCTGACAGCTCCCCTAAAGGGGAGCCTTTGGCGGGTGCATAATTTGAAGTAGTGCGCTAAACAATAATTTAGATAAAAAAGCAAGCCGTTCGGAGA
>JAFTTQ010000129.1 GCA_017466665.1 Oscillospiraceae bacterium
GGGATTGTAAATTGTTGTTTAGCTGACTCTCTCGTTCGCACGTAGGGAGCGCTGCCCTCAGCGCTCCGTAACAAAATCAGACCTTGTTGGGCTGATTTTGTTCTAAATAAATGCAAAATAGAAATATTTTCGCCCATCGAGGTCGAAAATATTTGCGGAACGCTGTGGGCAGCGTTCCCTACTCCTTTTACAGTAAATTCCAATTTATATAGCATTCTGCAAAAAAGCTGTGGCTTTGATGGCCACAGCTTTTTTTGTATTCAGATCAACCGGGGCCATTCTGTCAGCAAAATGCCGGGAATGCTCCAAATGAGCTGATATAAGATCACATTCATCGGGGTCAGCAGATGGGAAGCGCCCAAAATGGTCAAAGTCAGCATGATGGCAATGCCGATGATGCCGCCTGCCATATGGGTCACAAGACCTAAAATGCTGGCACTGCGCAGCGCCTGCGCGCCGGTGATGCCGTATGCCAGGGATGCCAGATCGTGCTGGGTGGAGAGCACCACAGCAGGCCCTTCCCGGTCAGGCTCCAGCTTGGAAAGCGCGGCACGAAGCTCTGCGTCGGCAAACTGTATCCGATTGGGGTTAATGCCGAATT
This sequence comes from Oscillospiraceae bacterium, assembly GCA_017466665.1. Lineage (GTDB taxonomy): Bacteria > Bacillota > Clostridia > Oscillospirales > Oscillospiraceae > Faecousia. The sequence continues at coordinate 602 of JAFTTQ010000129.1, forward strand.
TGGCCTGCAGGAAGGAGGGGGTCAGCAGGAAATCGCCGTCACATACAACAGTTTTGATCTGACGGTAAGAGCAAAGGGTTCCCAAGCCGCTGGCAGCCCGGCGGCTCTTTTCATAGCTGATGGCGAAAAGCCCGCACAGTGTGCCGTCAATGGCTACGCAAACCGCTTGGCAGACCCGCAAGCCCTCGGGGATCTCCACATTCATTTCCTTGAGGAAGGAAAGGCTGCCCACCAAAACCGGCTCGCCCCGAACCTCGCCGCCAATACCGCCGTTGTACAGCGTAACATTTTGGGCAGTAAGATGGTGGCAGTTCCGGCTTTCCAATACCTGCTCAAACAGCGGTGATAAGCCGTTATCATCGGATAGGATCAGGGCAGTGCCGTAGGCCACCACTTCATCCGGATCCCGGGTGCCGAAGAATTTGACGCCGTTCATTTTGACAGTGCCGGCGGGGAACAGATCCTTGTGGCTGACGGAGAAAACCAAAGAGCCTTTTGCTTTGCATATGCCCTCCCAGCCGCAAAGCAGGGTGCCCAATTTATGGAAGCGCTTTTGCAGCACGTCCGCGGGGCGGGACAGGCAGATGAAAAAGCTGGCGGGGGTCGCAGCCAAAAGGGTAATGGCGGCAACGTGTATGCCGAAGGAAAGGCTTTGCAGCAAAATGCCGGTAATGCCTACCCCTACGGCGGCGATCAAAGCACCCACGGCATACCAGGAGCGGATCTTGCTGGGCGTAGAGGGGACACAGTAGCTGTCCATAAAATCCTCCACCTGACCCTCATCCCGAACCAGCACCTTTTTGCCGTCCAGCATTTCATCGGCGGGGCGTACAGAGGTCAGGTCGGTGGCCTTGCGCAGAATATCCATCTGGCTCAGCTCAGTGCGGCGGCGGTGCAGGGTGTCAAACAGGGAGAAGACCACCTGCAGGGAAAAAGCGGCGCAGCAGGGAACACGCAGCTCCCGCAGGCACATAATACCGTCGGCACAGCAGAGGATAAAGGAGAAGATCAAAAGGGTGTTCAGGGAGAAACGCCCCCGGATCAGGTCAGCCAAGCCCTCAATAAGCTGGTAGCTTCCCAACAGCGCGCTGAGGAACATACAAAGAAGCTGCCCGAAGATCATCAGCTTTTGCCGGTTTTGGGCAACCATACCCAAATGATCCAGCACGGTGGCGCCAATGCAGATCAGTGCCACCAGCATACTCAAAAACAGCAAGACCTGCAATTTTCCCGTGCCTTTTTCCGAGAGCTTGTAGTACAGGCGTTCCGGCCCGGCAACAAGCTTTTTCTTCAGCTCCCGAAAACGGGATTGGGGGTGGAAAATAATAGGCTGGGGGGGGATATACTCGCCCATAGGCTGCTCGTATTCCGGCTCCCATTGGTCAGAAAAGGGCTCTGCCTTTTCCGGGGCAGGGTCGGGTTCTTCCGGCTCCTCCTCAATGGGTGCAGCACCCTGATAAGCACTTTTTGGCAGGCTGGAAAGATCCATACGGATGGTGTCGCCTGTAACAGGAGCGGATTCCTCTGGGGCAGGCGCAGGCGTTTCCTCCTGCTCCTCCTGAGGAACTTCCGCCTCCCGAAATTCCCGGATGATGGATTCTAAGTCCAGATCCTCCAATTCCGGTTCAGGCTCCACAGCCTCCGGGATAGGAGAAAGGTCTTGCTCCAATTCCGGATTCAGCTCCTGAGAGGTATTGTTATCCATAGAGCACCTCCTGATTTATTGTAATCGCTGGCGCAGGGCTTCGTACAAGAGAATGGATGCGCTGGCGGATGCGTTCAAGGAAGTAATGTGACCCTTCATAGGGATATGCACAGTCATATCGCAGCTTTTTTGCACCAATCGGCTCATACCGTCGCCCTCAGAGCCGATGACGATGGCGGTGGGGCCGGTCAGATCAGCCTTGTACATAGGCACAGAGCCTTCGGCGGCAGTGCCGAAGATCCAAACACCCTTTTGTTTCAGCTCTTCAATCGTGCTGACAAGATTTACGACTTTTGCCACCTTCATATATTCCAGGGCACCGGCGGAGGTCTTGGCGACCACAGCGGTCAAACCGACACTGCGGCGCTTGGGGATGATCACACCGTGGGCACCGGCGCATTCCGCTGAACGGATGATGGCACCTAAGTTGTGGGGGTCGGAAAGCTCGTCGCAAATGACGATCAGGGGTGCTTCTCCCCGGTCAGCGGCAGTCTGCAAAATATCGTCAATGGTGGCATATTCCCGGGCGGCTGCCAGAGCGATCACACCCTGATGGGCACCGGTAGTACTCATAGCATTCAATTTCCGGCGGTCTACGGGCACTACAACAGCCCCCGCCTCCTTGGCCTGGGCAGCCAAATGCTGCAAACCCCGGTCAGTTTCGCCGGCGGCAATAAAGACCTTATCAATAGTCCTGCCGCTGCGCAAGGCCTCCTGCAGGGCGTTGCGTCCTTCCAACTGATTCTCGTTTTCTTCCCGCGGCTCAGGTCTGCGATCCCGGCGGTATTGCTCTTTCATAAGTGAATCTCCTTGAAAGCGTATATTTTTGTTATTATAGCAGAAGTTTGCGTATGCTACAACATTTTTTTTAGAAAGGGCAATAATTAACAGAAAATTTACGGCAAAAATGCGTATCGTTCATTGCAGTCGGCGGAAAAATGTGTTATGATGAAAAAAATTCAGAACACCGTAAGGAGGTGCTCTTTTGGATACCAATAACAAGGATCCCAAAAAAAATCCGCAAAATGAAGAGAAAAAACCAAAAAATATAGGTTTGGCACTGATACTGACCATTGCCATCGTTCTGCTGATCAGTCTGGTCTACAATGCGATTTCCAGCAGTCAGTACAAAGAGGTCTCCTATACCGATTTCCGTAATGCTATGGAAAGCGGCCAGCTTGAGGAAGTGCGTCTGGAATATGACCGGGTGATCTACCTGACCAAGGAAGAGGCAGCAAAGCCCTCCGCTGAGCGTAAGGCCTGTTATACCGGTCTGCGCAACGGCAATTTGCTGGAATTGGCAGATGAGCTTCACAGCTTAGGCGTTACCAAGGTGACTATGCCTTTCGTGGAGGACAATTCCACCATCATTATGATCTTGGGCTATGCCGGTATGGTGCTGCTGACATTTTTCCTGATGCGCTCACTGACCAAGCGTATGAGCGGCGACGGTATGATGGGCGGTATTGGCGGCAATAAGGCCAAGGTCTATATGGAAAAGCAGACCGGCGTGACCTTTAAAGACGTGGCAGGTCAGGACGAGGCAAAGGAATCCTTGCAGGAGATCATTGATTTTCTCCATAATCCCAACAAGTACGCGGAGATCGGCGCAAAGCTGCCCAAGGGCGTACTGCTGGTAGGCTCTCCCGGTACCGGCAAAACTCTGCTTGCCAAAGCGGTGGCTGGTGAGGCAAATGTACCCTTCTTCTCCATCTCCGGCTCTGATTTTGAGGAGATGTTCGTAGGCGTGGGTGCCAGCCGTGTCCGCAGCCTGTTTCAGCAGGCGGCAAAGGTAGCGCCCTGTATCATTTTCATTGACGAGATCGATGCGGTGGGTCATACCCGGGATGCCCGGTTCAGCACCAACGATCAGACCCTCAATCAGCTTTTGGGAGAGCTGGACGGCTTTGATTCTTCTAAGGGCGTTGTGATTCTGGCGGCTACCAACCGCCCGGAGATCCTGGATAAGGCGCTGCTGCGTGCCGGCCGTTTTGACCGCCGGGTGATCGTTGATCGTCCCAACCTCCAGGGCAGATTGGACACCCTGAAGGTGCATACCCGCAAGATCAAGCTGGCAGAGGACGTGGATCTGCAGCGGATCGCCCAGGCAACTGCCGGCGCGGTGGGTGCGGATCTTGCCAATCTGGTCAATGAGGCGGCGCTGCGCGCTGTCCGCCTTGGCAGAAAGCTGGTGACTCAGGAGGATCTGCTCACATCCTTTGAAACGGTGATCGCCGGTACGGAAAAGAAAAACACAGTCCTGACCGATACGGAAAAGCGGCTGGTTGCCTATCACGAGGTAGGTCACGCACTGGTGGCGGCACTGGAAAAGCGTACCGAGCCGGTGAGCAAGATCACCATTGTGCCCCATACCTCCGGCGCACTGGGCTATACGATGTATATGCCTGAGGAGGAACGATTCCTTCAAACCGCCCAGGAATTGCGGGTAAATTTGCGGACTATGTTAGGTGGCCGTGCGGCGGAGCAGATCGTCTTCGGCGTGCAGACCACCGGCGCCTCCAACGATATTCAGCGTGCCACTGCGTTGGCGCGGAATATGGTGACTCTCTACGGTATGTCTGATGCTCTGGGTCTGATGGCACCGGCATCGGTGCAGAATCAGTATTTGGAGGGGCAGGCGTATATGGACTGCTCTCAGGAAACCGCCGCGATCGTGGATAGAGAGGTTCAGACCATTCTCAGCCGGGAATATGAGGCGGCAAGGAAGCTGCTTACCGATAACCGGGAGCTGCTGGATGAGATCTCCCTGTACCTGCTGAATAAGGAGACGATCACCGGCGACGAGCTGATGGCATTTGTCAACGCGGCCAAGGAAGAAAAGACCAATGCCGCTCAGGACGATAGCCCCAGCGCAGATGAAGCTGATTTTGAAGAATAACGAAAAAGGAGAGGCATCTGCCTCTCCTTTTTAACGTAAATGATTTTAACGCACGTAGTAAAACTTTACAGATTACCCGCTCAGTCAAAAATCAAAGATTTTTGCCAGCTCGCTGCCGCAACTGCGCTTTGCTTACCCTCAAAGGGGGAGCGCGACCTCTCCCTTTGGGAGAGGTGTCAGCCCGAACGGGCTGACGGAGAGGGCTTGAATAAATAAAGCTTTAGCATTAACAAAGTAGTAGTACTTTGTAACATCTTAAAGTCTACTTTGTCATTCCGAGCCAGTTCTCAAACTGGCGTGGGAATCTCAAAGTACAGCTTATTATATGAGATTGCCACGCCCCTTACGGGGCTCGCAATGACACAAAGTTTAACAAAGTAGTAGGGGTGGATGTTATCCGCCCAGGGGCTTACTGACTTTCCAGCTCAGACTGGCGGGCACGGAGGAATCGGATATTGTCATACTCCACGGAATTGAAGCTGACTGCATCCTGATCGCCCATAGCGGTGGTGGGATGATACCAGGTAAAATGCTGGAAATATTCCCGCAGATGATCGTCGCCGAACAGGTAGCCGTTGCGTGCCCAGATCTCGTTTCGTGCCAGGCACAGCTCGTCAATATTCATCCCGGCAATATCCGCGGAGGTCAGCAGCCGGCTGCTGCTGTCGGGGAAGAAGTAGACCTGGCTGCGGCCATAGCTTTCGTAAATGCTCTTATAGGGGTTATCCGGTGACCAATAGGCACCGCTGACCTCATATTCAGATCCCTGCCCGTAGCTGTCAAACAGAGTGAGGTTTGTGATCTCATATTGATTCAACAGGTTCGTATTGAACCGGGTTTCCGGCACAGAGGGCTGATACCAGCTTTTGGAGTAGAAATATGCTTGAAGAGTCTCGTCCTCAAAAATGCAGCCGTGCCGCGCAAGGATCTCACTGCCGGCAACATACAGGGCATCCTCAGACAGGCCAGCCAGATCGCTGGATCTCAGGTAGCGGGTATTGCTGGAGGCAATGGCGTAGTCGGCATTGCGGTACAGCTTGATGTAGGGATTGCCGGAGGTATACAGCTCGCCGCTTCGCATATCTTCACATACCTCAATGAGTGTGAGGTTGGAAAGCTCATAGCTGTTTAAATCATAGGAATCGCCGCCTGCATGATACCAGTCCCGGGCTTCAAAATATTCCCGCAAATCAGCATCAGAGAAAGTCCCACCGTGACGGGCGCGGATTTCCCGATAGGCAATAGCCAGTTCTTCGCCGGATAAATCAGAAATATCCGAATAGGAATAGTAACGGCTGTCGCTGTTTGGGAGAACATAATCAGAATACTGCTCAAAGCAGCCGCGGTAAGGATTGTCAGCAGAAAGACCCGGTTCTTCGGATTGACCGTCACCGCTGGGAGTGGGGGTGACATCCACATCCTGATCGTCCCGGCTGGGTTTTGTAAAGTCATCCTCTTCCTCCGCCTGGTTATTGCGCCCGGAATCAGAGTCCTCCTGTTCTTCTAAGGCGGGGATCACGAATTCTGTGACGACATAATAACCGCCAAAGCCTAAAACTGCCAGCAGGAGCGCAATGACGATGCCTATGATAATAGGTTTGCCAGCGTCGGATTTGCGGGGAGCAGCCTGCACAGGGGCTGCGGGTGCCTTCTGGGGTTGGGGGGCAGATGCCCGCTGAACAGGGGCTGCAGGTGCTCTTTGAACGGGGGCTGCGGGGGTACAGGACTTTCCGCAGTGGACGCAGAATTTACTGTCGTCGGAGATCTGTTTGCCGCAATGTACACAAAACAAGGGAATTTCCTCCTTTTTTCTCTTCTCGGGAGTATAGTATCACGCCTGCCGGAAAACCGCAAGAGCCTATGGCGTAAAACCGTTTTATTTTCCAAAAAGGGGGCGGGCCACACGCTTATACAGCAATAAAGTCAGCACACTGACGGATATGCCCTTGACGAGATTCAGCGGTACAACACACCACAGCACCAGGCTCCACACAGAGTCAATGCCCTTGTGGATGGCACTGCCGGCGGCAATGATGGCCTCCATGGGCATAAACATTTCCGCGAATTTCGGCAGTAAATACAGGGCGTTGAAGGCACTGCCGAAAACGGCAAGCACCACAGTTCCCAAGACCAGTCCCCATACGGCGGTCTTCTTTTTCCGGGCGGTGTGGTAGACGATCACGGCAGGCAGCACAAAGCTGCAGCCTACGGCGAAATTGGCAAAATCCCCCACAAATGCAGTGGAGGTGCCCTTCATCAGGAGCTTTAAAAGAATTTTCAGTCCCTCACAGGCAACGGCGGCGGAGGGCCCAAGGTAAAAGCCGCAGAGCATGACCGGCAGCTCGGAAAAGTCCAGCTTATAAAACTCCGGTGCCAAAAACAGCAGAGGAAAATCCAAGATGTGCAGCACTGCCGCCAAGGCGGAGCAGATGGAAATGATGGTGAGCCTGCGGGCTTTGGAGATGCTTCTGGGGTTTGGCAAAAGCCGCTCGGACAGCTTGCCCAACAGAAAAAGCCCAAGGATGATCCCCGCGCATACAGCCACAAAGCTCATATTATTTAAAAATGTCTGCCATAGCTTGACCATGACGCACCTCCTGAAAAAATATGCCCTGGGCAGTACATACCCAGGGCATAGTATTGACATCCGTTTCTTCTTTCATCCAGACTGTACTGTCGGTATTGGAATCTCACCAATTCAGCATGGGAATGCTCGCGGACTTTACCGCCGGTCGGGAATCTCACCCTGCCCTGAAGAACTTTATTTGATTACTAATAAAGTACCATGGCATCCCCCGGTTGTCAACCCAAACAAAATGTGGTAAAATAAATGTAAATTATTGTTTAGAGCAGAAGGTTAGGCGTACACGCCAAAGCCTTCCCCCTTGGGGGAAGGTGGCAGCCCGTAAGGGCTGACGGATGAGGGGTGTATCGATTTCGCATTGGTGCTGTAGAAATTTGTCACATTTTTCTGCACACCACATCAGTCAAAAATCATAGATTTTTGACAGCTTCTCCTCAAGGAGAAGCCTTTTTTCCCACTCTCGTTAGCTAAGGTAAATTCCAGTTTTTTATTCTGTGGGTTGGCTCTGGGGCGGTTCGCTGGGCTCTGACGGCTCGGTGGGCGTATTGGTGTTGGGCATTGCAAAGCCGCTGATGGCACCCTTGGCAGAGGTGTCGGTCACATCTCCGCCGATGATCTGGTTCTTATAGACCAGCAAGGTGGCATAAACCGGGTCGGTGGCACCGGGATAGTTGTTGATCTTGTAGACATAGCGCATCACAGTTTTGCCGGCATACTGGCTCAGATCGTATCCCTGGCTCTTTTGCAGCGCGTTGTAGCGGTCATAGACATCGGTGGCAGCTTCCGGGATGCGCACCTGACCGGATTCGATGGGGGAGGCGGCAACATCCCAGCCGAACTTCTTTAAGAATTCTACCCGTGCGTCATTGCCGGAAACCGCGGGCGCGGCAGTATTTGCCGTATCATCCCCGGAGCCGCCGAAGATCAGCACCAGCGCTATGATCAAGGCCAGCGCCGCAATTACGATCAGGGCGATCTTTTTTATATCGACCTTTGCGGTCAAAAACATCATAATAAAAACCCTCCTTACTTTTTTGACATTACAGCATATTAAGCATATTGGAGGGTTAGAACGGAGAAAGAATGGAACGGTTGGACAAATTTCTTTGCGACTGTGGGGCAGGCACCCGCTCTCAGGTGAAAATGATCCTGAAGTCCGGCAGAGTCACAGTAGACGGAAAGCCGGAAAAGGACGGCAGCCGGAAGCTCGACCCGGGGAAAAACAAAGTTTGCCTGGACGGAGAGCCTTTGGGGGCAGTGGGCACAGTGGTGGTTTTGATGAATAAGCCCGCAGGCTATGTGACAGCCACCGAGGACAAAACGGAAAAAACGGTGATGGAGCTGCTGCCGCCGGAGTATCAGCATGTGGATTTAAAGCCTGTGGGCAGGCTGGATAAGGCAACGGAGGGACTGTTGCTCTTTACCAATGACGGCGACCTGCTCCACCGGCTGATCAGCCCCAAAAAGCAGGTACAGAAGGTCTATTACGCCCGCCATGAGGGCACTGCCGGGGAGGAAGATGTCCAGGCGTTTGCCCAGGGGATGATCCTGCGGGATGGCACGAGGTGCCTGCCGGCAGTTTTGCAGCCTATGGGGGCGGGGGAGAGTCTTGTCACGGTATACGAGGGCAAATACCATCAGGTTCGCAGAATGATGGCAGCCCGGGGGATGCACGTGACCTATCTGGAGCGCCGTCAGGAGGGCGCGCTGACCTTAGGGACACTGCCCCGGGGACAGGTGCGCCAGCTAACACAGGAGGAAATCGGGCTGATATCGGAATCATAAAGCGTAAAAAAGAATTATTCGGGAATTTCACTAAAAAATATATATATTTTTGTATCAATCTGTCAAATAATGCTTGCAATTTGCGCAAAAGTAATGTATACTAATAAAGCAATTTAGTAAAAAAGTACATTAAAGGAGATATGCGCTATGTCCAACAATGTTTTTCAGAGTGTGATCCTGCAGCTCAAAGATGCCACCGACCGTGCTTTCGGTGTCATTGATAACGACGGCTGCGTAGTTTCCAGTACCGATGTTTCCCTGCTGGGTGAGCGCTGGGCAGAGGCTGCCATTAAGGTTGCCGGCAGCGGCGATCAGGTGGTTCGGTTCGGTCAGCGTACCTTCAAGGCGATTATGGGCGGCAGCAACTATTTTGAGTATGCTGTGTTCTGCAGCGGCGATGACGAGCAGGCAAAGGCATATTGCAGCTTAGCGTACATAGCCCTCAGCGATGCCAAGTCCTTCTATGAGGAAAAGCACGACCGGGGCACCTTTGTGAAGAATATCATTATGGATAATATCCTCTCCGGGGATATTTACATCCGTGCCAAGGAGCTGCATTTTGCTACCGATGCCCCCCGGGCTGTATTTCTGGTTCGCCAGTCCGGCAGAAGTGATGTGGCGGCGGTGGATGTGCTGGCATCCCTGTTCCCGGATAAGATGCAGGACTTTGTCCTGAGTGTGAATGAAACCGATATTGCTGTCATTAAGCAGCTTTCCGGGGATACCTCCGGCGAGGAGCTGGAGCGGATCGCCCACGCTATGGAGGATAAGCTGAGAAATGAGCTGTATGTGAAGACTGTGATCGGTATTGGCACCGTCGCGGAGCATCTGCGGGAGCTGTCCGACTCCTATAAGGAGGCACAGACTGCCATCGATGTGGGCAAGGTCTTTGATACGGAGCGCAGCATCATCAATTATGAAAATCTGGGTATTGGCCGTCTGATCTATCAGCTTCCCACCACCCTGTGCGATATTTACCTGACAGAGGTATTCAAGAAGAATACCATCGACGCGCTGGATCAGGAAACGCTGTTTACCATCAATAAGTTCTTTGAGAACAACCTGAACGTTTCTGAGACCTCCAGAAAGCTGTTTGTGCACCGCAATACTCTGGTGTACCGCCTGGAGAAGATCAAGAAGCTGACCGGTCTGGATCTGCGGCAGTTCGACCACGCCATCGTGTTTAAGGTGGCGCTGATGGTACGCAAGTACCTGTCCTCCCGGGAGTCCCGATAAGAAAAAAAGAGGTGCGATAAGCACCTCTTTTTTGCGTAAATTATTGTTTAGCGCACCATTCGTAGGGGCCGATGCCCACATAGGCCCTAACAAAAAGCATTGGAAATAGGGCCGATGTGGGCATCGGCCCCTACGAGTGCGTTATAATCGGTTAGTAAGATAAATTCCAATTTATCGGGGCAGTGCGGGGAACGGCGGGGAGAATATTTGGATAAAGTGTTAAAAAATTGGTTTTTCCATCTTTTTTCAGGCTCCTTTGATTGACATAATATTTATAATGTGTTACAATTTTGTTACCCTATACTTAATACATAGAATCCTGGGGAATATTCCCCGGTTTTTACCTGGAGAGAGAAATATGATCGAATTTACCGATGTAGTCAAGTCCTATTCCGTGGGCACTCAGGCTTTACGGGGCGTATCCATGCGGATCGAGGACGGCGAATTTGCCTATCTGGTGGGGCCCTCCGGCTCTGGAAAATCCACCATTATCAAGCTGATCACCGGTGAGCTGAAGCCTACCTCCGGCTCTGTTCACGTCAACGGCTATTCTTTGGAGCGGATCCGCAGACGGGAGCTGCCCTATATGCGCCGCACGGTTGGCGTGGTGTTTCAGGACTTTCGGCTGATCCAGGATATGACGGTTTATGACAATGTGGCATTTGCCATGCGTGTGGTGGGGGCCCGGGAGAAGGAGATCCGTGCCCGTGTACCCTATGTGCTGGAGCTGGTTGGATTGGAGACCAAGAGCCGCCGCCACCCCAATGAGCTTTCCGGCGGTGAGCAGCAGCGGTTAGCGATTGCCAGAGCCTTGGTCAATAATCCCTCTACCATCATTGCCGATGAGCCGACCGGCAATCTGGATCCGGCTAAATCTCTGGAGATTATGAGCCTTTTGCAGGAGATCAACAGCTTGGGAACCACAATGCTGGTGGTGACCCATGCGCAGGATCTGGTGGAACGGTTCCACAAGCGGGTCATTGCAATCAACGAGGGAGTCGTTGTAAGCGACGGAATGGATGGGTATTTCGAGTATGAAGGGAAATAATTTCGGCTATTTGATCAAAGAGGGCATCCGGGGGATCTTTCTCCACGGCTTTATGTCCTTTGCCGCTGTGTTTGTTACGGTGGCGTGCCTGCTGATCGTGGGCACATTCTTCTCGGTGATCTACAATATTGGTCTTAAGGTTGAGGAACTCAATGAAAAAAATGAGATTCTGGTATTTGTGGATGAAACCTTCAGCGATGCCGAGGCCAAAAGCGTAGGCAGCGATCTGGCGCTGGTTAAGAACGTGGAGCAGGCGATCTTCATTCCCCGTGAGGAGGCTTACGAGGATTTTCGCGAGGATATGGGGCAGTCCGGCGCCTTTGACGGATTGAGCACCCAAACCTTCCGCCACCGTTTCCGTATCCTGCCCACAGACCCCCAGCTTTTGGAGGAGACCAAGGCTGCCCTTTTAGAAGTGGAAGGGGTGGTGAAGGTCAAGGTTGCCGATGATGTGGTAAACCTTTTGACCACGATCCAGAATGTTGTCAGTATGTTTTCCATCGTGGTGATCGTGGCGCTGGTATTTGTCAGCCTGCTGATTATCTCCAATACGGTAAAGCTGGCAATGGCTGACCGGCGGGATGAGATCGCCATTATGAAAATGGTGGGTGCCACCAATGGCTTCATCCGCCTGCCCTTTGTGGTGCAGGGCTTTTTGCTGGGGATTTTAGGCTCCGGCATTGCCTTTGGCGCGGAGTGGCTTTTATATAATTTTATGGCAAATCAACTGGTACAGATGGATGGGGGACTGCTTTTGACCATGGTGCCCTTTACCCAGTTGATCCTGCCGATGCTGGTGATCTTCGCCGGCACAGGTATGTTTGTAGGCGTTGTGGGCAGCTTTGCCTCCATTCGCAGATTTTTGAAGGTCTGATCACAAGGAAGGAGCAAGTATGTGCAAGAAAAAGCATATCCTTTCTGTACTGGCGGTATTTTTAAGCTTGGTACTGTTTTTTAACCTGATGGGCGGTGTCCAGCCGGCATCTGTCAGTGCCGCGTCCTCCAGCCAGATCAAAGAGGAGCTGAATGAATTAGAAGAAAGAAACGCGGAGATCGAGGCAGAGCTGAATGCCCTGCGGGGTCAGCTTTCCGACAACCGGGATGAGCTGGAATCTCTGGTGGCACAAAAGGATCTGGTGGATCAGGAGATCGTCCTGCTTTATGAGCAGATGGAAGTGGTAAACCAGCAGATCACCGTATGCGCCCAGCTTATCGCGGATAAGCAGGAGGAAGTGGATCAGGCACAGGCACGGCTGCAGGAGCTGCAGCAGAAGAATTTAGAGCGGATCCGGGCTATGGAGGAAAACGGCGAGCTGTCCTACTGGTCAGTGCTTTCCGGTGCCAGCAGCTTTATGGAGATGCTGGATCGCTGGGAAATGGTTCAGGAGATTGCCGAGGCAGATAAAAAGTGCTTAGAGGAGCTGGACAAGGCTGCCGCTGAGGTAGCGGCGGCAAGGGACGCGCTGGCGGAGGATCAGGCAGAGCTGCAGAATAAGCGGGATCAGATGGATGCGGTAGAGCAGGTGCTGGCGCAAAAGCGGGTGGAAACCGATGCCCTTTTGATCGAAATGAAGGCAAAGGGCGATGAATATGAGGCGATGATCGAGGAATCCGAGCAGATGCAGGAAGAGCTGATGCAGGAGATCGCCAACAAAAAAGAAGAGTATCAGGATGCCAAGGATCGGGAGCAGGCATCTTCTCCCGTGATCGGCGGCGCGACCACCACGGTAAACGGCATCCAATGGACGGTGCCCTGTTCCTATTGGAGAGTGTCCAGTCCCTTCGGCTACCGCTATCACCCCCTCAGCGGCATATGGAAAATGCACAATGGCGTTGACCTGACCGGCCCGGAGGGAACACCAATCGTTGCCACGAGAAGCGGCTATGTGACTACCGCTGCTTATCAGGCCGGTGGCGCGGGCAACTATGTTTCCCTGAGCCACGGCGACGGCTTCGGCTCGATCTATATGCATATGACCCATTATGTGGTCAGCTACGGTCAGTACGTAGAAGCCGGCCAGGTGATCGGCTATATGGGCACGACCGGCGGTTCTACCGGTGTACATCTGCACTTTGGTATCAGCTATAACGGTGTGTATGTAAACCCGGCTGAGTACATTCCAAGCCTAGTATGATTATCTCTGAGGAGGGAATACTGTGAAGAAGAAAATGGTTTCTGTGCTGGCAGGCATTATGGCGGCAGTGATGCTGCTGGGCCTGGTGGCTATGGTGGTGCCTTATCTGTAACAATTGGGGTTGCCTCATCGCAGGCAACCCCCGCCTTATATACTGCCGTAATGATAAATTGGAATTTACCTTAGCTAACGAGAGTGGGAAAAAAGGCTTCTCCTTGAGGAGAAGCTGTCAAAAATCTATGATTTTTGACTGATGTGGTGTGCAGAAAAATGTGACAATTTTCTACAGCACCAATGCGAAATCGATACACCCCTCATCCGTCAGCCCTTACGGGCTGCCACCTTCCCCCAAGGGGGAAGGCTTTGGCGTGTACGCCTAACCTTCTGCTCTAAACAATCATTTACAGCAGGGATATGAGCAAATAGCCGGGGATATCTTATTGTGGCGTTTTCCTTGGCGTTTAGGAGGTCTTATTGTGGAAGAAAAAAACGAAAAGTGGAATCATATTTTTAAAAGATCCATTTCCTATATTATTGTGGCTGCGCTGGCGTCGGCTTTGACCCTGTTTATCTTCGGAGCATCTCAAAAAAACCAGTTTGGGAAGCTCCGGGAACTGAAAAATGTGATCGACCGTATGTTTATCGGGGAAGTGGATGAGGCATATATGGATGATATTATGGCGGCGGCTATGGTGGCATCGCTGGATGACCAGTGGAGCTACTATGTGCCAGCTGACCAGTATCAGGTCTATGAGGAGCAGCATACCAATTCCTATGTGGGCATTGGTGTGACCATTCAGATCTTAGAAAACAACGGCGGTTTTCAGGTGCAGCAAGTTGAGCCGGGCAGTCCTGCCAAGGAGGGCGGCATTCTGCCGGGAGATGTGATCGTTGCGGTGGATGGCAAGTATGTGACGGAGATCGGCTCGGATGCGGCGCAGACAATGATCAGCGGCAATGCGGGTACGAAGGTCAGCATCACCGTTTTGCGGGATGGGCAGGAGATGACTATGGAGCTGACCCGTCAAAGCATTTTGCGGGAGGTGGCATCGGGGAAAATGGTTACCGATACCATCGGCTATATCCAGATCAGCAATTTCAATGAGCGCTGTGCCCAGGAGACAAAGGCGATCTTTGCGGATCTGGAAAGCCAGGGCGCCAAGGCAATGATCTTTGATGTGCGGTTTAATCCCGGCGGCTATGTCAGCGAAATGGTGGAGGTTCTGGATTTCCTGCTGCCCTCCGGGGTGCTGTTCCGCAGTGAGGATTATTTGGGCAGAACCCAGGAGGAGACCTCTGACGCTGCCTGTAAGGATATGCCCATGGCAGTGCTGATCAATGGTGACAGTGTTTCCGCGGCGGAGTTTTTTGCCGCGGCGCTGACAGAGTATGATTACGCGGTGACAGTGGGACAGCCCACCTTGGGCAAGGGCTATTTCCAGCAGGGGATCGAGCTGTCTGATGGCTCGTTGGTCAACCTCTCTGTGGGCAAATATTTTACCCCCAAGGGTGTGAGCCTGGCAGAGGTTGGCGGCCTGCAGCCGGATATTCCCATCGATGTGAATGAAGAAACCATGGCAGAGATCTATTCGGAAACTCTGGCACCGGAGGAGGACGCACAGCTTCAAGCAGCGATCACCGAACTGCAAAAGCAGTTGGGATAATATAAAAAAGAGGCTGGCTCAAAACCCACAGAATTTCTGGTAAAAACATAAAAGGGGCGGCACTCAGGCCGCCCCTTACGAAAATATTATGAAAGCAATATACACAAAAGGGTTGTCTTATTTAAGACAGCTCTTTTTTGTCAAATATTTGCAGCTACCATAATCAGCGATATGACAGCAATAGCCATTCCAAGAACGCCCAGCACAATACCTGAGGAGCTGATGCCACATTGATATTTTCGTTTTCTTGCTAATATACCGAAAATCAGTGCCAATAAGGACAAAACGGCATACAATGTTACGTTGAGTGCAAGTATGATGAGATCAATATCAAGGGATAGACTTTCTAAAGAAATTGCACTTATAATATTTAATAATTGAACAAACAAGTAAAAACAGCCAATAATGCCCAACACCATAGAGGATATGCCGTAACCTCTACCGGGAATTTTCCGGTTATTGACATATATGATCTGGCTTTCTGACAATACCTGCGCACCGCACTTCACGCAGAATCGGGAATTTTCCTTCAATGGACTGCCGCATTGCTCACAAAATTTTTGTACCATTTTTTCCTCACGATTTGATTCATTTTTGAATTATTTATATTCTGGAATAGGAAGCTCTGTGGTGCTCAGGCCGGCAACAGTGTAGACCAAATTGCCGTCTGCGTCTCTCAGGTCGGTCATAATGCCTGTTTCTTTGTGGTATTGGATCTTGTATGTAACCTGTCCATTCTCCACTACATCATAGGTATAAACGTCGCCAACCAGGGATACCGCAATATCATCGGTTTCTATATACTTAGCTTCCGGCATTAGAGCGCTCGGATATAGGAATACGGTAAGAATCTCCATATATGAGGAAACGCTGGCTTCCAGCTCAGCCTGGGTTTTTGTATCCACCTTTTCAAAGCTTTCCATGAATACATTTTTTGCATATGCGGTAATACCGTCATCTGTGACTTCTAAAACAATTTCCTCATTTTTCAGAAGCCCGTCGGAGTAGTAAATCAAATATGAATCCTCTGTAAGCTGATCCAGAGCAAGTTCCATGCTCAGAATCTCGTTTTCGGAATCGCCGGGGTACATAAAGTAAATATACAAGTCCTCAACGCTCTCGTCAAAGCTAACCTTTGGAGCATCCAGCAATTCACCAGTGATGGAAGGCTCAGTGGGATATTCTTCAGACTCGGAGGAATCCTCCTCGGGCTTTCCTTCAGACTTGGTAGGCTTTTCCTCAGGCTCGTCAGGTGCTTCAGCGGAAGTTTTATTTGTGCCATCGTCGTCCTTACTGCCCTCGCCATCGTTACAGGCCGCGAGCATACCAACGATCATCAGCAGGGAAAGTAACAGTGCCAGAAATTTTTTCATTTTTTTGATTTCTCCTTTTTCTATAATGTTTTGTCACTGATTTTTGCTTAACAGAGAAAATCAGCACATCCTGATTATATGACAAACTGTCATAATTGTCAACTGCGATTATGACATAATGTCATAGGAGGGATGTTATGGAAAATCGATTGAAGTTTCTTAGAAAAAGCCGGGGATATACCCAGATTTCTTTACAAATGCAGACGGGAATTGAGCAAGCACTTCTGTCAAAATTTGAAAATGGAGAAAGAGTTCCACCTACGGAAACTCTTTTACGGTTGGCAGAATTTTACAATGTAAGCATTGACTATATTTTGTGTCGAACCGATAACCCGGAAATTAATCGTTGAAACAGAGCCAATATAAAAGGTGCTGAAAAAACATATATTCATCCAAAACTGCTGCATACGCTCTTAGCCCCCTATATGAGGGGGCTGGGTTTTGGTGCAGCAAGAAGACGGAGGGAGTGTCCTATCGTATGATGTGACACTCCCTCCGTCTTTGCCTTTCGGCAAAGCCACCTCCCTCAAAGAGGGAGGTGACTCTCTAATGGGTATTCCATATGAATATTCAGATTATATTACAGCCCCAAAAGTGCAGATGGTCTATTATTGTTTAGGTCGGGGATTGTAGAGATACCCCTTCCAAGGTGTCCGTGAAATTTTTTGGAGTTTTTCTGGACACCCGAGAATGGCTGGCTCTACACATAATAAGGTAGGTTCCGAATACTACAAGTATTCTTTTAGGTCGCGGGTCAGGTCCTCTTCCAGTTTAATGAGCCGTTTTGTGATATCCTTAGCGTATTCCTCGGCGGCTCCGTATTCATTCAGATAGCGGTTTAACGATTTGACACCCATATTGCAGCCGTCGGTCATCAGGGACGCAATGGTGTTGTCGCTTTCCTTAAGACCAAGCTTAAAGGTCGTCTTCATATAGCTCATTCCCTTGGCAATGGGGTTGGGATCCTTGCCCTCGTCCTGAAATTTCATCAGTCGAAGCTGGATCGTTTCGTGCAGCTCCTCGTGGGCCTGCTTGCAATTACGCAGAGTTTCCCGCAGCGCTGGCTTTTCCACCCGGTTGATCACATCGTC
Organism: Oscillospiraceae bacterium; assembly: GCA_017466665.1. Lineage (GTDB taxonomy): Bacteria > Bacillota > Clostridia > Oscillospirales > Oscillospiraceae > Faecousia. The sequence continues at coordinate 18,122 of JAFTTQ010000129.1, forward strand.
AATGGAGGAGATCCCCATTTTGACCCCGGCATCGCACTCCCGCAGCAGCTTTATGGTATCAGGTTCGATCATTTTACTCAGCTCCTTTGCTTACAGTTTTCCCAAAAGCAAAAGATCCATACGATAAATTGAGATTTAGTATACCAACCAATTATAACGCATTCGTAGGGGCCGATGTGCCTCAATCGGCCCCTACTATTTTGTAACAGCTTAAAGTTTACTTTGTCATTCCGAGCCAGTTCTCAAACTGGCGAGGGAATCTCAAAGTACAGCTTATTATATGAGATTGCCACGCCCCTTACGGGGCTCGCAATGACACAAAGTTTTAGCTGTTACAAAGTACTACGTTTGGTGCCCAAGCATTTATAAAAGGATTTCCGGTTAGCTATGTATTGACCGAAAATGGCTTTCGTGATATACTGTAACAGTTACAGTGACAGCAGGAAAAAGAAAGGCAATTCCGTTATGGAGTATAACGATATTTACGATAAAGACAGAAAGCTTACCGGCAGAGTCCATTTGCGTGGAACTCCCTGGCGCAAAGGGGAGTATGGCCTGGTGGTCTGTGTGTGGGTCACCGACGGAAAGGGCAATATTCTTCTGACCCGCCGGGCACCGGAAAAAACCTTTGCCGGCACCTGGGAAAATTCCGGCGGTGCTGCCCAGGCAGGGGAGAGCAGCCGTCAGGCAATCGCCCGGGAGCTATACGAAGAGACCGGCATCCAGGCGGAGCAGGGGGAATTCAGGCTTATTGACTCCGGCAGTGACCGCAATACCCATTTTGATTACTACACCCTGATCCGCAACACACCTTTAGAGGAGATCAGGCTTTTGCCCGGTGAGACCGATGATGCCAAATGGGTGACCTTCTCGGAGATCCACAGGCTGATCCGGGAGAAAAAGATTTGCCGCATCATTGCCCGGCAGTTTCAGGCACAGGAAAAGCTGATCCCCGGATGGCAGAATGCACAGAAATAAAAAGAAAATTTTGGATAAAAACACCACCGCTTTTTGCTTGCAAAGAGCGGTGGTTTCAGGTTATAATGAAAAAAAGCGTTTTTTCATCCTGCCGGCAAAGAACGCTGTTGCCGGAATGAAAAAATGTTTTTTTCTTTTTTTAAAACAAGTAACCGCTTATTAAATCGTCTGTGGTTATTGGCGGATCTTTTGCCCCAACTTTTCAGTTTGAAAAACTTAAAATACACAAAGTATTCCTGCGTTTTTCAAGCTTTAATTTGTAGCAAAATCTCTCGCCACTTACTCTTGCCGATTTCATCATCGGTTACTCAAAAAAGGAGGACCTATTTATGGTCGAAATCAAAAATCTTCCCATTATGCACGGTAAGGTGCCCCTTCGGGTAGCACAGGGCCATTTTGCTACCAATCACTCCCATATCAATTATTATATTGATATTACTTATCAGAAGACCCGTCTGAGTGAAGCAAAGGAAACAGCCCGTCAGCTTGTTACAAGCTTTATCAATAATACCCCTGTGGATACCATTTTGTGCCTGGATGGCACGGCGGTTCTGGGTACCTGCCTGGCAGAGGAGCTGACCAAGAGCGGCTTTATGACTATCAACCAGCATAAGACCATCTATGTGGTGGAGCCGGAGTACAACGCCAATTCCCAGATGATCTTCCGGGATAACATCCAGCCCATGATCCGAAACAAGCACGTTTTGATCCTGATGGCATCCGTGACTACCGGCTTTACCGCCAAGCGGAGCATTGAAGCCATCGGCTACTACGGCGGCGAGGTGGCAGGCATTGCCGCAATTTACAGAGCCGTAGACGAGGTAGGCGGCCATCCTGTCCGCTCTGTCTACGACATCGGCGATATTCCCGACTATGAAAGCTATGACTATCGGGAGTGCCCCTATTGCAAGAAGGGCCGTAAGCTGGACGCGCTGGTCAACAGCTTTGGCTACTCTCCCTTATGATCCAATTTGGGGTCGTCTCATTTTTGAGACGACCCCAAATTTTTAGGTATTACCTTATTCCTCCACAGGACGCAGGGCGATGGAATCCGCATCCTCATTCATCCATAAAAGCAGCAGAATCGGGGAGTCGCCGCCCTCGGGATAATAGGAAAAGGGCATAGGCTTGCCATCGATCAAAAGGGAATCCTCGGTAAGCTGGACGGCATGCTGGTTTTTGGCAAAATAAAAGCTGCCGGTTCCATCCTCGGAGATGGTTAGAAGATCTTCCGTTTCCTCACCGTAGATCAGCATATCCCCGTTCACGCTGACGCTGGAAACCATATAACTGCCGGCAGGAGGCAGGACGGGCATATATTTTTGGGGCAGCTCCTCACCTACATATTTCAGTACAAATTTCAGCTCCTCGGTATCAAAGGAGAGCTTTTCGTTTTTGTAGGTGTAGTCGTAGCTGCATTCCAGCCCCTCCGGGTCAAGCCAAGTGATCTTATCGTCCAGCAGTGTGACCTGAGTGGGGACGTTCATCATATACAGTGTGCCGGAAAGGGATTCAAGATGCAAATAGCAGTCAAATTCTGTCACCGTGCTCTGGAAAATGTAATAGCCATCCTTGGGCAAAAGGGAATCTTCTGTTTCCGGGGGAAGGGTCGTGGTGCTGACAGTGTTCTGCGGGTCAGGCTCCTGGGGCGTTTTACCGCAGCCAAAAAGACCCAGACAGATCATAAGCGCTGCCGAAAAGGCAAAAATTCTTTTTCCCATATAAAACATCCTTTCGTAAAACCAAAGGGTTTCTTTTCCTTATTCTATCATCAATACGGAAAGAATGCAAGCCCATAAGACGGTCAATGAGCTTTATCCGCTGTACGCCCCCAAATGCATAAATTGGAATTTATCTTACTAACCTCGATAATGCGTACACCCTCTCCCTATGGGAGAGGTGGCAGCCCGTAAGGGCTGACGGAGAGGGCTTTTAGGTATTTTGCCCTCTCAGTCAGCTACGCTGACAGCTCCCCCAAAGGGGGAGCGTGTAATAAGGTAAACAATAATTTA
>JAFTTQ010000130.1 GCA_017466665.1 Oscillospiraceae bacterium
GCCGCTGCCAAAAAAGATCTGATCTCCCGGCTTAGGATCTTTGAAAAACCGCCCGGCTGCCTTATAGTAATTCATCCAGTAGGTGCAGCTTGCCGCCAGGGATTTCACCGGCAGAAACAGCATTTTCATAGCCTGCGCCGCACCCCACAATTTGACGAACAGCCAAAGCACAAAAACGGCGCACCAGGAAAAGCCCTGTTTTTTGCCGTTGAGCAGCTCCGGGATCGCATCCACGTCCCGGGCGTATTTTGTGAAGTTTCCGCTGCCTGCATTGGCGGTCTTATTGTCAAGCTGGCTGTTGGACTTTTTTTCCAGATAGCCCTCTTCATTCCGGGCTAATTGGATAATTTTTGATGCTGTGTACATGATTCTTCCCGTTCCTTTCTGTATACCCGGTCAGCCGGGACTGCGTAAAACGCCCTTTCTTCGCCAAATGCAACGACATTTACCACACTGCCCCCTGCATCCGTATAGAATGCCGGCACTGTACTGAAATCGTATTCTTTACCACAGGAACACACACCGGTATAGAAGGAATCGTTTATTATTCCTGTATCCGGGTCTTCATAATCGGAAGCCTTATCGTGCAGCGCATACCCATCGACAGGCGTGATAAAATAACCGGTATGCACCCCGTTGATATAGCCTTTTTGCATGGTGGTATTGGGAATGAAGGACACCATATCCTCCCGTGTAACAATCGCCATATGATAATTCCCCCTTAAACGTTATAGCCCAAGCCGTATACATAGTCCTGCCAGGTATCGCAGCCATCGGGTGCGGCGATTGCCGCATTCAGGGCTGCCCAGCAGGCGTCCGAGAATTTTATGGTATATGCATACCCGGATTTTCCGTTGCCGATCGCGTCATATAAACAGGAAATAAAGGACACCATACTTTCAGGTGACAAATTCGTCACGTTCAAATAGGCGTTACCATAGTAATCCGTTATTTCATTTTCGTATACCGGAGCTTGTTTTTCAAATACCACATTTGTCAGCTTACCGCAGCCGGCAAATGTACCGGCAGTGAAGCTTCTACTTCTATACGGAAGCATCAGCTTATCGATCGTTGTCAGATTTTTAGCTCCGTTAAATATATTGCCCACCGATAAAAAATTTGCTGTATCTATAACACCGACTCTTGTGATCGCCGAATTATGAAATGCATATTCGGCATTCGTCGTGTATGAAAAATCCAATGTGACACCGCAACGGGACAATAACGCCTGCAGATCGGTTATTTTGCTGTAACTAAACATCCTGGTCGCCACAGCAGGAGCAATATGGCAAGTAGGATCAAAGGTATCATCATTCCAGGAATGTCCATAGAATGCATTTTCATAATTCGTCCTGACACCGTTATCTGTAATGCTGTTCCACCGTCTGATCCGATCAGAAAGTACACCGTACCGCAGACCGGCATCATAGACCTTCTGCTCATTTTCCGCTATGGTCTGCAATTTTTCCGCAAAGTTCATATGCCGCCTCCGATCAGGCTCTCCTGAATGGCAATGATGCTGTCAAGGGCAGTTTCAATGTCGCCTATGGCGGTCTGTAGCTGCCCCACTGTTGCCGCATCAGTTTTTTCCTTACCGTCTGCAAGTTGAATAATTCGTAAATTATTCATTTTGAAATTCGTTTTTGACTCGCCATACTCCATAGCTCCAATGTTCATCCGTGCGATATTCTTCTCTATCTCACTCAGTTCTTGTTTCTCGGAATAACTGACACTTCCCCTCCTTGCCTGTTCCCACACCGGCAGTGTTGGATCTGCACTCTCGTCACCGGAAGGGTCTGCCCCCGGCTGGATGATGCCCAGATCTGCCCAAATCGTCGGAATCTGCAAGCTTCCGTCAAAATTGGTGCCATACACACCCGCCCACAGCCGGCAGCCGGGATTTTTCAGCAGCTCCCAGGGTACAGCTGCACTGTCTTTCACATCAATGCGGTCTATTGTTCTGCCGTTTGCCCGGAATACGGCAGTTTTGCTTAAGCCCTCCCAGGCATCATCAAAGATAAATTCCACCGGCAGGCCAACTGTGCCGGAAACCGGCACTGCCGTTTGGGTCACCACAGCCTGATTGCCGGTGACCGTGATTTGAATGGTTTTCATAATTCCTCCCTAATCCTTCAAGTAATCGATCTTCACAACCGCCGTCACGCCGGAAAAGTCGGCATTTGTGTCGATATAGACCTTTTGGGTGTCGCAAAACACCTCTGCCCGGGCAGTATGACTGCCTCCAAAGGGCAACGTTCTTCCATCGGAAAGACAGCCGCTGCATCGCAGGACACTGGTCGCAGGCGCAAAATGGATCGCCTCCCTGCAGCCGTTATCCGGCAAGTTGCCAAATTCCAGCAGCTTGGTGTACACAGTCTTGCCCTGCCACTTTTCCCAAGTGGTGTATTCTGTTCCCGGCAGCATTTCCGGGGAAAGGCCCAGATTGACCCTGGCATTTTCCGCATTGCCTGCGCCTGTGCCGCCGCTTTTCAGGCTCAGAGGGCTGTCCATATGCACCGGCACGTGGAAAGCAAAGTCCCCCTCTCCCCAATCAAACACCGGCACACCCTTTTTCAGTGTGACCCGCTTTTCCAGACTGCTCAGCCTGTCCGATACCCAAACAGTAATGCTGTAAACACGGGTATAATCCATCCCGGTCAGCGCCGCGGAGGCATAAAACCGATGATCCTCCGTCAGCGAAGCTTCCATAGTGACCGGCTCTACCCCATCAATGCTGTAACAAAGGGTTATCTCATTATCTGCCGCTCCAAAGGAGCCGGCATAGCAATCTCCTAAAATGTAAAGTGTTGCATTGCCGCTGACCGGATCGTCCCGCACAGCCTGTCCGTCACAGGTCAGTTCCACATAGGGGATCAGCTCCACGGATTTCGTAAAGCTTGCCGTAAAGCCACGGCTGTCCTCCATTTCAAACCGTACAGCCTCTGCCCCAAAGCCTGAAAGGGTCAGGGTATCCTCCTGTACGGGCATTGCCTGTATCAGCTTTTTGGTAACAGACGCACCCTTTCGGGCACTGGCTGTGATCTGGCACAAAGCCGTAGAATGCCCCCGCACCAGTTTCCGTTCATCCCCAGTCAGTGCCAATGTAACTTCGTTGATATCCCGCACACTGCCCGCCACCACCGGGCAGCAGACCGCTTCATCCACCGATGCTGTAAAGGCCGCCGTTTGGGGCTGTCCCACCAGGCTGCCGTTGTCATAGGTGGATATCGTCAGGGTGCATATGCCGTTTCTTGCATTAGGGATGGCCTCATAAAAGACATCAGGGATCTGAAAATCCACACTGTCGGCAGAAAAAACCGTTTCCTCCTGTGTAATACCGCCATTTTCTGTCACATAGCCCTGCATATCTTCAAATTGCCAGGCAATGCTGTGGGTATAGCCGCTGTTTCGCTTTGTGACCGCCAACCGGGAAAATCCCCCGATCAGAGCATCGGATGCCAGCACCGTACTTGCCCGGGGGATATTATCCAGTGTCAGGCTTCTATTCAGCTCCACAACGCCAACGGCAAGCCGGGTATTCATCCATGTGCGCACCTGGAGCACAGCCTCACCCTTGTCATTATGGGGAACGGTCACCACCGTATCCACAATGCTATGGGTCGAATTTTGGGGCAGATAATAGGTTACCGTGTGAACCTGCTCCGGCTGGGAATTGACGCTGATCCAATACTGGGCATCATGGGCGATCATATTGTAGCTGCTGCCGGTCTGGGTAGACCGCCACAGGATCCGCACCTGGGATGTATTTTGCTCTGCATCCTGACTCACCTGCGTCAGGGTCAGGCTTTGATAAACAGCCATAATTTCCTCCTATATCCAAAAGCAGGCTGTGCGTTTTCCATCCACAGCACTGCTGTAATCCTCAAACCGGGCGTGATCGCCAACGATCAGGTAATTACCCACCGTCACATCCACCGCTGTGACACCCTCCTGATCTGCCTTTAAGATCACTTCCCCGGAGCGTTTTACAAACATACCCGTTTCATTCAAAAGGTTCTCCATCCGGGTGCCTTCCTTGGAAATGGTCAGTCCCGTTTCATCGAAGGTAAAGCCTGTCTCTGTTTTGACCCTCTGGGCACCTTCCTCATCCAGGGTCTTGATCTTTAGCTGCAAAGCCTGGGCCGTTTGCTCCACAGCGGTCATTTGGGTCTTGACGCCGCTAAGCGCCGTCTGCTGCCGGGAGACCTCAGAAGTGATCGACTCCACATCCATAGCAAGGCTTGCCAGCCTTCCATCCGCGTCCTGGTTCTCTGCCCGCAAACCCTCCACCGTGGTTTGCAGATTCATGATCTTCCCGGATAAAGCCTTATAGCTGAATCGGTTCACTGCCTCTGTGCTGCCACGCCGGGGACTGCCGGTGCATTCCAGTGTGTTTCTGCCGCCGGAAAGCTTGCGGGTCATCACATAGACTGTAAACGCTTTACCTTTTGAATCCAAAACCATCACAATATCCCCCGCCTGCACAGCAATGCCAGCAGGGATCTTCAATTTACAGGGCGTGTAGCTGACCCCCCGGAGCTGTTCATAAAGGGTCTGGGCAACACCCGCCAGCGCGCCGGAGGTGTTGGCGGCTGCCAGAGGATTGCCTGTGATCATATAGGCATTGTCTCCCTCCGGTGCTTCGGGATAGACCGTGCCCACATCCGTATCTGTCTGCCGCAGCTGGAGCCGCTGGATAGGCGCGGTGCAATAGTCCTCATAGGAAAAGCCCTTTTGAAAATAGAACGCTTCCCCGGTGGGCTGCAGTACAATGCCGCTGGGTGTATACCAGGCAAATTCCAGGCTGCCATCGGCGGTGGCGCGGCAAAACCTGCCGCACAGCTCCCCGACCCACCGCATTAGCTGCCTGCCGGTGACCCCTTGGGCAGAAAATTTGGGGATCAGATGATCCCCATTGGGCAGCTCCGTATTTTGGAGGGTCACACCGCAGGCTTGGCTGACCATATGCCCAAAATCATTCAGGGTATAGGGCCAACCGGTCAGGCTTTCCAGCCAGCCGCTTAAATCCCGGTCCAGGAGGATCACACGGTCGTAGGCGGTGAGCTTTACCGTATGGGCGGTGGGCTTTGTAGGCTTTTGGGAAAGGAACACGCCGACCCTTCGGCGTGTTCCCTCCTGATTTTCCCGAAAAACGGTAAATTCCTGCCCTTCCTCCATAGAAAAGCTTCCGGCACTGAGCACTGTGATCTCCGCCATAGCCGCGCAGACTGAGCCTAAGGTCAGCTCTTCCTCCTCGTTGACGCACTGGGTCAAGGAAAAATTGATGATCGCGTCTGTGCCGGTCTTGCCTGAGGAAAGCTCTGTGCCGTCAGGCAATACCAAAATGGTTTTTTCCACAGGGATACCTCCTAACATTCAATGATGGAAAAGCCGTAGTTTCCCCACAGCCCTGTGCGGGCATTTTTCCAGCACAGGCTGTACTTGCTCCGATATGCCCGCACAGTGACCGGCACAGAGGCATCCAGTCTTCCGGGATGGGTAAACTGGAAATCCCCGCTGTCAGGAAACAGGCCTTCCATATACTGCTTTTCCGTTTCCGTCAGATGGTCATAGGAAAAGCTCCAGGATGATACCTTGTACCGCACCGGGATCCGGTGCATCACACCGCTTTCATCCCGCCCGGAATCGGCGCTGTCCAAGTCCTCATAGGACGCCTGAGCCTCCGCGTCCGGCACCAACATAGGGATGCCGTTGATTTGAAATAGGTTGGTGGTCGCTCTCATAAGTATCCTCCCCGAATCACAGATAGTTTTCCATTATAGCGCTCTACCGCCGCTGCCAGGGTATCGTCACCGATAGAGATGCCCAGCACTGCCGCCAGCAGCTCCCGCAAGACCTCCACCGTTGCCTGATGTCCCGCCAGATTGCTGGCGGCGTAATCCTCCATCACCAAGGCAACTGCCTCCTGAATGGTCGTCAGGGGAGCTTCTACATTGGTGCCGTGCCGCTGATCGCCCACCACCGCCATAAAGGGCTTATTGGCAGGCAGTACAGCGCCCTGTGCCAAAAAGGGAATTTTCGGTGCCTGCAGGGGCGAGGCATAAAAGCTGAAGGATTTGCCGCCCAAAAGCGGCACCCAGGCAGGAATGGTAAAGCTCAGCTTATTCAGCGCCTTTGTCAGAAAATTCACGCCGCTGGTGGTGCCGTCCATCAAGCCGTTTAAAAGGCCAATGGCGCCGTTCAAGGTGTCCTTCACGCCCTGGTAAGAGGGATCCAGCAGCTTTCCCTTGAGTTCACTCCAGGCGCTGCTCCATACCTGCCGTATAGATTCCCAGGTTCCGTCGGAGCTGGCGGTCACCTCGCCAAAGGCACCCGAAAGCCCCAATACCGACTGGGTCAGGGCTCCCACTGCCAGTGCAGTGCCCTGTAAGGGGCTGCCTGTGGAATGCAGGTAGGATAAAAAGCTCTGGAATGCCAGGGCTAAGCCGTTGGTAGTCCCGGTAAGCCCTGTGGAATTCTGCGCCATATCGCCCAGGGTGTCGATCAGGGTCATACCGCTGGAAATAATACGATCCACAAGGTTCTGATTTGTGCTGATCCAGCCGGAAACACCGTTCAATTCGTCCTGGATGCCCTGCAGCTCTCCGATAAACTGTCCTGCCTTCCACTCTGCCCAGGGCTTCAGGCAGTTTTCCCACAGCCAGGTAAAGTGGGGCTTCAGCTCCTCTATGATCCTGCCCAGGGCTTCCAGCGCCACCGTAAGCGTATCCAAAAATACCGGCAGCAGCTCCTCCACCGTCCACTGAGCCAGGGGTACAAAGATGTTGTACCACGCCCATTCCAAGCCCTCAAACAGCGCCTTGGTAATGGGTTCCAGCGCCTTTTTCAGCCGCTCCAGGGATTCTGCCGCCGGTGTCAGATCAAGCTTTTTCAGCGGCTCAAACAGCTCCAAAAGCTTGTCCGCCAGCTTTTTCCAGCCGCCGCTGAGAGGCTGGAGGGTAGTTGCATCCAAGATGCCGCCAAAGCCGCCGGCGCTGCCGGAATTGCCATTTAATCGGTTGATCTGGTCAAAGCCTGCCAGGGTCTTTTTCAGTGCCTTGGAGGTACTGACCGCCCCCTGAAGCCCGGCAGAATAGTCCTGCACCTCCGCTGTGCCCAGCAGCAGCATCCGAAGCACATAGCCAATGCTTTGCGCTAGCCCGGTCAGTGCCCTTGCCGCAAGCTGCACCACAGGCAGCAGCACCTGTACGATGGGTGCCGCCGCCTGGATCACCGCAAGCTTTAACCCGGAAAAGCTGACCTGAAGCTGATACAGGCTCGATGCCAACGCCTCGCCGTAGATCGCCGCTGCCTGCACGTAATCCTCCCAGGAATCCACCTGAAAGGCATTGGAAAGCATATCTGCCATTTTTTTAATGCTGCTTTGGAGCTTCCCGGGGATGGCATACCAGGCATCTATAAACACTTTTTTGATTTTTTTGCCCAGTATCAGCAGCTCCAACTCCAGATCCAGAATGACCGCCTTGGCATCCTCGTAGGAGTGGATATTCAACTGATTCAGGCTGTTTAAATTGATGTCAGCCATTGATTCACCTGCCTTATCTGTATGTTACGCAAGCAGGCTCTCCAACTGCTGACGCTGTTGAAGCTCCTGCTGAGAATAGCGCTTCGGCAGCTCCACACGGTGCTTATGCTCCCGGTAATACGCCTTTTCCCAGCCCTCTAACTTTTTCCCGCTGGCAAGCTTTCCCCGGAGCGCTATCACCGTGCTGAGCTGACCGTCGCCAATGGCGTGAAACCAGGAAAGGAATGTCCACCAATGCACATAGGGCAGTGCCCGGATCTCCTGCCCTGCCACCTTGTTGATATCGGCAACGATCATATTCCCATCCTGCTCCCAGTCCAGCAGCCTTGGGCCGGGATTTCCTGTTTCCGGCCTGCCGCCGCTTAAGAATTCCGACAAAAACACGACCGCCTTCTCCTGATCCTCTTTCGGGATCTCTCCCTCATAAAAAAGGGCAAGGGCGATCTGCCATTTTAGGTAGTCCGGAAGCTCTGGGTCGGAAAAATAGGAGAATATCTCCAAAATATCCCGATAATCGCTGTGGATCTGATACTTTTTTCCGCCGATAACAGCATCGGTAGGTAATTTCCAGCAGGAGATCATTGTGCGCTTCGCCGTGCCTTTGCTTTGCTGACCGCTGCCTGGGTCTGCTCCTTGGCACAGCGCTCCGCACCCTCCACCAAAACAGGCTCCAGGGCGGCAAAGAGGTTCGTCACCACCCGCTGACCGTTTTTGCCCACTGCCAGAAGATTCACGCCTCCCAGCAGCTTATGGAAGTCATTGCCCTGGCCAAATACCCAGCTCAGGGTGTCCTTCATCTTGCTGTCCGCATCCTGCAAAAGCTTCACCACGGCAGCGCCGGTATCCTGCTGATCCATACCTGTCCACTGCCGCGCCATTTCCTTTTCGATATTTTGGATCTTCTCCGCCGCCTCCAAAAAACGGGCATAGAGGTTGGGGTCTGCGGGGTTAAAGCGCAGCACCCCCTCCCCGCACAGCTTAAATTCCTGAATACCGCTGTCAAAATGCAGTGTTTTCATTGATTTCTTCCTTTCCTGAAATTCTTACGTATTATTCCTCGGTGAAGGTCTTTGTGGACACATTGAAGGTGCCCTTGACCTTGTTGCCGGTATAATGGAGGGTAAAGGGGATCTGATAGCCGGTGGTATCACCGCCGTAGCTGGTGACCTCGATATAGACGTCCTCACGAATAGCAGGGTAAACACCATCGGCGGTGTTGTCCCACAGCTTTACCTCCACCACATCCGCCTTAAGCTGATCCAGCACCAGGTTATCATCGATAATGCTTTGCAGCCGTTCAAACAGCTTAGAGCCTTCCTCCGCATAGTAGGGCTCTACCGCGGCGGTCTTTTCATAGCTGGAGATCATAATGGAGCTTTCACCCAAAATATTCTTTTTGGTATCTACCTGTGCAGACAACTCCGGGCTGAATTCCTCCAGATCCTTACCCAGCCGTTCATAGTTGGGGTTTTCCCCATCCAGGGAGGGGTTAATGTAATGTGCCAGATACTTTCTTTCGATCTTTGCCAAGATTCATCTCTCCTTTAGTAATGTTTTGCATAGTCTGCCGTAATGGTCACGGCGTATTTTCCTGTGCCGGTGTGGGTGGCAGCCTGCAGCTTACCCCGCTGCGCACAGATTCTTTCCTGCTTGGGATCATCACCAAAGCAGGGTGCCAAGCCCGATGCGCTCTGCTGCTGTACCCAGTTTTGAAGCTGCAGCAGCCAGGCGCTGTTTTCCCGGTTGTCCTGCTGACCCGGAGTCAGACGGTAGAGAACAAAATGCAGACGGTTATGCACGGTCACATTCCCCAGCACATCCTCCCGCCTGACCAGCTCCTCCACGCCCCCGGGGTACAGCCCCGCGTTTCCCGGCACCGCGTCCAAATAATCTACATACAGCCTTTCCTCCTTCCAAAGAGGAAAGGTTTGCAGCCAAGCAGTCATTTTTTCCAAAGCCGTCATATGATATCTCCTTTCGCAAATTGGAATTCACCTCAGCAAGGCCAAAATACCTTCCCCCGGGGGGGAAGGTGCCCCGAAGGGGCGGAAGAGGAACGGCGAAAGCTGAAAGTTAAGAAAAGGTCTGTTTCTGCGTACAAATCGTAAGTTTTCTGCCCGCATTCCTCATCAGTCAAAAATCGGTGTGTAACCGATTTTTGACAGCTTCCCCCCGGGGGAAGCGCTACGCCTACGGCGTAGCAATAATAAGATAAACGATCATTTATTTTTTGCCGGCTTCTGTATGGCAAAGTGTTCCCTGCCAGTAACAGGGCTTCACATACTGTACCTGAGAAACCCCGGGAACCCGGACAGGGATGAACGCCGGCCAGTTTTTTTCCGTGATCTCCGGGCCGATGCCGTCAAAAACTCTGTCACCAGGCAGCAGATCATCCGTGCCCGGCAGGATCAGGGAGAATTTCCGCTCCTGACGGGTACCCATTTCATCGGTCACCTGCTCCATCTGCCAATGATACCAGGCATTTTCCAGCACTCGGCGGCTGACCTTGCCGTTTTCCAGGCGGTAAACCGTCACTGTCTGATTGCACAGGCTGTAATCCAGGGGGCAGCTCATATTGCCGCCCCCCTGTAAATATCCAGATAGATCCGTGCCTGAGCCAAAAGCTGCTTTTGCAGCCCTGCGCCGCTTTCATAGCGCACAGAAACGCCCCCAACCGTGGCAGCGCTGACGCCTGCTTTTCTGCCATCATAGCTGTAAAGGGTCTCTGCCATAGCGCACAGCGCCATTTTTTGAGACACCTCATCTGCCCCGGTCACCTTGTACTGCCGCCGGATCCGGGCTAAGGCATCCCTTGCCCGAGCTGCCACCCGGTCAAAAGCCTTTTCCGGGATCAGGCTCCCCAGATAGCCGTTGATATAAAAATCATAGTCGATCACAAGGCCAAGCCCCCTTGCGGTCAGGCAGCAGTGCCCACAGCAATGCCCCTCAGCACAGCGGCCTTCAGGGTGTTTTTCAGCGCAACACCTGCCACCAGCTCCACCTCGCCGGTCTTGACAGCGCCGGGGGTGGTCAGATCAGGCATATAGCAGTTGATCACGCCGTCACCCAGGGGGCTGATGCCGTGGAAACCGTCAAGGCCCAGAGACACGGCGTAAATAGCAGTCTTGCCGCTGCCGTCAGTTTCCACCACGTCACGGATGGTCTTACCGTCAAAGTACTTGCCCATATCCACCATGGGTACACCGGCATAGGTCTCCACCACTCTTCCAAAGTCGTCGCGGGTGCGCTCGTAGTAGCCGGCACGGCGGGCAATGGAGCGCAGCTTGATCAGCATCTGCCGGTTCATCAGCAGCATGGAGGGTGTGCCGTCCAAACAGCTCAGGAAGCTGTCCATCTCATCCAAAAACGCGTTGTAGTTCTCGTCCAGCTCGGCGGAGGTAGTCAGAGAAACGTCGCTGGTGATCTCATTTTCCGTGCCGGTGAGCAGCTTTTTCAGGCCGTCAAAGGTGCCGCCCACATAGCCCTCGCTCTCCTCGGCGGAGCCGTTGATGGTCAGGTTGTGGAAATAGTTGGCAGTGGCCTTGATCTTCTGCTCTGCCTGGAATGCCATCTCGTCGGCAGCGCCGGCAGTATTCTGCAGCACACGGTCAATCTGGAAGGAGCCGCCCATAATGATGGCGCCGGTGGTCTTCTTCTCCCGCTTTGCCTCGCCGGGGGTATACTCGGCGTTGATGGTGCGGATTGCCGCAGTGGAGGGAGTCTTGAGCTGGATATAGCCGTAGGTCAGGGTGCTGCCGCCGGTGCCGGGGGAGATCACGTTATCAAAGACCATATTGTCCAGCAGCAGGGAGCTGCGCCGGAACATATCCACGATCTGCTGATCCACCTTATCCGCCATACCGATTTTTGCTTCTGCTAATGTAATTGCCATAATTTTTTACTTCCTTTCAAATTTTTCTCGTAGTACACCGGCAAGATCTGTCGGTGTGTTTTCCTTGTTGGATGTACCTGTGCCCCGTGCGTAAGGGGGCGGGGTCTGCGCGCCAAACAGGTAACCCTCCTCTGCCCTGAGCGCTTGCAGGGCTTTTTCCACGGCTTCCTGCCGGTTTTCGCTGTTTCTCAGGGCATCCAAGTCCAAAAGAGCAGAAATCGCTTTGGCATTTCTGCCGCCGCTGGCGACGATCGCCCCATCCAGCACATTTTGAAAAGCCATCCCGTCAAGCTGCTTCTGATGCTCCGAAACCGCTTTTTCGAATTCTTCCTTCCACTGCTGTGCTGTTTTGCCATCTGCCTGCATTTGGGCTTGTTCGGTTTTAAGCCGTTCGTTTTCCGCCACAATATCGTCAAATCCGGCATAGGGCTTGACCGCCGCGGCTTTTGCCGCGTTGATATCCCTGCCGTTTTCCTCCATAATGGCATCAATGACTTCCTTGGAAAGGGATTGTTCCCCTACCCTGAGATTTTGTAAAAATTCCCGTTTCATATGGTTTTCCTTTCTCCGCTATGCTTTTGACAAGGTAGCATCTTGTGCGGTCAGCGTTTTTACGCCCGCCACGGCAAA
>JAFTTQ010000131.1 GCA_017466665.1 Oscillospiraceae bacterium
AATATTACAATGGGTTACTATATCTTTATCTTCGTTTTTCTCCCTCTCAGTCAAAAATCAAAGATTTTTGCCAGCTCCCCCATAGAGGGAGCGTGTCACCCTCTCCCTTTGGGGGCAATGTCATTAAGTTAATGTTTTTAATGCCCTCTCTGTCAGCCCGTTCGGGCTGACACCTCTCCCAGAGGGAGAGGTCACGCTCCCCCCGTGGGGGAGCTGGCACGGCGGAACGCCGTAACTGAGAGGGTGTACTTTCTTAACTAAGTGACATTGCGCCTTTGAGGGAGGTGGCAGTCCGAACGGACTGACGGAGAGGGTGTACAGTTCGGATCAAGCAGTATAAGCAGCGGCGGCAAGATAGTAGCCGTAGAGTGCCTGTACCAGTGTCTTGGCATTATCAGAAGAGTCAGCCTTATTATACATTCTTACCATGTAGTTCAGGGGGCTGTAGCTGACGCTCAGGCTGTCTGTGCCATCGGTCACAACGACCACCACAGCATTGCCCAAATCCTGAGGATTGATGCCGGAAACTTCCACATAATACATACCATTCTTTTCAACCGGCACATAATCACCAAAGTCAAGGCCATCAATATTGCCGGTGAAGTAGATACGCACAGCGGTCTTGGTTTCGTGTACCAGTGCTGCGCCGTAGAAGGAGATACCGCTCAGGCTGTCGGAAACAGCGATCTCATCGCCACCCTCGGGAGCAGCCGCAGTCACCTCAATGCCGGCGCTTGCCAGGTTGGAAGCGTTGTAGCCGAAGTAGGTCTGGGCAGCGCCGCCGTAGACCAGCATATTCTTCACCAGAGTCTTGGCAGCTTCGTCATAATCACCGTTCAGAATCTCGTCAGCATAACCGCGGACGGAATAGGTTTTTGCCAAAGGCAGGCCATTTACAGAAATTGCGATTTCATCCATCATTTGGGCAGCGGCCACATTGACGGAGAACTTGCCGTCAGCGATTTTGCATTCTACTGCATTGCCGTTGACCGTCACAGTAACCACATCGACATCTTTTAATGCCATAACAAAGTTTACGCCGATATTATCTTTCAGGGTAATGTTCCAGCCGGTCACGGGGTTTGCAAGAACGGGAATCTCCTCGGTCACCACATCGCCGCAGACGGAGCAGGTCTTGCTCTGAGAGCCGGCCTCTT
The DNA here is from genome assembly GCA_017466665.1 of Oscillospiraceae bacterium. GTDB lineage: Bacteria > Bacillota > Clostridia > Oscillospirales > Oscillospiraceae > Faecousia. The sequence continues at coordinate 1,158 of JAFTTQ010000131.1, forward strand.
TGTAGGTAGGAGCAGTAACGACCCAGGTGCCGTAGCTGTGTCCCTTTGCGGGGACAACTTCCTGAGCAGTCAGGACTTCGTTACAGACTGAGCAGTGCTTGCCCTCGGTCAAGCCGGTGGCGGTACAGGTCGCGTCCACAGCTTCGTCGATCACTTCGGTGTGACCCAGTGCGGAAATTTCTTCCTGCGCAATGATGACTTCGCCGCAGCGGTCACAGTGCTTGCCCTCAGTCAGGCCGGTGGCCGTACAGGTTGCGTCAACAGCCTTGTCGATCACTTCATCGTGACCCAAAGCAGGGATCACTTCCTGGGCGATCAGCACCTCGCCGCAGGTCTCACAGTGCTTGCCCTCGGTCAAGCCGGTTTCATTACAGGTGGCATTCTTTGCCTCGTCGGTCACTTCGGCGTGACCCAAAGCAGGGATCACTTCCTGGGCGATCAGCACCTCACCGCAGCGGTCACAGTGCATACCCTCAGTTTTACCGGCTGTGGTGCAGGTTGCCTCTACGGCAGCATCCACCACTCCATCGTGATCCAATGCTTCCACAACGGCCTGTGCCACGATTACCTCATTACAGACAGAGCAGTGGCTGCCTTCGGTCAGACCATTCTCGGTACAGGTAGGGGCAACTGCAGGATCGGTCACCGCGGTATGACCAGTCGCTGCGACCTCAGTATCGGTGAAGCTGCCACCGCAAACCTCACAGGTATGGGTGGTGTAGCCCCCTTCCGTACAGGTCGGTGCCGTCACTGTGCTGACATAATAGTGGCTGGGGCGATCCCATCTGCCAGTGGAAGCATAATAGGTATATGTACCTGCCTCTGCGGCAGTATTAACATCGGAACCGTCTGCATTCTTCAGCAGAACGTTTTGGATAGAAATCTCAGGCCAGCCGGAAATATCGCTGCTGTTTGTAGTGACCTGATAAGCAACGGTATCCGTGCCAGGGTTCAGCGTCACCATGCCTTTGCCGGTGGAATAGATGTTTGCGCCACCAACGGTAACATAAACCTCACCGGCAGAAGCATCGATGGTGCCGTCCACTTGTACCAAAGCATCCTTCAGTCTGCCCTCGGTGCCATTGCCGCCGGGAACATACTTAAGGTTAACATACGGTAGATTGGAAGTACCGGCGTAACCGTTTGCACCATTGTTATAGAGCCACTGATCCAAATCATAAACATGGATCTTCTTGCCCTCGCCCAAAATACACTTGGCGCCTTCTCTGATATACAGCTCACTGCCGGGCAGGAAGGCGATACTCTGATCCATATTGATGGTGCCGCTTTGAACATCAATGGTCAGATTATTGTTAATAGGCAACAGATACTTGGAAGAATCAATGGTTTTTGTGCCTATCAGGCTGAGCTTCATAGACAAGGTTATGGTAGAGACAGAAACATCGCCGCTAATCGTAACTGCCAAACGGCCCTTACCTTCCACATAGTCCTTCACAACATAGCCGGAATTGATGACAAACATAGAATTATCAGAGCCAATAAAAGGAACATCGGAGCCCTGAGTGCCTGCTAAAGTAACCGTAATAGAAGTATAGGCATTTTCTTTTGCGCCTGCATAAAGTGTCATAGGCACTTCAATATTCTGAATATAGTATTGGCTGAAGGGGAACACGGCATAGGTGTCAGCGTTGCTAACCATTGCGGTGGTCGCATCGCCGCCGCGGTAATCGGCAATCTGGAAGTTTTCATAGACCGTACCGCCGTTCTTGACCGTCACGCTACCGGAACCGGTAATATAGCCCCAAGCATAAAGGAACCCGCCGTTTTCTACAGTAATATTGCTGTTAGAAGCCATCTTGATAAAAGGCAGCGGGCCGTAGGGCATACCGTTGTATCCGTATATGGCGGACTGCTGACCGGAAAGGCTCAATGCGCCTTTGACAGTGATATTGGCACCGCTTGCCATATTCAGTGTGCGGTAAACCGTAGGGGTTACATAGCTGCCGTCATTCTGACCGGGTGTAGTGGTCTTTAAAGTATTGGCGGCATCATAGGGAAGCAACAGCGTCACACCAGCGGGGATCTCATAATTACCCGCTGGCAAAGTTGCATCGCTTGCCAGGGTGATGGTCTTGTTGGAGCCAGAGCTTGCATAGCTGATGGCTGCATCAAAGCTTTCAAACACCTTTGAGGTGCCATCTGCATAGAACACAGGCGCAGCATCAGCTTTGGCAAACACAGCACGAATACTCATATCTTGCAGTGTAGAAAACTGATAGGTAGCCTCTGTGCTGACAACCGTATTGTCAACCGTGTTAATCCATCCCATAAATTTCGCTCCACTGACAGGTGAAGCAACCAGTGTCATTCCCTCAGAGGGAACAGAAAGAACCTCACCGGATGTAACCGTTTTCCCGTCAGCCGTCACTGTACCGGTGCTTCCATAGGATACCGTTACGTCAAAGGTTTCCGTTATCATTTCAATCGCAAAGTTGGACAGAGTCAGTGTTGCAGTCTTGCCACCCCATGCGGCAGCAGCGGTAATGGTAATGGTATAGGTTTCACCGCTTGTCAAAGTCACACTAATATTGCCCTTGGAGCTATCAACCCCAGAATATGTGTTAGCATCTGTACTGTAATCAAAGCTTATAGTTGCTGCACTTCCAGAACTGTTGGTAATCACGAAAGTACCTTTTTTTGAAGATAATAGACCGCTCTTTGCAGTGATACCCGTCACTGTTGCACCATCATCGGACAGGCTCAGACTGCTGGCATCATTGGAAGACACCGTAACCTGACCGTCCAAAACAGTCACAGGATCAACCGCCAGTGCCGGGATTGCTGTCATTGCCACCATGGCAACCACCAGGGTGAGCAAGACAAGAACTTTTGCAAATCTTGTTTTCATTTATTTTCCTCCTAAAAATTATATATTGCTTCATATATGTAAAAACCGCATAAAAGGCGGGAATTTCTTTCCTTCTCCAGTAGAAGTATTCTTTCTGCCCCCTCGTTGAGGGGGCTGTCTGCGTCAGCAGACAGGGGGAGTGTCCTTCCGTTTAACACCGTCACTCCCTCCGTCATGGCTTACGCCGTGCCCTCACAGAGGGCGGGTTTTCCCGCCTTCTCTCTGAGGGAGGCAGTTTTTTATTTCAGTACCAGGGATGCCAGGATCTCATTGACTTTATCTTGAGCAACGCAGTAAGTTTGCAGGTCTTCCTCGCTAAGACCTTCCGGCACTGCTTCCATTAAAAAGGATACCGGGATCTGCTCACCTGCCGTGTTTTCCTTCATCGTCACAAGCTCCCCTTCCACCTGATCCAGCAGCAGGGTAAACAGCACTGCATTGCCGGAGCTGAGTTTCACAGAAAACTGCAATCCGCTTTCTTCTGCCAGCTCTTCCCAGAAAATAACTTCTGCCATTTCCCCGGAATAGCTAAGCTCATAATCCGGCATCACCACCTGAACAGGCGGTTGTGTCGGCGGCTCCACATACGGTTCGTCCTCCGGGGCTGTGTTCAGCGGGATGCTCGGCTCCGTCGGATCTCCATTCGTAGGATCCGTAGCAGGTGTTATGCCACCTTGTGTCTCATTAGCTGGGCCTGTCTGCGCCTGGGGCTTGCCGCACCCGGCGAAGAGCAATGCCATTGCCATCAGCAGGCACAGCACCTTAATGTACTTTTCCATTTTTGTACACGTTCCTTCCTATAAAGGGATGTAGATAATTGTTTAGCGTACTAACGCTCGATAAAATTGAGAATTTATGGTGTGCGCTTTGCGCACTATTTAAATATATTTCCGTAGGAAATGCCATAATTTTCAATTTTTCATTGTGCCTTGGTGCTATAAAATCCAATTTACATTTCTAACAACACGGTGACTGCGTGGCTCCAATCATAATCGAACACCGCCGGTCTGGGGTTTTTCTTTTCGTTGATTGCCTTTTGCAAAAGTGCGTTCAGTTCCGCAGGCTCAAAGGACGCTATCTCATAAAAGCCCTCACAATTCAGCAGCGTTTCCATTTCTCCAAAAGCCGTCGTCACCACAGGAAGCCCACATGCCGCTGCCTCCAATGCGGAAAGCGGCACATCGATACAGCTTTTTTTCTCCATCACCGGGAACAAGTATACATCGCAGAGCTGGTATATTTCTGCGATATTGGGCTGAAATCCATCTATCAGAGTCAGATTTTTCTTGGATGAAAGTGTTTTACGAAGCTGGTCATCCTGCTGCTCAGGGGTGTGGGTGCTGTTTACCAACACCCCGTGATACTGAGAGTCAAGCTTTAAAAATTGGATCTCATTTCTGCCGGGTTTCAAATGACCCACATGCAATACGAGCGGTTTATCCTCCGGCAGTCCATATTTTTTCCGCAGGTTTGCTTTCTCCTCCGGTGAAACAGGGAAAAAGCTCTGTGTATCCACACCGGTTTTCAAATAAACTGCCTTGTTCCCTATCCGCTGGCGATAGTAACGCCAGGATTCTTCAGAAAGGCAGAGGATTCTCGCTCCACTGAGCTTAATCAAAGTCTTGGCAAGCGTCCCCATTTGGGAAAACATCGGCTGCAAAAGCAGCACCTTCCCCCGGGTAAACAAAGAAACCACTAAGGTTCTCAGCGCAGTAGAGCGCAACTTTGCGGAGAAGGGAGCAAACAGCACATCCTGCTTTTCCTTACGCAGCAGCTTAATAAGATGCCTGTTCAGCATCAGCTTATTCAGCGGCAAATAAACATCGCACAAGGGGCCCTGCCGATTATAGCCAACGACTACCGTCTGCGGTTTTCGTTCTTTTATTCGTTTCACCAGGCTGACAACGACCTTCAGACAGCCTTCATCGGCACTTTGCGTCAAACAGTTTGTTAAAACGATCATTCTTCGGCATCCCCCCATTTTTACTTCATTTGCGCGGCAATATCCGCATCCACGATCTCCTCACCGGATCTGTCCTTTAGCTGCTCACGGGATTTCTCCGACAAGCCATCACTGACCTGCGCACACAGGTCGCAGGTGGAACACCGATCCAGCATTTCCTTGGTGACCTTACCGTCCCGGTAATCCCGGACGATCTTATTTTGATACATAGAATAAGGCTTTTTGGTAAAGAAGGATTTGAGCTTATGCCAGACCACCCAAAAACCCGGAATCCAAATGTACTTATTCATCGCCGGCGATACGGAGCCGATCATCCAGCACTGCCGGTCACAGCAGCGCACCTTTTTCCGTACCTCTTCCGCTTCACGGCTGTTCCACAGCTCTTCCCAGCTCTGTTCATTCAGATTTCCCATGACCTCTTTGTCCTTTGTGCCGTTACAGGGCATTACATCGCCATAGGGGTCAATGAAAAAGGTGTCAAAGCTCATATCACAAGGCAGCAACCGCTTTTGCCCATAGATATAATTGATCAGGCCGTGATTAAAGTAGGCACGAAACCATTTTTTGGGGCTTTTAGAGCGCAGCAGCGCATTGCAAAGATCCTCAAAGTGCTGTGCAACCATCGGACGGTCGTGAATAATGTTTTTTGCCTCTACAAAATAGAAGCTGTTATGCAGGGATGCGGTGGCAAATTCCATTCCCATCTCATCCGATAGCCGATACAGCGGCAGAAGATCCGGTGCGTTTTTGTCCTGCACCGTCATACCGAAGCCCACATCCTTCATTCCCATTTGCCGCAGTATCTTCAGCGTGTTATACCCCCGGTTGAAGCCGTCCTCCAACCCTCGTATCTCGTTATTGGTTTGCTCCAGTCCCTCAATAGAGATCCGGATCCCAATTTGAGGAAATTCTTTGCACAGTGCCACGATACGGTCAGTAAAGAAGCCGTTGGTGGAAATAACGATCCGGTCGCTCTTTTTATAAAGCTCACGGACAAGCTCCGGCAGATCCTCCCGGATAAAGGGCTCACCGCCGGTGATATTGGTAAAATACATAGGCGGAAGCTTGCGAACCGTTTCCACTGACAGCTCCTCCTCCGGCTTGGAGGGGGCTTTATACCGATTGCACATCGTACACCGGGCATTGCAGCGGTATGTTACAATGACAGTTCCGTTTAATTTCTTTGCCATAATCTATCCTCGAGCACAAATGATCTTTCCCACATTTTTTCCATAGGTATATAAGCTGTGATGCTCCAAATAATGCTGCCTTCCGTTTTCAGAAAGCTGCCGATACAGCGCTTCATCCTGAAAAATCCGCTGCACCGCCTCTTGAAGCTGTTCAGCCTTTTTTTCGATCACGATGCCGTTATAGCCATCAGTCACATAGTCATCTGCTAAGCAGCTTGGCTTTGTGATAATGATAGGCTTTCCGAAAGACATCGCCATCAAAAGCACAGTATCACCGGAGGCAATGCGTCCATCGGCAATGGGGATCACCATACATTTACAATTATATATATACTGATGGGTCTGACTGCCCCAAACACTGTTAAGTATTTCTACATTGGCAGGCGGTGCCTCTACCCGAAGTTCATCACAGATGATCTTCACAGGGTAGTTCTGTCCCGCTATCCCATCCAAGAGAAATTGCCAGTCACGGTTACTGCGTCCCAGTGACAGTACATAGTCATTGGTCGGAGGGGTCTCCGGCTGATATTCGGCAGCAAAATCATTGACGCCAAAAGGAATAAACACAAAACGGTCGTCACTTTCTCCAAAGACCTCACAGCAGTACTGCACCATCGTCTTGGATGCACAAATGTAGGTATCCACATAGCCGCTTTTGACAATATAGTTCATAAACCGAAAATACAGCTTACCAACCAGACCTTTTTTCGGTTTATAGATAAAATTCTTGATAATCAGGCTGTTACATTTTTTTACACGAAACAGCCGGCAATAAAAGGCATAGACCAGCCCGTAAAATTCCTGCCAGCCAATAATCCTTCCATACCGTTTCCTTTGAAAAAATATCTTCAGCGGAAACAGAAAATACTTTATATAGCGAATCGCATTGGTCAGTCCCTGGCGACCTTTGTTGCTGTTGCAGACAATGGCTTGCCAGCTTTCACCGGTTTGATCCTGAAGCCCCCGGATAAATTCGGCAGCTTCTTCATAGGAGCTGTCAAACAGAGCAACATTTTCCTTCACTTTCAATCCCTCATATAAATATCTCTTGTATAGACCTTGTCTCTTACATCCTCCAGGCAGGAATCGTAACGGTTGGCAAGGATCACCTGACTTTTCGCCTTAAATGCTTCCAGATCGCCTTCTACCGGATATCCGTAAAAATCTTCCCCGGCAGGCAGTGTAGGTTCAAAAATAATGATTCTGGCACCCTTTTGTTTCAGGCGCTTCATCACACCCTGAATCGAGCTTTGCCGGAAATTGTCAGACCCCGTTTTCATCGTCAGTCGGTAGACACCAATGATCTGCTGCGAGCTGCCTCCGGCGAGCTCCATCACCCGATCAGCAATATAGTCCTTCCGGGTGTGGTTGCTTTCGATAATGGCAGAGATCATATTTTGAGGAACACGGTCATAGTTAGCTAAAAGCTGCTTGGTATCCTTCGGCAGGCAGTAGCCTCCATAGCCAAAGGAGGGGTTATTATAATGGGTACCGATACGGGGATCCAGGCAAACGCCCTCGATGATCCTTTGGGTATCCAGTCCTTTCAGCTCCGCATAAGTATCCAGCTCATTAAAGTAGGAGATCCGCAAAGCCAAGTATGTATTGGCAAACAGCTTTACCGCCTCTGCCTCTGTATGTCCCATAATCAAGGTATCAATATTTTCCTTTTCCGCACCCTGACGGAGTAGCCCGGCAAACTGTTCTGCCGCCTGCACCAATCGGGGGGATGAAAGATCTGTACCAATGACGATACGGCTGGGGTAAAGGTTGTCATACAGAGCCTTGGATTCCCTTAAAAACTCCGGGCTGAATAAAATATGGGGATTTCCTGTTTTCTGCCGCAGTTCAGCAGTATATCCCACGGGCACCGTGGATTTGATCACAATAACCGCCTCCGGGTTGCAGGCAGTCACAGTTTCCACAATGCTCTCCACCGCCCGGGTATCAAAATGCTGGGTTTGACTGTCATAATTGGTAGGTGCAGCAACCACTACAAAATCCGCTGCTCGATAGGCCATTTCCCCATCCAGTGTCGCTGTCAGATCCAATTCTTTCTCTTTCAGATACTGCTCAATACAGCTATCCTGAATCGGTGAAATCCTTTGATTGATCTTTTCTATTTTCTCAGAAACGATGTCCACTGCGTAAACCTTGCAATTCTGCGCCAAAAGCACCGCAATACTTAAGCCGACATAACCCGTGCCGGCAACCGCTACGACTGTATTTCTGTCCATCGTCTCATCTCCTTTGTAAATCCTTTATTGCCCGCTATACAGGATATTGCAATACTGCTCCACTGTTTGGAACGCAACATTCTTGCAACCTTCCGTATACGCTTCCAATAATTGCTGCCGATTCCACAGCTTTTGGATTTTTGCCTTTAAATCCTCGCTGTTGCCGCTTTCAAATAATTCGCCGGTTTTTCCATCTTGGATCAGCTCCGGGATACCGCCGATATTCGCCCCTAAAACCGGCGTTCCATACATTTGGCTCTCCATCACAGAAAAGGGGCAGTTTTCATACCATTCAGAGGGGTACACCGTAAACCGTGCCTGGCAGATCAGTCTTTGCAGCTCTTCTCCGGTTTGAAAACCTACATTTTGGATATTTGGGATCCCGTTCAGACTTTCCGCCAGAGGACCGGTTCCCGCAAACATAAAAGGAATTTCTGGCAATGCCTTGCAGACCTCTATCAAGGTTTGCACACCCTTTTCTATGGAAAATCTGCCAAAATACAGCACATAATCCTCTTTTTTTGTGTCCATAAGCTTGGACTGATCCACAA
>JAFTTQ010000132.1 GCA_017466665.1 Oscillospiraceae bacterium
CCTGCCACGTTTGTTCTGAAAAAGTGCATAATCCCCCCCCTTGCGGTGTGGGATAGGCATTACGCACCAAACACGCTCAGCAGGAAGCCTGCGGCGATGGCGGAGCCGATAACGCCTGCCACATTGGGGCCCATGGCGTGCATCAGCAGGAAGTTGGAGGGGTTAGCCTTCTGACCTTCCAGATTGGAAACACGGGCTGCCATAGGTACAGCGGAAACGCCGGCAGAGCCGATCAGGGGATTGACCTTGCCCTTTGTCAGCTTGCACATCACAAGACCGCCCAACAGACCGCCAACGGTGGACAGAATGAATGCCACAACACCCAGCACCACGATGGACAGAGTCTGCACCGTCAGGAAGTTGGAGCCTACCATAGTTGCGCCCACAGCAGTACTGAGCAGAATGGTGACAATGTTCATCAACGCATTCTGCACGGTATCGGAAAGACGGTCGGTAACACCGGTCTCCTTAAACAGGTTACCCAGCATCAAACAGCCAATCAAAGGTGCGGTATCCGGCAGCAGCAGTGCCACAAACAGGGTGACCACGATGGGGAAAATGATCTTCTCGGTCTTGGAGACGGTACGGGTTTGCACCATTTTGATCTTTCTCTGCTCCGGGGTAGTCAGCAGCTTCATAAAGGGCGGCTGAATCAGAGGAATCAGCGCCATATAGGAGTAAGCAGCCACAGCAATCGCACCCAACAGGTGGGGAGCAAGCTTGGAGGTCAGGAATATGGCAGTAGGGCCGTCGGCACCGCCAATGATACCGATGGATGCTGCCTCAGGGCCGGTAAAGCCCAAGCATACCGCGCCAAAGAAAGCGGCGAATACGCCAAGCTGCGCGGCAGCACCTAGCAGCAGGCTCTTGGGATTACTGAGCAGCGGGCCAAAATCGGTCATAGCGCCTACGCCCATAAAGATCAAACAGGGGTACAGGCTGGTCTTAACGCCAATGTAGAAAATATCCAGCAGACCGCCCTCCAGCATAATTTTGCCGTAGCCGATCTCGTGGTTCATAAACTGTGTCCAAAGATCCTGATGATACAATCCGGCATTGGGCAGGTTGGTCAGCAGGCAGCCAAAGGCAATGCCGCAAAGCAGCAGAGGTTCAAATTTCTTGACGATGGCAAGATACAAAAGACCGCAGGCAATAATGAGCATTACCAAATTTTGCCAGCCACCGTCGCTGATAAAGCCTGTAAACAGGGCAGCAAAGCCGCTTTTATTCCACAGGTTCAGCAATACTTCACCAATATTGATCATTGGTTACCCTCCTTAGCCGATGACCACCAGAGCATCGCCGGTGTTGACGGAGGAGCCCTTGGCAACGACGACCTGTGTGACAGTGCCGGCCTTGGGAGCCATAATTTCATTTTCCATCTTCATAGCTTCCAGCACGCACAGCACATCGCCTTCCTTGACAGCCTGACCCTGGGTGACATTGACTTTCAGGATAGTGCCGGGCATAGGGGCATTTACAGCTTCACCGGCGCCGGTAACAACAGGGGCGGCAGCGGGAGCGGGAGCAGCGGCAGGTGCGGCTGCGGGGGCAGCTACGGGAGCGGCAGCAGCAGGAGCGGGGGCAATGGAATCATATTCGCTGAGCAGCATTGCCTCAGTAGCTTCGACCTCTACTTCATAAGTACGGCCATTGAGTGTTACTTTGTATTTCATCTTACTCTACCTCCTTGATGGAAAGAAAACGCAGTTCGTTCAGGGGTTTACCCATTTTATTGGCGACGATCGCCATGACCATTGCAGCGGTCTTAGGCTCGACATTGTAAAGCTTTAATTGACCGGCGGCACCGGGGGCAGTGGGAGCAGGAGCAACAGGTGCAGGGGCGGCGGCAGGAGCAGGATCAGCCATTTTCTGCTTTTTATCCTTGGCAATAAAGATCTTACCAATGATGATCACGACTGCCATCAGCAAAATCAGGCCAAAGAAAACCATAACATAGCCCAAAAGTGCCACGATGGAGGCATTGAGCATACTGATATCCACGCGCTCCCAGGATTCTGCTGCCAGAATAGGGAAATATGTTGTCATAGTTTACGCCTCCACGATGGTATAAGTAGCCATATTTTCTTCCTTCTCTTTGCGCTCCTCGAAGAACTTTTCAGCCAGGTTGGGGAAGGCAATGTAGGAAAGAACATCCTCATCACAGCGGGCAATGCCGGAAAGCTTTTCCCGGGTGGGCTCTACGATGGGAGCCAAAGTGTCGGCATAGCGGCCATCCAGGGGTTTTTCGTCACCCAAGATCTGTGCCTGAATCTCGGCATTGATGGGTGCGGGGGTGGTGCCGTACTCACCCCGGCAATAAGCCTTGATCTCCTTGGAAACGGTCTTATAACGCTCGCCGTCCAGCACGTTCCGCACAGCCTGTACACCAACCATCTGAGAGGTAGGTGTGACCAGAGGAGGATAGCCCATATCCGCACGTACCTTGGGAGTTTCAGCCAGGGCTTCATCAAATTTATCCAAAGCATTCATCTGTTTAAGCTGGCTGAGGAGGTTAGAGAGCATACCGCCGGGCACCTGATAGGTCAGGCACTGGGTATCGGTAGCCATGGCCTTGGGCATCAAAGTGCCGTCAGCAATGAATTCATCACGGACACCCTTGAAGTAGTCAGCCATAGCCTTGGTGCAATCGTCATTCAGGTCAACCTCATAGCCTAACTGACGCAGTGCGTAAGCCATGGTCTCGGTAGCAGGCTGGCTGGTACCGCCGGAGAAGGGAGAAATGGCGGTGTCGATGATGTCCACACCGGCTTCCACAGCCTTTAAGTAAGTCATAAATGCCAGACCTGTGGTGGAGTGGGTGTGCAGGTCGATGGGAAGGTCTACAGCATCCTTAATGGCAGAAACCAGATCATAGGCTTCCTTGGGGCCCATAATACCGGCCATATCCTTAATGCAGATGGTAGAGGCACCCATTTCCTTCAGCTCTTTGACCATTTCCACGTACTTTGCGTGGGTATGGACAGGAGAGGTGGTGTAGGAGATGGTACCGGAGGCAATGGCACCGGCATTCACAGTAGCTTCCATAGCCACCTTCATATTCTTTACGTCGTTAAGGGCGTCAAAAATACGGATCACATCCATACCGTTTTCCACAGCCTTCTTGACAAAAAGCTTCACAAAATCATCGGGATAGTGGGAGTAGCCCAGCACATTCTGACCACGCAGCAGCATTTGCAGCTTGGTACCCGGCATGGCGGCGCGGATCTTCCGCAGACGCTCCCAGGGATCCTCGTGCAGATAGCGCAGGCACACGTCAAAGGTAGCGCCGCCCCAGCACTCGGCAGCGTAGTAGCCGGCCTTGTCGATGGTGGAGAGCATGGGCTCAAACTTCTCGAAGGGCAGACGGGTGGCGATCAGGGACTGGTTGGC
>JAFTTQ010000133.1 GCA_017466665.1 Oscillospiraceae bacterium
AAATAGGGCCGATGTGGGCATCGGCCCCTACTACATTGATATGATATTTCCACGCCAATTACGGGGCTCGCAATGACACAAAGTTTTAGCAGTTACAAAGTACTACGAGTGCGTTGTAATTGGTTAGTAAACTAAATTTCAATTTAGTGGATTCATACATAAATTTTTTAAAGGCAGTAGGAGCAAGCCGCTGCTCTGTACCGGTTTTTTTGTAAGGGAGGGGCATTGTGCCCCTCCCCTACTGCGTGTTAAGAGAAATTATGCAGGGATGACGAAGCAGCCGCTGCCGGGAGCCAAAGTCACAGTGCAGGAACCGTCGGTCAGCTCAACCAATTCACTGGTCAAAACGCCGTCAACAACGGTATAAATTCTTGCACGGGTGCAGTTTTCAAAGCTCAGGCTTACGGTGTTGTTGCCGGTAACAGCCACGGGGTCATTGAAGTTGACCACCATATAGCCGTTCAGATCGCCCTTGGTATAGCAGCCGATCACAGCATCATCCGTGGAAGAATAGCTATTGAGTACACCGTTGGAAATATTGGTCAGAACCATATTCGCAACACTGCTGAAGGCCTCCGTATTGTGGCTGTTGGCAGAGCCTGCGCTGGTAACGATACCGTTCCAGGTGAAGGTGTTGATCACGTCATGCATGCGCAAAGCGCCATTGCCTTCCTTAACGATGTCATAGATACGCTTAGAACCATCCTGGTTCATAATGGCATTAAAGTCACCGTTGGAGTTGTAGGCAAAGTACTCAAACACATCTGCGCCCATTGCCATACCGGTGTAAAGCTGCAGAGAAACCTCAGCTGCGGAGGTAATGTCACGGGTCACATCATAGGTCAGGTCAGTAGCCTCAAAGGTCTGGACACACAGACCGAAGTCATCCTCAGCAGCCACCTGAGCGGCGATCAGACAGTTGAGCAGATAAGTGCTCTGAATACCGCTTTCAAAAGTCGTACCAAAGCCAAGGAATCCGCCATACTCTCCCTGTGCGTGGATGAAAGGATAGTTGTCGAAGCCGATGGAAGCGCCGGAGGCACTGGTCAGCAGATCGTTGAATTGCTCCTTATAGATCTGCAGGAACTTTTTGTAGCCCTCAGCATTGACTGCGCTTAACGCCTCTCCGTTAACGCCTGTATAGTGGTCGTAGGAAGTAATCGGCACATGGTTGATGTGGAAATACTTATCCGCAAAATTGGTATTGAACCAATCCCGGAATGTGACCATACTTTCAAAGTCGGTAACATTCTCCTGTCCAGAGGCTTGCAGCAAAGCATTTGTCTGGAAGGGCTCATCGGTCATATAGAAGCCGTCGATGACATCCTTATACAGCAGCAGTGCAGCAGTCAGGTCGGCAGTAAAGTAATCCGGGGTGTTGTGATAGTTACGGATCCAAACATTCAGCCCAGCACTATCCAGATTCTGCAAGGAAGTCAAATAGGCATTTTCCACTGTCAGGATATAATCCCGGTCGGTAACATAGGTGTGATCCCCTGCTTTCAGGGATGTACCGGCTTTGAGAATATACTGCGTTCCAGCCTTGTTATAACCGTTAAAGTTAAAGGTCAGGTATACCGCGCCGGAAAGCTCGCTGTAACTGAACCAAGCAACAGCCTGTGCGCCCTCAGTGGTTTCCAGGATCACATTATGCCCCTTGGAGAAATCGCCCAGCAGGAAATCACCGTAGCTAAGGCCTGTGGGGATGTTGGTCTTAAGCTGGATGTACTTGCCGGAAGCGGCATTCAGGGAAAGGCTCAGGGCTGAGGAACCCATAGTCCAGGTAGAGCCATCCCAAGTGAAGGTATAGTCAGCGTCCAGGGTATAGGTGTTGCCATCGGTGAAGCCGAATACCGCACCGGCGGGCAGCACATAGGACTGACCTGCTTCAAAGGATGCATTAAAATTAAAGGTCAGCACAATGGTACCGTCGGCATTGGCCATAGAAATATAGCCAACCTGCTGATACTGGTTTGCACTCTGATCGATGGAGCAGCCATTATCGGTAACCAAAAAGTCCTTCAACGGTGTAGTTGCGGGCAAATTGGTATTAACCTGGAATACATTGCCTGCACCCCAACGGTACTGGAAGTTCAGGCCGTTTACAGGAGCGTTTGCAGTGGTCAAAGAAGCTGTAAACAGCTCATCGGGGCCCTTTGCTCCGGTGTGATCCTCGGCAAGCAAGGAGGTATTGAAGCCCAATGCCTTATATTCTTCGATCTTTTCAACAGAATTGGAGTCAACAGGAAGGTCGGCAAAGGTGGTAAATTCCTTACCGCCGGTGAAATTGCTCTCGTCCAGCACATCTTCCTGGGGTGCGGGTTCTTCGGCTGTCCACTGGCTGTCATCCCAGTACAGCTGGGTATCCTGATACAGCTTATATCTGCTGCCGTCGGTGAAGCCGAAGATAGAACCGGCAGAGAGGATATAGCTCTGTCCGTAGGTGTAAGCGCTGTTGAAATGGAAGGTCAGCACGATGGTTCCATCCACATTTTCCATACCGATCCAACCGACCTGCTGTACAGTGTTGGCAGACTGACTCAGGCTGCAGCCGTTCTGGTCAGCAGTGAAGTTGGCGCAAGGTGTATCAGAAGGCAGATTGGTATTATACTGAATCAGGTTATTGGCACCGTAGCGGTAAGTTAGGGTGATGGGTGCAGTTGTATCCCAGGCAGCACCATCCCAGTAAAGAATCACATCGTCCGGTAAAGTGTAGCTGCTGCCATCGGTGAAGCCAAAAACAGAGCCGGCAGGAATGATGTAGTTTTGACCGACCTCAAAATTGCCGTTGAAGTGGAAGGTCAGCACGATGGTACCATCCACATTTTCCATACCGATCCAGGCAACCTGCTGATACTGGTTGGCATCCTGGTTCAGGTTGCAGCCATTGTCTGTGGCCAGGAAGTTGGCACAGGGAGTCGTTGCAGGCAGATCCGTATTGTACTGAATGGTATTGTTATTGCCCCAGCGGTAAGTCAGGGAGATATTTTTGACTTCCGGTACGGGTTCGGTGTCAGTCCAAGCAGAGCCGTCCCAATAGAGGATGATATTCTCATGCAGCTCATAGATACTGCCGTCAGTAAAGCAGAAGACAGAGCCGGCAGACAGAATGTAGCTCTGTCCAACTTCAAATACAGCATTGAAATTGAAGGTCAGAACGATGGTTCCGTCAGCATTGGCCATAGAGATATAGCCTACCTGCTGATCGCCGCTCTGAATGATATTGCAGCCATTGTCTGCAGCAAGGAAATCCTTCAGCGCAGTATCAGAAGGTAAATTGGTGTTAAACTGGATCAGATTGCCTGCACCATAGCGGTAAGACAAGGTGATAGGGTTCTCTCTGGCGGTCATCGTCCAGTTGCTGCCGTCAAAGGTAAATTCATAGTTTTTATCCAGCGTGTACTTGTTGCCATCGGTAAAGCCAAACACAGCGCCCTTGGGCAGCACATAAGTCTGTCCGGCAGTAAAGGCGTTATTGAAATGGAAGGTGATTACGATGGTGCCGTCCGCATTGTCCATTCCTGCCCAGCCAAACCACTGCACAGTATTGCCTGTCTGGTCAATATTACAGCCATTATCGTTGGCGGTAAAGCTGACACAGGGTGTGTCGGAGGGCAGGTCAGTATTGACCTGGATCAGGTTGTTGGCACCGTAGCGGTATTGGAAGCTGATGGTTTTCTCTTCCACCACAGGAGCTTCGGCAGACCAGTCAGATCCGTTCCAATAAAGGGTAATATCCTCTTTCAGCTCATATTCGCTGCCATCGGTGAAACCAAAAACAGAACCGGCAGACAAAATATAGCTCTGACCAATTTCAAATGCAGCGTTGAAATTGAAGGTCAGCACGATGGTGCCATCAGCATTGGCCATACCGACCCAGCCAGCATTCTGATACTGGTTAGCCGTTTCATCGATTGCACAGCCATTTTCGGAGGTAGTAAAGTTCACGCAGGGAGTTGTGGCAGGCAGATCCGTGTTGAACTGGATCAGATTGTTGGTACCGTAACGGTAGGTCAGGCTGATGGCGGGTTCTTCTGCCACCATAGACCAGGAAGATCCGTCAAAGGTAAAGGTATAGTTCTTATCCAGGGTGTACTTGCTGTTGTCGGTAAAGCCAAAGACAGCACCCTTGGGCAGTGTGTAAGTCTGACCGGCCTCAAATACATTATTGAAGTGGAAGGTCAGAACAATGGTGCCATCTACATTGTCCATTCCTGCCCAGCCAAACTGCTGATACAGGTTGGCGCTCTGATCAATATTGCTGCCATTGTCGCTGGCGGTAAAGTTGACACAGGGTGTGTCAGAGGGCAGATTGGTATTGACCTGGATCAGGTTATTGGTGCCGTAGCGGTATGCAAAATTCAGGCTGCCGGTGCGGTTTTCTGCTACGCCGGTAAATGCCTTAGCAGCCTGGAAATAGCCGTTGGCAGCTTTCAGCATATCCTTTAAGCCTTGGCTGGAGGAATCCTTGTTGTACATACGGATGATGTAGTCCATGGGGCTGTAACTGAGGGTCAGGCTGCCATCATCCTTGGTTACGGAAACAGCCAATGCGGTATCCATCTGATCGGGGTTGATACCGTCTGCCTCAATGTAATACTGGCCGTTCTTGCTGACAGGGGTACACGCCTTGCCATCCACGGTGAAGATATAGCCATCTGTGCCGTTTTCGGCAGCAAAATAGAATCTGACAGCAATTTTGGAGCGGAACACCATCGTAGTGCCGTAGAAGCTGATACCGCTCAGGTCATCGCTGACCGTCACTTCGGGTGCTTCATCAGAAATGACCGCCTCTGTTTCCACCGGATAAACAGCGTTGGCCAGGTCATCAGTCTTGTGACCGAAGTAAAGCTGTGCCTTGGCGCCGTAGTTCAGCAGTTCCTTGGCAAGTGCCTTGGTTTCATCGGTATAGTTGTTCTCCAAAAGGTAGTGGGCATAATCCTGAACGCTGTATGTTTTCGTCAGGATCACCTCTGTGCCGTCGCTGACAGAGAGCGTAATATCCTCTGTCATTTCCGGCGCACCCAGATTGACAGACAGATCATAGCTGCCATTCTCTCCGGGTGTCATATCTGCCAGGGTATAGGTTTGTCTTGTTACGCCACCGACCTGGATCGTCGCGGATGCACCGGCAGCGTCAGAAACGGTGGTATAGAAGTGCATGCTAAGATCATCGCCCAGCATAAGCTGCTGTCCGGTGACCTCTGCGGTGTTTTCCGCTGCAAATATGCTCATAGGCAAAACGCCAAAAAGCATACACAGCGTCAGGAGGATCGCGAGGAATTTTTTGCTGAAGTTTCGCATTGTTTTTCCCTCATTTCTTATTTTTTGAGAAAGGCGGCACGAAAAGCACCGCCCTTCCCTGAATTACGATTAAGACATTGACCAGGAGCTGCCGTTAAATGTAAATGTATACGCCTTGTCCAGCGCGTATTGGTTACCGTCGGTAAATCCAAAGACAGCGCCAATGGGCAGGCAATAGGTCTGACCGGCTGTAAAGGGAGAATTGAAGTTAAAGGTCAGAACGATTACACCGTTTACATTCTCCATAGCGATCCAGGCCACATTTTGGTACTGATTGGCAGATTCATCGATCTGACAGCCGTTATCCCCTGTCAGGAAGTTGACACAGGGTGTGGAGGCTGGAAGATCGGTGTTGACCTGGATCAGCTTATTGGCACCGTAGCGGTACTGGAAGGAAAGGGTCTTTTCCTCAGGCTTTACCGCCTCCATCTGCCAGGAAGTACCGTCAAAGGTGAAGGTATAATCCGCATCCAGGGTGTACTTACTGCCATCGGTAAAGCCAAACACCGCTCCGGCAGGCAGTACATAGGTCTGCCCGGCGG
Source organism: Oscillospiraceae bacterium (assembly GCA_017466665.1). Lineage (GTDB taxonomy): Bacteria > Bacillota > Clostridia > Oscillospirales > Oscillospiraceae > Faecousia. The sequence continues at coordinate 5,847 of JAFTTQ010000133.1, forward strand.
TAAAGGCATTATTGAAATGGAAGGTCAGAACGATGGTACCGCTGACATTTTCCATACCGATCCAGCCCACCTGCTGATACAGGTTCGCACTTTGGTCAATATCGCAACCGTTATCTGTGGTCAGGAAATTGACGCAGGGTGTGGATGCCGGGAGATTACTATTCATCTGTATCAGGTTGGCTGCGCCGTAACGGTATTCAAAACCGATTTCAGGCTCGGTAGCGTCTGGCTCGGTGATTTCAGGCTCGGTAACTTCGGGGTCAGTTACCTCGGGCTCCTCCGGCTCCGTGGCTTCCATAGACCATTGTGTACCGTCAAAGGTGAAGGTATAATCCTTGTCCAAAATGTACTTGTTGCTGTCGGTAAAGCCAAACACCGCTCCGGCAGGCAGTACATAGGTCTGCCCGGCGGTATAGGCATTATTGAAATGGAAAGTCAGAACGATGGTACCGCTGACATTTTCCATACCGATCCAGCCCACCTGCTGATACAGGTTCGCACTTTGGTCAATATCGCAGCCATTATCCGTTGTCAGGAAATTGACGCAGGGCGTAGATGCAGGCAGATCGGTGTTTAGCTGGATCAGGTTGGCTGCGCCGTAACGGTATTCAAAACCGATTTCAGGCTCGGTAGCATCTGGCTCGGTGATTTCAGGCTCGGTAACTTCGGGATCAGTTACCTCGGGCTCCTCCGGCTCCGTGGCTTCCATAGACCACTGTGTACCGTCAAAGGTAAAGGTATAATCCTTGTCCAAAATGTACTTGTTGCCATCGGTAAAGCCAAACACTGCTCCGGCAGGCAACACATAGGTCTGCCCGGCGGTAAAGGCATCATTGAAATGGAAGGTCAGAACGATGGTGCCGCTGACATTTTCCATACCGATCCAGCCCACCTGCTGATACAGGTTTGCGCTTTGGTCAATATCGCACCCGTTATCTGTGGTCAGGAAATTGACACAGGGAGTGGATGCAGGCAGATCAGTATTTATTTGAATCAGGTTATTCGTACCGTAGCGATACTGCAGGCTCAAAGATGTATCCTGAGGCTCTGTGATTTCGGGGTCTGTTTCCTCAGGATCCGTAGGCTGCGGCTCCTCACCGGGCTCATTGACCGTCCAGACAGAACCGTCAAAGTGGAAGATATAATCCTGATCCAGGGTAAATTTGCTGCCATCGGTAAAGCCAAAGATTGCGCCCGCAGGCAGGAAATACTCCTGACCGGCAGTGAATGCACTATTGAAGTTAAAGGTCAAAACGATGGTGCCGCTGACATTTTCCATACCGATCCAACCAACCTGCTGGTACTGGTTGGCACTCTGATCGATGCTGCAGCCGTTATCTGTTACCAGGAAATTGGCGCAAGGAATGGAGGAAGGCAGATTGGTATTGACCTGAATCAGATTATTTGCACCGTAACGGTATTCGAAGCTCAGGCTTCCCTCCTGGGGTGCGCTGGGCTCGGGGATCTCGTCAACTGCTGTCCAAGCCGTGCCGTCCCACACCGCATTAAAGGTGGTCTTTACCTTAACCGCGGCAGTATCGTTATAGATGATCGCGCCCTCCATAACGGTGACAACTTTTCCCTTATGGTTCAGCTTTTCCAAACCAATGGTGGTAGAGTTCAGATAGCCATTCCAAGAGGGGGCTTCTACCTTTACGCCCTGCAAAAGCACAGTGCCCTGGAAACCAATGGGTGTGCTGTCGGCTGTAGCGCCGAAATCATAAATATCCGGGAACTGCACCAGGCTGTCCATAGTAAAGCCGGGGTTCAGCACCACATTTGCCATCAGCTCACGGGTCGTGCCGTCTTCTAAGGTCACATACTGGGTTTCCGGAATAGGCGGAACATCAGAAACTGCGCTCCAGCGGCTGCCGTTCCAGGTAGCGTTAAAGGTCTCATCTACCACATAGGCGTTCTCGCCGTAGTAGATCACTGCACCCTTCAAAATAGTCAGCAGCTTGCCCTGATGGGGTGCTTTCAAAGCAATGGTGGTATTGCTGGGATAGCCCACAAACAGCGGATCATGCACGATCTCGCCATCGAGCATCACTGTGCCCTCAAAGCCCAAGGCGGTGTCATCTGCCGCCACGCCAAAATCGTTGACATTCAGGAACTGAACAACACCGCTGGCCGTATAACCGGCTTCCAACGATCCCTTGTTCTCCACAACCTTCTTGGAGCCGTCTGCCAAGGTCACATACTCGGTGGGAGGTGCATCCGGAATCTTTGCAACAGCAACCCATTCGGTGCCGTTCCAACGGGCATTGAAGGTCTCCTCCACCTTCACGGCAATGCCGCCGTAGTAGATCACGGAATCCTTCATAATGGTCAGGATCTTGCCATCGTGCACCACCTTGAAGCAGATGGTATCGGTATTCGGATAGCCCACCACAGTCAATGCGCCGTCCTTCACCTCTTTGCCATCTACCAGCACAGTGCCGGAGAAGGAAAGCGGCGTATCATCCCGGGAAACACCGAAGTTATAGCAGCTTGTAAACTGCACCAGGTTCTTATTTGTATAGCCGGCGATCAGCTTTCGGGTGCCGGCGCACATCAGGCTCTTACCGTTAACGGTGATGGGATAATAGGTATTTTTCAGGCTGATCTCCTTAAAGGTTACACAGACACCGCCGGCAACGCTGGTAAAGCTCTCGTTGGGTCCGAAGATCAGCTGAATGCCCTCCAGCTTTTCTTTGTAGGAGGAAATATCGATCTCGTACTGAACGAACTTGCCGTTGTTGGCAGGATCCAGCTTCAGATTACCGATCTGCTTTCCATCGTAATCATAAACCCGGATCTGACCATAATCGGCGTTATCGACCATCATATTCAGCACCAATGTGGTATTGCTGCCCTTGTCCTGCGCCTTGGGGAACAGGAAGCGAACACCGGAAACAACACCCCATGCGCCGGTGCCTATATCCATTTGTACACCGTCGCTTGTCAGTGTGCCGCTAAGCGTTTTCGGTCTGTAGCCGTTATGCTCTGCATCGGTGCTGAATTTCAGGACATTGGAAAACAGATCGATATACAGCTTATCATCAAATTTAGCAAGGCTGTCGCCGGGATCCAGACCGTATACGCCGGTGACCGTCTGGGCATCCAAGGTCGTAACGCCATTGCCCAAGGGGGTCACCCGGATATAGCCCTTTTCGCCGGGCAGGCTGTAGTTGGTATCCTGAACCACAAATTCTTCACCGTTCAGGTTGATCTTATAGCCCACAGCACCCTCTACCGCCGTCCAGCTGGCCTCATTGCCGTCGATGGTCAGCTCTGTATCGGGGATGAAATCCGCAATGGAAATGCTGTCCACATACAAGATCATATTGTTAAAATAGCCGGCCTCTCTATGGAAGCAAAGCTGTATGGCATCGGCAGGATCGCCGCCCTCATAGAAGGTGGACTTAGGGTTATAGGTGGCATTGGGGTACATACCGATATGCTCTACCGTATCTGCTTCCAGATAGAAGGTCTGCCACTTGCCGGTCTTCAGGCCGCTGACGCCGGTGGTAAAGGCTCTTGTGGTGGAGTCTTCATCACGGAATGCCACATTGTTGCCGCCAAAGAGGAAGTCTTCCTTGATATGCTCGCCTTCCACATACATCCGGACTGCCAGGTACTTCCCTTCCAGATCCTTCTGGGTAAAGGTCTTGGCAGTGCGAAGGCGAATGGTGTTATTGCCCCAGCCCACGGCATTATTGAAGGAAAGGTCGATCTTCAAAACGCCCTGAGCGCCCTCAAATTCTGCCAGCCAGTCGTCAGAATAGTCGTTGCCGATCTTGTAGTACTGGTTGGCGTCACCGCTTTCCACGAAATTGCAGTAGCCTTCATAGGCATAGTCCGCCAAAATGCCCTCCGCAGGCATTTGGGCAGGCATCCAATCCCGGTCCTTGACCTTCCACTGGGCAACTGCGCTGGTTTGATTGCCGTAGGCATCTGTTGCGGTCAGCTCGTAAAGGAAGGTACCGAAGGATTCGATGATATACGAGTTGTTGATCTCACGGAAAGTGTATTCCCGGAAATCCGCATCGCCCTCACCCTTGAATTTCAGGGTGCGCACCAAGTCGATACCCTCGCCGGTAGAGGCATCCTCAATGGAATACAGAGGAAGCTTATTGACCGTATCTTCCGTAATATCCTGCAAAAACAGGCCATTGGGAATCTCCAAAAACTCGATGACAGGACAGGTGGTATCCTGAATGGTAAAACCAACTGCCTTCGTAACGGCATTATCCTCTGCATAGGTATACACCATTTGATACTTGCCGGTTTTTAACTGGAATGTGGCATATTCATCCACAAGCTCACTGCTATCCGACAGATCAACGACCTTGTATTCCACATTGTAGGAAATAACATTGCCGTCGCTGTCAGCCACATGGGCAACAGGAAACTGTACCTTTTGCCCGGTATACTCAATAACCGTGCCATCGGTCAGATCGCCTTCGATCACGATTTGCAAGGCCGGAGCCTTCGGGGACATTGCCCACAGCAGGATCCCTCCTGTCAGCAGCAGGAGAACAACTGCAATGGCAATCCCCACCAATAATTTTTTATTCTTCATAGGCTTCTCCTTTGATGAAAAACACAATTACTGTCCGTTTTGAATCAGGAACTGCTCCACACGGTCCTTCCAGTTGCCTGCATTGGCATCCAGGGTGCTCTGATAGATCTTATCCGCTGTCAATGCCTGACCGGTATACAGGTTTTCAGACAGGCTGCCGCCGCTGACGGTGGTATCCTTGTACCAGCTCAAACCCAAAGAAACAGAAATGGGCTTATCAAACTTGGCAATATCCACGATCACAGCATTCTCCAGAATTTCATAGACGCTCTTTGTAAATTCTGTGAAGGCAAAGCCCAATTCCTCCTCAGTAGGAACATAGCCATAATTCAAAACAGGCAGGCCATTGCAGTTCTGCGCTGCGATCAGCTGGGCGCGGTCGGAGGTCAGGTATGCCAAAAACTGCTTGATCTCATCCTTGTTCTGGGCATTCTTTGTGATCACGAACTCACGGCAGACCAGTTCACCAATCATATTCCGTGCTTCCCGAACGATGGCGGCATCCTCCTCGGTAACGCCCTCAGGCAGTGCAGCAACGCCGTCTACATAGTCCACAACAGCCGACAAGGTTGCATCATCGGTAATGCTGGGGGTTCTGCTGATAATGGCACTCATAACCGGCATTTTCATCATACGGATATCCTGCTGGGTAATGATGCCATCCTCCACATAGCCGGACATCTCCTGCTCGGCAGAAGCACCGTTATAGTAGAAAGCAATGGGGTAATCCTGTGCCCCACGGAAGCCGCCCTGATTCAGCAAAAACTGGGCATCCAGGAAGGACAGGCTTTCCGCCTTGGAGTGGATAAATTCCACGCCGCCCTTGCCCTGGCACAGGGTTTGCGCTGTTTTGTAGGTTTCTTCGATGGCGTACTTGTTTTCCACGATATTGTGGGGATAATCCTTTGCCAGCTCGTAGGTGCCGTTGTTGTTATAGAGGCATCTGAAGTAATTGTTATACCCCTCCATGCCTACCACCTGTGCAAACCAAACCTCATAGCAGTAACGCAGATAGTCGGCACCGCCGGTGGTATCCTGACCGGCAAAGGCAGTCAAAAATACATTGTTATTAAACAGGGTTTCTCCCAGGGCGAAAAATTCGTCGGTGGTATTGGGCAGCTTCCAGTTGCCCTCGCCCAGGGTCTCGTCCAAAAGGGTCTTATTGTAGGTCCAGTTCCAGCCCATCATATTGGTAGCAGGCATCTGATAGAGCTTTCCGTCCTCGGTATAGTAATCGATCCACTGCTGGTCGATCTTATCACGAACCTTCACGCCGGGTTCACCGGGAACCTCCATATCCAGCCAGCCGGTCAGCTCCTCCAGAACGCCGGTTTTATTAAACATATCCACTTCGATATAGTAAAGGTCATAAGTACCGGTCTGAGTGCTGATCTTCTCACGGGCAACACTGTTATCCGTGCTGGCCTTCATACTGATATAGACATCCGTATCGATATTGTCCATATAGTCTGCCGCCACAGCCCGGAGCCGATCGGCACCGTAGCCGCCCTCGTAGTAGCAAAAGGTTATGGTCTTAGGCCGGCCGGAATACTTATCGATGTATTCCTCCTCCGCCATACCGCCATCACCGCTGGGGGTGCTGTCGCAGGCTGCAAGGCTGAGCAGCATCAAAACCGACAGCAACAAGCAAAGAATCTTTTTCATAGTTGATCGCTCCTTATTTAAATTATCCTTTGATTCCGCCGGACAGCTGGATGTCCATCAGCTTCTTTTGGAAGATGGCAAACAGCGTCACCGTGGGGATGATACAAAGCAGAATCGCCGCAAAATATGCCGGGTAGCGGCGCATACCTTCAACCGTTATGACGAAGGTTCGGAAATGATACAATCCCGTAGCCAATGTAGGCAGCTCCGGATAATAAATCAGCGAGCTTTCCACATCTGTCCAGAACATAATAAAGTCCGAAAGGATCAATGCTGTCATAGGGGAAATGACCTGGGGCAGCATAATCTTGAAAAACACGGTAAAATGTCCGGCGCCGTCCATAAATGCCGATTCGGCGTATGCCCAATCCAGATTCTGGAAGCAGCTGTACATAATGATGAAGGTAGCACCAATGCAGGATGCGTTTACAAAAATATACATCCGGGAATTATATACGCCCATTGCGGAAATGAACTTAAGTTGACTGGGCATACTGCCCACAATGGGGATCATCATAGTGATCAGGGCAAACCAGTACAGGAAATTTCCTCCCCGGAACTTGTATTTGGCGCAGATATACGCACCGCAGGAGGAAAGAAACACATTCAGCACTGCACTGCCGCCGGCAAACCATAAAGAATTGAGGATCATCTCCGGAACGCCGTTGCCCTCGTGCTTCAGATTTGTCCAGGCATCCACATAATTCTTCAGCTTGATGCCGTCTTTCGGGAATGGGAAAATGTTCAGGTAATATTCCTTATAGTTTGATACCGAGGCAAATGCCGCGTAAACATAAGGAATCAGCAAAATCAGGGTGTAGATAGCAAAGACTGCGAAGATCACCCAGCCCAAAATACCCAGGGTGCATTTTTCTTCACCGATTCTCTTTTTGGAAAGTCTTTTACCCATCAATATGTCACCTCCGGATTTGCTTTGTTGATGATAAATCTGCTGATCAACAAAATCGGAATGCCCAGTAAGGTGAATACAAGGCCCACCGCCGCCGGGTAATTATAGGAGTCGCCCATAACCTGGGTAAACAGCCAATAGCCCAGTGTTGTGGTATCCGCACCGCCCTGAGTAAAATACAGGATCGGACCGCTGGCAGTAAACACACCGCAAAGCCCCATCAGGAAGAAGGTGGCATAGGTGCCGAAGGTCAGCGGAAAAACCAGCGACCAAAACTCCCGCCAGGTGGAACAGCCGTCCAGCTTGCCGGCCTCAATGATCTCCTTGGGGATCCGGTTCATAGCACCCAGGAAAATCAGGTAGGAAGTGCCGATACCGCTGAGGAACATATAGGTTATGATGGTGTTGGTAGCGGTTTCCGGCCGGGAGAGAAGGCTGCCAAACTGGATACCGAAGACCTCGTCCATAATTTTCCATAAGGGTCCGCCCACACGGATCAGCTCCATAAAAATGGCTGTGGTAATGACCGGTGCGATCAGGCTGGACAAATAGAAGGTGAACCGATATACCTTATAGCCCGGAACCTTCTTATAAAGGAAATACGCCACAACATAGCAAAGAAATTGCTGGATCAGGCCGACTACAAAGTATTTCAGGGTATTTTTCAGTGCCAATGCCAGGATGCCGTTATCCTTCATATCCTGGAAAAACATTCTGAAATTACGGAGGGAGAAAGGTGCCTTGAAGGGTTCACCGTCAGAAAAAGCCAGCAAAATAGAATAACCGTTTATGGCAAAATATTTAAAGATGCCGTACAGTGCAGGCAGAACCATAATAAACAGAAATACATTCCTGTTTATTTTTGATTTGGTTTTACTCTCTAATTTCATAGTATGCATTCGCTCCTAATTATACGGGGATAATGAATGCGGCCTGTCCGCAGCCCAGGGTCACCCGAAGGATGCCGCCTTCCACCAGATCCACCTGCTGTGTGCCTTCCTCCGTGTAAACCAGCGCAGTTGTGCAGCCGGGGAAGGTCAATGTCACCATATTGGTCTGATCCAGATCAGGAGCTGTGTAGTTGACTACCATATAGCCGTCCTGCTGTCCCTGCTTGAAGCGCCGACAACAGCATCATAACGGCTGTCCACCTTTGTCAGAACACCGGTTTCCTCGGCCAGCATATCATCCACGATCTCGAAGATATTTTCCATACCGCTGTCCTTGCCGTGGTTTACGGTAGTGCCGTACCAATCAAAGGCACAGACGATCTTCTGGAACGGGAGTGCTCTTTCGTTGGCCTCCTTGATATAGTCATAGATTCTGGGCTGGCCGTTCATATCAATAATACCGTACAGGCCAATGCTATCTATACTTCTGTAACAGAAGTATTCAAACAGCCGTGCTCCGCAAGCCATACCCGTATACATCTGCACTGTCACATCCTCTGCCGAGGTAATATCCCGCAGCTTAAGGGAAACATCCCGAAAGGTCTGCAGGCAGATACCCATCGTTGCCTGCTGAGAGGCCGGCACGGAATCGTTATAGTTCTTCGTGGCGTGGGCCAGCACCAGCACATCGTGGAGGAAGCCCTCCTTAATCACACCGCCGCCATCAGGCAAGGGGTAATTATCCATGCAGATACTTTTTCCACCGTTGCCTTCCAGCTTTTTGATCACATTTTCCACATAGGCATCAATGAAATCTGCATAAGTCGTACCCTGGGGATAATGATCCCAGGAGCCGCTGCCTACATGGTTGATATGCCAGAAGGCATCGGGATAATAGGTGTTTTTCCACTCGATCAGCGTGTCAAGCTGGTCGAACGCCGGGTGCAGGCTTTCATTATCCTCTGTGCCGGGGACGTCTTCCTTTGTGATCTGGAAGGGCTCGTCCATCATATAAAAGCCGGTAACAGCCGGGTACTGACTGAAATCATCGGTAATATCACGAGGCTCCAGGGTGTATTGATAGCCGTAATTGCTGCCGGACTTTGTTTCCGCGATTTGGAAGTACTCGGGGTCATTTTGCATATTGCGGATCCAGATCTCGAAGCCTTCCTCTGTCAAAATCTCGATGGCCTCTTTATAGCTGTCGTGAAGCGTGCCATCATTGACCATAGGGGTATGGTCTTCCGTCAGGATCCAATGTGTAAAGCCCATATCCTTGTACAGCCGCACATCCTCAGCTATAAATGGACTGGGTGGCATATCCGCAACCAAGATCATTTTCTCGTCGGTTTCGTAGTCTGCCGGATTCAGGGTCTGCGTCTTTTTCGAAGAATCCTTACAGCCTGCCAGCATACTGAAAATAATCAGCATTACCAGCAATAAGCTTACTGTCTTTTTCATATTGTCCCTCCGTATTTCAATTTATTAAGCTCCAGGTCCCCGCATCCAGGGTAAAGTCATAATACCCATCGCTGCCGGGATAATAGAGCTGATCTAACTGGGTATTCTTTAGGCATACGCATTCTGCCGGGAAACGGCAATGTGCCGATAGTCCCTGGGGAATACACACACAAAGATCATATTTTCCTGCGGTATGAGACCATTCCACAGATACCTCACCGTAGACCGTTTTCTTTTGCGCTTTTGCCCAAGGAAGAAAATCCATAAAACAGGGTCTGATATGGACAACATTTTGGTAAAGCTCGCTTAGATCAAGACCGGCCACTCTTTCATAGAGCCAAGAAACCACACTGCCGTACATGGGGTGGCAATGGGACAGGTCTCCGCCGCCCCTCACGAGCTGACTGTTGCCCGGCTCACCGATATAGTAATCCGGCCATTTTTTGCTCCAATGCTCCGAGAAAGTCGTGTCATTCTCCATCAGGGTATAATAAGACGGATAGGTTTTCGCCGTCATAATTCTATAAGCAATATCCCGGAAGCCGTGATCGGTCAGATAGTCTATCAGAACCGGAGTCAATACAATGCCGGTATCCAAATGATGATCCGTTTCCACGCTGTAGTGGTAGCGAAGCTTTTCGGTCATCCGTTCACGGAAATCATCAGGAACAATGCCTTCTGCCAATGCCAGCATATTTTCACCCTGCACGCCGTTTCCGTAGGTAAGTTTCTCTTTGTCGAAAAACACCCGGTTGATGCCCTCTGTAACCGAGACAATCAGGGTTTTCCATTGTTCGCAGGCTGCAGGCTCTAAAATTTCTGCCAGAAACAGCGCTGTTTTCGCTGCCTGCAAATAACACACCGTGCTGATGTAGTAAACATTGGAGATCACCACATCAGGTGCCAGCCAGTCGCCCAACAGCCAGCAATGGCTGTTGCTGCGGATAATGTAATCTGCATCCCGCTTGCTTTCATAATAGCCCAACCACTTTTGGATTGCCTCATAGCCTCTGTGGGCTACAGTCCTGTCCCCAGTCAGGGCATACAGCTGTTTCGTCACGATGCACAGGGCATTTCCCCAGGAATATCCGCCGCCACCACCTAAATGGGTAGCGGTATTTGGGATCATGCCGTTGTCGTACTGGGCGTCCAGGATATCCTGGAACCATTTATAATAGAAATCCAGCGCAGACAAGTTATAGCACACGGATTTCATTACCAAGCCGCCGTCGCCGGTATAGGGCAGACGCTCTCTGTGGGGGCAATCCGATAAAACGCCGGAATGCATATTGCACCGCAATGTTTGCAGAAACATATCATTGATGCGGTTTAAGGTATCATCTTCACAGGAGAAGGCTCCGTTTTGCTCCACATCCATACAAATAAACAGAGATTGTACATCCTGCAGCTCCACGCTTTCCTCGTGAAGGATCCGCGCATACCGATAGCAGAACCAGCTAAAGCCGGGAGATACCGAATTGCTGCCTGCCTGCAAGTGATAGGTATTGCTCTGATAAATGCTTTTCTCCTCGCCGGTATGAATATGGGTGGCGTGAAATGCGCCGGTCTCAAAATTGATACTGCCGTCATCATTCAAAACCTCTGCAAAACAGACACGCAGCGTGGTTTTTCCCTGCGACACAGCGGTAAATTGCAAACCGCCGGAGTGGTTGACACCAAAATCGTAAACCGTTCCGCCCTCTGTTTTCCAGGATTTCACCGGTGTCAGCACACGCTTTATCCGGTCATCTTCGCACATAGGCGATGTCATCACGCCGTCCGGCCCGGAAATCAGTTTTGCCGGTTGATATGTACCCGGCTGCCGGGTAAAGTCGATCTCGTCGCCGCTATACAGCCGTGAAACGGTATTGGTGATACGCACATCGGTATCGGTTCCGCTGACGATCCGCCGCAAGCCGGTTTCTTCATAAAGGTGCAGCTCATAGCATAGCCCCGGCTGACCAAAGCTCATATCCGGCAGCGGTTCATAAAACGCCTTTTCCCAGTTGCTGTAGTAGCCATCGGAAACCTCAGCGCTGAGTTGATTGCCGCCTGTTTGCAAAAACTCCGTTACATCATAGGTGTAATAGGTAATGCGGTGGCCGCTGACAGCATGGGAAAGCTGAGGACGGGTCGCATAGTCCGTAACGGGAGGAATAAAATAGGCGTCATCCAGCCGCATGCCGTTCAGCTTTGGCCGGAAATACCCCACACCGCAGATATAAAGCCGTGCCTTTCGGGGTTTTTCCTCCACAATGATATCCTTCCGAAATTCCAGCACCTGACCGGGCTGTGCATCCAGTCCGATCCATTTTCCCTGCCAGGTTCGCAGACCGGTTTCAAAAGAGCCAGCCTGGGAAATCACGGTACTGCCGTCCAAAAGCTCAGCCTTTACCTGCCAGATATACGCTGTCCGCTCACGCAAAACAGCAGGCGGCACCCAGGCAGTAAAGCCATCGCCGGAGAGGGTACAGGCTGTTTCCTGTGAGGACATTTCTTTAATTTCAATTGTATAAGCAGATATTTCCCGGCTGCCGTCGGTTTCAAAATGCAGCCGGATATTTTCCGGATCAATGCCAATGGGATCTACCTTCCCGCAGCACTTGAGTTCAAATTTCATCCTAACTCTCTTCCTAACAACCGGCAGAAGTGATAATAGACGCCAAATGTCCAGCCAAGCATAGTGGGCATTTCGTATTCGTCCACGACCTCTGCGTTTCCTTTTACTACATTGTATTTTTCCCAAAGATGACCGGTCTGGGCAAAGCAGCTTTCCACCAGGTCACAATATTTATTTGCAATGCGAATTGCATCCTCCCGATAACCGTAGCGAAGCAGTCCGTCCACAACGATCCGCTGGGTGGGAGGCCAGCCGTTGGGGTGACCCCACTGGTAATTGCCGGGCTTATCGCACTTTTCCACACAGGCTATGCCGTATTCTTCTTCTACCCGGTGCAGAACCTTAACAGCCGCATCTGCTTCTTCCTGCGTTGCCATACCTACATACAAAGGATAATAGGTTGCGGCACTGACAAGGGGGCTTTTTTCCTTGGTTCTTTCGTTGTAATCATAAAATACGCCATCTTCACCCTTCAGATACTGACGGCAAAGGGCTGCCCGGCGATCCCGCATTTCACACCAATGTGCCTGTTCCTGCGGCAGTGCCAGCTCGCCGGCAAAATAGGCAAGCTGATCCTCCTGGGCATACAGCCAGCTATTGAGATCCAACGCAGCATAGTTAAAAACTTCCCAGCCCATACGGGGTGTAAAGTCCCAGCCGCTTTCACCGGCGGCGTGGTTGGCACGGCCCATAGCCGCATCGTCCATTCCATCCGGGCGGAAGCCCAATCTGGCAATAGCGGATTTGCTGGAATGCTTGATCCAGGCCTCCGGCAGAGGCTCGCAGTCGTAGCGATTCAGCCCGCTTTCATTCACCCGACGCTCCATCCAAAAGGCGTTTTCTTTTTTCAGTCTTTCATAAGCACCGGCAAGCCACTTTTTGTCCTGCACACAGTCATAATACTCCCGCACCATCAGTGCCAACACCGGCGGCTGAGAATTATACAGAAAATAGGTATTGCTGCCGTTGAGGACAAATCCGAAACGGTCGATCATATGTAGCAGGTTATCAATGTTATACTTTGCCTGCTGAAGATCCCCACGGAGCATCAGACCCGTATTGGCAAAATAGGTATCCCAATAATACATCTCCTGGAACATCCCCTTTACACTGGGGATCAGGTAGGGATACGGCAGCGCGTAAAGGGACTGGCTGTCCTCAGGCTGATAACGGATACTCAAAGGAAGGTTTTTTTCAATATATTCCTGAAGCTTCATAATGCACCTCTTGTTTCTTAGCGTATGCTACAAATTTGCTCTTTGTTGACCCGAAAAGCATTTTCCAGTGTCATTTCTGTGCTTTCGGGTTGGTTCTTACACATTTTGCCATATTTGGAACACTATCCCAAATACTCTTTTGTACTATTTTACTATAAGATACCACAGATTCTCCCCCCTATTCTTTACTCTTTTTTGCACCAACTTGCTCTATATTGACCTCTTGGCATCTTTCCTCTTGATAAGTAAAACCATTTCAGTATATTATAATTACAAATTGTACAGCAAGGAGGTGCCACGGATGAACCCGATTGTTCTTGACGACTGGATGACTACCCCGGAGCATCCGTTTAATTCCAAGATCACAGAATATGGCGATGAAGTGGTTCACAGCCACCAGTTCTATGAGATCTTTTACATTTTGGAAGGATCGATCTCCCACACCCTGAATGGAGAAACCCGTACACTCCGCGCAGGTGATATGGGTTTTCTAAACCTGAATGATGTTCACAGCTTTAACCGCGAAGAAGGCAACACCTGTAAGCACCGGGACATAATCATCTATACCGACTTTTTTGATTCAATCTGCACGTTTATGGGGGATAATTTCAAGGAGGCCTATCAGACCAACGCCTTTCCCAAGATTCTGTCCCTCTCCCTGGAGCAGATGGAGGATTACGAAAACCGTATCACCAACGCCATTCTGACCTCCAGTATGAATTCCGAGTTCCGAATGGCATCTACCCGGGCTCTGTGCGTTTCCCTTTTGAATCATCTGGTGGAGGAACGGATCCGGCACAACGATGCCTACTACCCCATGTGGTTCCGCGAGCTGTTGGGCCGGTTCCATATGAACGACTTTTTGAAGGTTGGTTTGGACGATATTTTGGAGCCCTTCCACTTTAACAAATCCTATCTTTGCCGCAGATTCCGGCAATACACCGGCTATACAATGACCGAATATCTGAACCAGATCCGGCTGCAGCAGGCCGCATTTCAGCTTCAATACACGGATAACACCATTTTATCCGTATGCAACAATGTGGGCTTTTCCTCCGTAACCTATTCTAACAAGCTGTTTAAGCAGACCTATGGCGTGACCCCCAAATCCTTCCGTAAAAACAGGAATAAAGGCGTTTCCGCAAAATAAGGGCATTTGAAAGGAACCGGGACGATCCGTAGAAGGATCGCCCCGATCAGAGTGTCAAAAAAGCCGCCAACCGTCAAAATACGAGATAACATAACTGTTTCTAATAAAGCCTTCTCCTTGGGGAGAAGGTGGCAAAAATCTTTGATTTTTGACGGATGTGGGGTAAAAAGCTTGCTGCGCAAGGCATTTTGACTTACTGCACAACTCGCACTCTACCGTACCACCTGTACGCCGACGAGTGCGAGTTGCTTGTCTTGTCGGCTCCTTTGACCTCTGCCAGTCTGCCAAAAAACACAGTTTTTTGGCAGACTAACCGGGACGATCCGTAGAAGGATCGCCCCGGTTCCTTATTGCACAGTTTTCACTTCGGTCTGATTGCCCCGGATGCTGACTGCCAGCCATCCATCCTTCACAGGCAGCTTTGCCTGCAGTTCTTTCACGCCCCACATATGAGGCTCGATACGGCAGCATTCCCCCTGCTCCAAAGAAAGGCCCATCATATATTCGATAATAAACGCCAGTACCCCGGATGCCCAGCCGTGGCACAGGGAATGGCGGAAGCCCTCGTAGCAAAACGCGCCGTAATCGCCGTGGATATCCTTTTGCTCTGCCGTGGGGAACTGGTCGATACGCCCGCTTCCCTCCAGCCAATCTATATGAAAATCCTCCCAAAAGGTCGTGGCACCCCGGGACAGCATACCGCCAAAATACTGCTTGATAATGGGCAGCATATTTTGTCCCCCCGCCATTGCGTCTGCCTTCAAAATATAATACGCCATAAAGGTGGAAAAGCCCTCTGCTCCGTTCTTTTCCAAGAAAGCGCTCTCCCCTTCTGCCTTTCTACCTGCAAGGATCTGGAATGCCCGGGTCTGCTTGTATTGGCACTGCATATCCAGGTAGCCTGACAGCTTATCAATAAGCAGCCGGCAATGGACGTTATCTGCCTGCTGTAAGTATTTTCTTGCCATATACACGATCAGCGCCGCTGTTCCGATCTTGGCATCTGGCGTATCCGCTGTGGGCCAGTCCAAAAAATAGGGCATAAAATGGGGCGCTGAGGAAAAATCCATTTCGCCATATTGGTCGGTACATTGATCAAAATTCTCAATTACCGCCTCCGCATATGCCTGATGCTTTTGGAAAAATTCCCGGTTGCCGGACAAGCGGCAGTAATCGCACAGGTTTATGACCCACCATGCAGAATAGGAAGGTATGCCGTTGATCCACGCATTTGCCGGTGTCTGCCCTTGCAGAAATTCCAAGGAGTTGCGGATATTGGCATTATCCCCGTACAAATAATAGGACAGCAGCACTTCCTGATGCAAGTCCCCTGCCCACACCAAACGGTCACGCTTGATGCCGTCCCAAATGAATCCATTCTGTAAATTTAGCTTTAGCGTATAGGCGGCAGTATGGATAATGCGGTTTAATTCCTCATCGCTCGTATTAACGGTACCCTCTTTTTCAAAATATGGCAGGGTGTTAACGGCAAATATATTGCGAATATGGACAGCAGTTTCCGTAAGCAGCTCTAACCTTGCAAACCGAAATCCGCTCATACCGAAGGTCAGATCCGAAAGGCCGGGAACCAGTGCCGTGAAATCCCGGGGAGAATGATCGTTGGTAGCGTTTTTCTGCCCGATAGTGGAACAGGCTTCTGTCAAAGATTCTCCCAAGGCAATGCGAAACTGTGCGGTATGAGCCATACCGCAGGCAATGATGCGAACCCCGCCGCACAGCTCCTTGCCAAAATCCAAGACAACGTATGCCCCCTTTTGGTCAAAGGAAGCACTGCCGTCATTGCGGAAGGATACACAGGCAGGCTTTTCGATCAGCAGGTTTTCTGCCGCCAAAATATTATACTCTGCCTTAATCGCCACAGGCAGCAGGCATTCTTTTACCGATGGGGTGTTTTGCAAATATTCCACCATAGAATACTCCTTTTACATCATAATCGTCATTATGCTATGTGCCGGAAGTTCTGTGCCGGTGCATATTTCGTTATGCCGGATCACAGCAGGCAGGGTTCCATCGGTGGGATTGATCATCACCAGAACGATGGTGCCGTCGGGATTTTGGAAACCGCACACCTGCAAGGCATCGGTATATCGGGTCGTGGCAATCCGCACTGCTCCCCGCTGCACAAATTTGGAAAAGTGGCCGACGTAATAATAAGTGGGGGTATACACCAGCGCTTGCTTCTGTGTGTCCCATAGGACAGGTGCATAGCAGCCCTGGGATTTATCCTCAAACACCTTACCTGGAACCGCTGTGGTCTCACCGCTGCGGTTATGGTATGGCCCGCCGTTTTGACTGAGCATCAAATTCCAGTCGCAAAAGCCTGCCGTGAAGTTATTCATATCGTTGCAGATCTCCAAAGCGTAGCGCTCTGCCACAGTCTGATCCGCTGTATCAATGGGACAGCAGCATTCCGTACTGAGCAGCACCTTAGAGAACTGCTCATGAACCAGCCGCAAGCCCTCATAGTGATCGCCGGTGTACCAGTGATGCCCCACTGCCCAAACCCGTTCCCGCACTGCCTGGGATGTGAAGATCTTTTTGCTGCGGTCATAGACACGCTCTTTATTGTGATCCCAAATGATGATCTTGATATGAGATAAGCCAGCCCCATCTAAAGTCGGTGCAAGATACTTTTCGATAAATTCCCTCTCCTGCTCCGGGGTATAGGTACAGCTCTCCCAGGTCTGCACAGCCTTTGGCTCATTCTGGACAGTAATGGCGGATACGGTAATTCCCTCTTTTGCCATTTCCTCTATGTAACGCACATAGTATTTTGCCCAAAGTGCTTTATATTCTTCCTTGAGAACACCGCCGCCCACAGGATCGCCGTTGTCCTTCATATACCCGGGTGGCGACCAGGGAGAGGCAAACAGAATGATTTCATGATCGCAAAAGCGCAGCGCATCCTTTAAAAAAGGGATCAGGCATTTACGGTCACGGTCTAAGGAAAAGGATTCCAAGGTTTCGTCGCCGTCTTTGACATAGTTATAAATATCCAGTGAAAAATCACAGGAATTGATATGAATACGCCCGAAATTATAGCCGATTCCCTTTTCCCGGCTAAAATATTTTTCCAGAAAATCCTGCTTTTGATCATCACTGAGCTGGGCATAGTTATAAGCGGCAGATTCTGTAAAAGCACCGCCAAAGCCCAGGATCTGCTGATACTTTACATCATCAAAAACATTGATCACATAGCCTTCATTATCGGGCGCAACATCCCCGCGGTTCATCTTGCTTTCCTGAAAGAAAACATTTGCACTTGGAATTGTGATAAACTTTTTCATAGACAACTCCCCTGTATTTTTTATGACTATAAACAAAATTCCATACGTTTTCAAGACGATATTTGCCGCATAAATGCTCTCCGTTGACCTGGGTCAAAGACAATTATACACAAGGTCACGAAGAACAAAGTGAGCGTTCCCGATCAGTGCGGGCCAGTTCAGTACGTGCATCCCCATAAAAATGGAAACCCCGATCTTGGGATCCATCATGACACAGGAGCCTGCCGCACCGTCCCAGCCAAATTCCCCTGTGGGACTTACCCGGACTCCTAAGCCATACCGATAGCCCTCCGGCCCTTCATAGGAAATATGAGGCTCTGAGAAAAGTGCCACCGTTTCTGGCTTTAAAAACCGATAGCCGTTTGCGCCAATGCCTCCACAGGCCATCATATCCGCAAACAGGCGGTAATCCTCAGGTGTGGAAATCATACCGGCACCGCCGCTGTGGTAATTGGGAGTCAGAACATGCTGATTGACGGTATCTGTTTGTGACAGCTTATCCTCCCAGAAAAGATACTGGGGAGCAACCTTTTCCAGAACAGACGGTGTATGGCAATATGTGGAATGGGACATTCCCGAAGGATCAAAGAGGACGGATTTTACATAATCCGCAAAGGGCATTTCGGTCACGACTTCCGCAACAGCCGCCAAAATATCGTGGCAAATACCGTAGCAAAACCGCTCCCCCGGCTCAAATTGCAGCGGAAACGACGCAAATCCGTCTGCAATTTCCCGTGTGGAGGCATCGTTCCCCACAAGCGCCATCAGCTTACCGTTCTGAACCGAATCGGTGATCAGGCTGTAATCAAAGCCGGCAGACATTGTCAGCAAATGATATACCGTAATCGGCTGATTCACAGGTATGCGGCAGCCATTTTTCTTCCGATATACCTGTGAAAATGCCGGCAAATAGCTTGCAACCGGGTCTTGGAGACTGAGTCTCCCCTCCTCTGCCAGACGCATGATTACCGCAGCCGTCACAGGCTTGGTGCAGGAATACATAAAGCAGCTGTTATCCATTGCGGCATTGCCTGAGCAATGCCGGTAAAGGAGCTTGTGATCCCGCATAACAGTCACCGAAACACCGGGAACCGCTTTTTCCGCAATCAATACCTGGTCAATATAATTTGCCACCTGCTCAAAGCCCATTGTCTCACCCCACCGCCGTCATTATTTTTAAATATATAGTAGCCGATTTGACATTGGATTTCTACCGTTTTTTTGACCGTCTTTGTTTTCTTTCAAGTAAAAATAATGTTAAAAGATGTCGGCAAATTAACCCTTGACAAAGATGCCTGCGCGTGTTACAATACTTAAGCATTCAGCAAGCAGAATATCGCGGAGTAGAGCAGTTGGAAGCTCGTCGGGCTCATAACCCGGAGGTCGTAGGTTCGAGTCCTGCCTCCGCAACCATGTTGTGCTGACAAAATAGATGCCAGCACGGAAAACCCCGAAACCACAACGGTTTCGGGGTTTTTTCCTGTCTCCAAGATAGTGTGAAAATTTTGGATGCCTCTCTCTAAAAGAAGGTGTCGGACAGGACTTGAACTAAAATTCAAGGCAACTGAGGGCAGATTTTGCGATTTATTTCGCAAAGTCTGCCCTTTTTTTGTTTTTCTAATTGTTAAATGTTTGTGTCTGAATGCGGATGTGATGAATCTTCATTGCATCCGCTTTTTTTATTTTGTACTCCCTCCTCCCACGCAGAGGATGAGTAAATATAAAGGAAAGGAGATAAGTCCCATACAGTATTTTGATAAGAACGGCAAGGAGATCAAGGCCGGCATGAAAATCCTTATGGATGACGGTAGCGTTGAAATGGTATATGACACGGAAGACCAATACGGCAATCCCAACCTCGGAATCAACGCATCCAACGAAGCATTTTTGGAACTACATCCTAATTGGGCGAGAGAGTATTACAGCCTCTCTATGTTCAAACAGTCGGGCATTGAGATATGCCCTTCTGAACAGGAAATCCGTGCCGAGCTTGAACAACTCGCACCGATTATCGAAGGAACTGAATTTGCAATCGACTATGGTGAGCAGCCGACCAAGGACGAATACGAAAAGTATGAAGCTGCCATAGATCGCAGAGCAAAGCTCACAGCGATGCTCGGTGACGATGCCCCTGCCCCCGAATTGACAATGCAGTAAGAAAGGAGATGGTGATAAATATGGCTCTGCAATTCTCGGCGGTTACTGTGACCGCCAACGATCAGGAAGTCGAGTTCCTCGTGGGTGGTATCCCAAGAGAATTCGATGACCTTGAAGGCTGGACTGCCTTCGATAATTATATGGAAGAACTTGATGAAGAAACTGAAGTCTCTGTTCATGCAGAAGCCTATCTCTACGGCGAGGGTGAATCTGTACGAGCGACCCCCGAGGAAGTGGCTTACATCATGAAAAGAATGAATATGAAGGATGACTTCCTCACCTCTCGATGCGATAACATCGAAAGCGTGGACTTCACCATCAAATGGTCTCCCGAAGAACTATTCAACATGGAGGTAAATTAGAATGAACGATTGGGAAAGACAGCATCGACAAGCCCAACAGTATAAGGAAGCCTATCCGCCCGGAACTCGACTCATGCTTTTATGTATGAAAGACCCCTATCGTCCTGTCGAAAGTGGCACTCGTGGCACAGTCAGACTTGTCGATGATATGGGAACAATCCACATGAATTGGGATAACGGCAGAACTCTTGGCATTGTCCCCGGCGAGGATGAGTTCCGAAGACTGACTCAAGAGGAAATCGATCAGGAATTGAGAGATCAAGCTCAAGAGCAGTCCATGCAGAATCAGACTATGTAGAGAGTGAGGTGAACTGGAAAAAAAGATAGGTTGGATGCCATATGGCTATCCGTTTTATTGATCTTTGTTCAGGGATCGGAGGTTTCCATTCCGGTTTGATGGCAACAGGTCATTTCGAGTGTGTAGGACACGCCGAGATTGATCCCAATGCAGCCAAAGCATATAAAGCCATCTACGGTGCGGAAGGAGGAAAAAACTATGGCGACCTTCGAGAAATCATCCCAAAAGACCTACCCGACTTCGACTTGCTCTGTGCCGGATTTCCTTGCCAGTCTTTCAGCGTTGCCGGACTCCGCCGTGGATTCCAAGATACAAGAGGTACTGTCTTCTTTGAGATTGCCCGAATCATTGCAGAGAAACGGCCTCCATTTCTACTCTTGGAGAATGTCCCCGGTTTGCTATCGCATGACGGCGGCAGGACACTTACTACCATCTTCTCCTCGCTTGTTGAAATGGGGTATTGTATCGAGTGGATGGTGCTTAACAGCAAATACTTCGGAGTCCCACAACAGCGAAGAAGGCTGTACATTGTCGGATATCTTGATGGTAGATGTGCCGGAAAAATATTTCCTCTCGGAAACGGCTATGCGAAAGATCTTAAGCAGCTTATCCCCGGCGCACAAGGACAGCGAGTCTATGAAACAGACGGAGTAGCTTGCACCCAATGTGCGAGTGCCGGTGGATGGGGTGGCAAAACCGGATTATACTTCATCGACATGAATATCAATCCCAAGATTACCGATGTTGCCCGATGTATAACTGCAAGGCACGATTCAGGAGTCAGCAATCGCAAGGGTGAACACTCTGCGGTGCTGATTGAAGATGAGCCTCCAAGGGCTATGCTCACCCCCGACAGAGAGAAAGTCCGCCAGCAAGGAAGGCGACTCAAAGAGCCGGACGAAGCCATGTTCACTATCACAGCCCAAGATAAACATGGTGTGTATCACAAAGGTAGAATCAGAAAGCTGATGCCTGTGGAATGTTGGTTACTCCAAGGATTTACAGAGGAACAGTTTAATAAAGCACAGGC
>JAFTTQ010000134.1 GCA_017466665.1 Oscillospiraceae bacterium
AAAAGATAAAATGATAACAAAAAAATTATTTGCAGAATAATTCCTCCGATGTTCCCATCGGAGGATAATTATTGTTTACCGTACCAACCGTAGGGGCCGATGCCCACATCGGCCCTAGTGAAAAAGGTTGGAAATCGGGCCGATGTGGGCATCGGCCCCTACGAGTGCGTTATAATCGGTTAGTACGATAAATTCCAATTTGTAAACTTTTTTCGGTGGTATTGCAATCCGGCAGTGATGTGATAAACTATATAAGATAAGGAAATTTTCAAAGGAGGGAGATCCTTGATCAAACGGTTAGCCCGGTGTATCCGGGAATTTAAATGGCCGGCGATCCTCAGCCCGCTGTGCATGATCGGCGAAGTGGCAATGGAGGTCACCATTCCGTTGGTAATGGCTGATTTATATGACTTTGGTATTGAACTGCAGAATATGCAGGTGGTGGTGCAAAAATCCATTTTACTGGTGCTTTGCGCCCTGGCATCCTTGGCATTTGGCTCGGCATCGGCATTTTTGGCATCCAAAGCCGCCACAGGATTTGCCCGGAATCTGCGCCACGATATGTATCACCGGGTGCAGGATTTCAGCTTCAGCAACATTGATAAATTCTCCGCCCCGTCCATCGTGACCCGGCTGACAAGCGATGTTGCCAATTTGCAGATGACCTTCCAAATGATGATCCGTATGGCGATCCGCAGCCCGATGATGCTGATTTTGGCAATGATCTCTGCCATGGGCATCAATGTGCGGCTGAGCCTTGTGTTCTGCGCGGCACTGCCTATTCTGATCTTTGCGCTGGCAATGCTGGTGCCCTTTGTGTTCAAGATCTTTGACCGGGTGTTTAAAACCTATGATAAGCTGAACACCGTTGTGCAGGAAAATGTCCACGGCATCCGTGTGGTAAAATCCTTTGTCCGGGAGGAAAAGGAGACTCAGAAATTTACGGATATTTCCGGCTCGATTTTCAAGGATTTTTGTAAGGCAGAGCGGATCATGGCGCTGAATAACCCCATTATGCAGTTCTGCGTCTATGGCTGTATGCTGGCGATCTCCTGGTTTGGTGCCCATATGGTCATTGCCTCCGGCAATAATCCCGATTTGGGCTTGACCACCGGTCAGCTCAGCTCAATGTTTACCTATACCACCCAGATTTTAAGCTCCTTGATGATGTTCAGTATGGTTTTTGTGATGCTGACTATGAGCCGGGCACCGATGAAGCGCTGCTATGAGCTGCTCACAGAGGAGCCGGATCTGACCAGCCCGGAAAATGGGGTGCAGCAGGTAGCGGACGGCTCTATTGAATTCCAAAATGTCAGCTTCCGCTATTCCGCAAAAGCCAAGCACCGGGCATTAAAGGAAGTAAATCTGACGATCCCCAGTGGTGCCACCGTTGGTATTTTAGGCGGCACAGGCTCCAGTAAAAGCACCCTGGTGCAGCTCATTCCCCGGCTTTATGATGCCACGGAGGGTACGGTCAAGGTAGGCGGTATGGATGTTAAGCACTATGATCTGGAGGTTTTGCGGGATCAGGTGGCTATGGTTTTGCAGAAAAACGTGCTGTTTTCCGGCACGATCAAGGAAAACCTCCGCTGGGGTAACCCCAATGCCACCGATGAAGAGCTGATCCACGCCTGTCAGCTTGCCTGCGCCCACGATTTTATTGTGGGCTTCCCCGATGGTTACGATACCCATATCGAGCAGGGCGGCACCAATGTGTCCGGCGGTCAGAAGCAGCGGCTTTGTATTGCCCGGGCATTGCTGAAAAAGCCCAAGATCCTGATTTTGGACGATTCCACCTCCGCGGTGGATACCCGTACCGATGCTATGATCCGGCAGGCGTTCCGGGAGGAGATCCCGGGCACCACCAAACTGATCATTGCCCAGCGGGTGGCATCGGTGCAGGATGCGGATATGATCGTGATTATGGATAACGGGCAGGTCTGCGATGTGGGAACCCATACAGAATTGCTGGAAACCTCCCCGATCTACCGTGAGGTCTATGAATCTCAAAAGAAGGGCGGTGACGAATAATGCCCCCTGTCAGAATGCGTGGTGATGGCCGCAAGGCCAAGAATCCGAGAAAGACACTGCTGCGTCTTTTGGGATATATGAGGAAGTATATTCCTGTTTTGCTGTTGGTTCTTTTGTGCATCATCGTCACAGCGGTGGCACAGACCACCGGCAGCGAGTCCATCGGCACACTGGTGGACGACTATATCAAGCCTATGGTAGAATCCGGCTCCACGGATTTTACCCCCATTGTGAAGTATTTGACCAGGATCGCCTGCATCTTCGGTGCCGGTATGATCGCGGCATTTTTGAATCAGTTTTTGATGGTAACCGTCAGTCAGGGTACGCAAAAGCGCATCCGTGACGAGCTGTTTACCAAGATGCAGAAGCTGCCCTTGCGGTATTTCGACAGCAATACTGCCGGCAACATTATGTCCCGCTATACCAGCGATATTGATACGCTGCGGCAGATGGTCTCCCAGTCCATTCCCCAGTGTATTTCCTCCATCGTTACATTGGTGGTGATCTTTATCGCTATGGTGAAGGCATCCTGGGTCTTGACCATTGTACTGCTGTTTACTGTCAGCGGCATTATGTTCGCCTCCGTTACGGTGGTGGGCAAGGCCGGTAAGTACTTCATCGGCCAGCAGCGCTCTTTGGGTGCGCTGAACGGCTATGTGGAGGAGATGATCACCGGGCAGAAGGTGGTCAAGGTCTTTAACCATGAGGATACCTGCAAGAAGGAGTTTGACAAGCTCAACGAGGAGCTTTGCCAAAATGCCTACACCGCCGGAAAGCTTACAAACTTGATGGGCCCGCTGAACAACAATTTGGGCTATATCCAGTATGCGATTTTGGCCATCGTAGGCGGCCTGATCGTGGTAGGCTCCAACGGCAGCTTGCTGAGCCTTGGCAATTTGATGACCTTTATGCTGCTGTCCCGCTCCTTCAATATGCCCATTTCTCAGGTATCCAATCAGATCAATGCCATTGTGATGGCGCTGGCAGGCGCGGAGCGTGTCTTTGAAATGATGGACGAAACGCCGGAGGTGGACGACGGCTATGTGACCTTGGTCAATGCAAAAATTGACGAAAACGGCACCATCACCGAGTGCAGCAAGCGTACCGGCCATTGGGCATGGAAGCATCCTCATCAGGCAGACGGCACTGTGACCTATACGGAGCTGAAGGGCGACATTACTATGTACAATGTGGACTTTGGCTATGTGCCGGAGAAAACGGTGCTGCACGATATTTCCCTCTATGCCACACCCGGTCAGAAGATCGCCTTTGTGGGCGCTACCGGTGCGGGCAAGACTACCATTACCAACCTGATCAACCGGTTCTACGATATCGACGACGGCAAGATCCGCTACGACGGCATCAACATCAATAAGATCCGCAAGGCAGACCTGCGCCGGTCTTTAGGTATCGTTTTGCAGGAAACCAACCTGTTCACCGGCACAGTGATGGATAATATCCGCTACGGTAAGCTGGACGCCACCGATGAAGAATGCATCCACGCCGCAAAGCTGGCAAATGCCCATGATTTTATCACGCGCCTGCCGGAGGGCTATGATACCATGCTCACCGGAAACGGTGCTAATCTGTCTCAGGGTCAGCGGCAGCTGATCGCCATTGCCCGGGCTGCGGTGGCAGATCCCCCGGTGATGATCCTGGACGAAGCCACCTCCTCCATCGATACCCGTACCGAGGCATTGGTGCAAAAGGGGATGGATGCGCTGATGAAGGGCAGAACCACCTTCGTGATCGCCCACCGGCTGTCTACGGTTATGAATTCCGACTGCATTATGGTCTTGGAGCAGGGACGGATCATCGAGCGGGGAACCCACGAGGATCTGATTGCCCAAAAGGGTACCTATTACCAGCTCTACACCGGTGCCTTTGAATTGGAATAAGGAAATATAAATTATTGGGCACCTCTAAAAACTCCTTTTTGCCGGGATGCCCAATCTTTTGCCCCAACTTTTCAGTTTGAAAAACTTGAAATACACCAAGTATTCCTGCGTTTTCCAAACTTTAATTTGTGTCAAAATCTTTGGACACCCAACTAAAAATCAGTTTTTAGAGGTGCCCTATTGTTTATCGTACTAATCGTAGG
>JAFTTQ010000015.1 GCA_017466665.1 Oscillospiraceae bacterium
CCATAGCGATACCGTCGCATACGGCAATTGCGGGAAATACAACAGGTGTACCGCCTGCCATAGCAACGCCGAGCTTTACAGCCTCAACGATCTTGTCGATATTCATATGACCGGGAACGATCTCGTTATAGGAACTGACGATGCCGATAAGCGGCCTCTTCTGCTCCTCCTCCGTCAGTCCCAAGGCATGAAATAAGCTGCGGTGGGGGGCATTTTGCACCCCATCCACTACATTTTCCTTTGGCATAGGTTTTCCTCCCATCAGTTGTTGATGAGCTTATCCTCATCGCTCCAGCTGTACAGCTTGCGGATATCGGCACCTACCACCTCAGAAGGATGCTCGCTTGCCAGCTTACGCATGGCGTTGAAGTGCACCTGGCTGCCTGCGCTGGACATATCCAGCAGGAAGTCCTTGGCAAAGGTGCCGTCCTGAATGTCCTTCAGGATCTTCTTCATAGTCTTCTTGGTTTCCTCGGTGATGATCTTAGGCCCGGTGATGTAATCGCCATACTCGGCAGTGTTGGAGATGGAATAGCGCATACCGGCAAAGCCACTTTGATAGATCAGATCAACGATCAGCTTCATTTCGTGGATACATTCGAAATAAGCGTTTCTGGGATCGTAACCGGCCTCCACCAGGGTCTCATAGCCAGCCTGCATCAGAGCGCAGACACCGCCGCAAAGGACAGCCTGCTCACCAAACAGGTCGGTCTCGGTCTCGGTGCGGAAATTGGTTTCCAGCACGCCGGCTCTTGCGCCGCCAATACCCAGTGCGTAAGCAAGACCCAGATCCCAGGCATCCCCGGTAGCATCCTGCTCCACAGCGATCAGACAGGGCACGCCCTTGCCCGCCTGATATTCGGAGCGGACAGTGTGGCCGGGCCCCTTGGGCGCGATCATAATGACGTTGACATTCTTGGGAGGTTTAATACAGCCAAAGTGGATGTTAAAGCCGTGGGCAAATGCCAGGGTCTTGCCCTCCGTCAGATTCGGTTCGATGCTTTCCTTGTAAAGGGCAGCCTGCTTTTCATCGTTAATGAGGATCATAATGATGTCGGCAGTCTTGGCGGCATCAGCGGCGGTCATGACCTTAAGACCCTGTGCCTCTGCTTTTGCCCAGCTCTTGGAGCCTTCGTACAAACCGACCACAACATCCACGCCGCTGTCTTTCAGGTTCAGGGCGTGGGCATGACCCTGGGAGCCGTAGCCAATGATGGCGACCGTTTTGCCGCTGAGCTTTTGCAGATCACAATCCTGCTGATAAAAGATTCTATTCATGATAAATTACCTCTTTCTTGATCGTTATTGACTGGCGGAATCAGATAAACAGATTTTTTTCGATGGTAGAGCCGCCGCGGTCTAAGGAAATGATGCCGGTGCGGCAGATCTCAAGGATCTCATATTCCCGCATCAGATTGACGAAATTATTGATTTTCCGGTTATCACCCACCATTTGAATGATAATGGATTCTTTGGTGTAGTCAACGATTTTGCCCTCGTAGGCATCGGATGCCACGGTCACATCAGCCCGGGTCCTGGGGTCATTGGCGACTTTGATCAGCAGCAGTTCCCGGCTGACGCTTTCGTCGGGATCAAACTCCAGTACCGAGCATACATCCGGCAGCTTGTAAAGCTGATTGATCAACTGCTGCTTTACCACATCCTCGCCCTCAGACTGGATGGTGATGCGGGAATACTCCGTAGATTCCGTTTCACTCACTGCCAGGGAGATGATATTGAACTGCCTGCGGCGGAACATACTGGTGATACGATTCAGCACACCAAACTGGTTGTTTACCAGAATTGCTACGGTAAATCTTTTCATATCAGTCACCGATCCTTACAATAATGTTATCCATAGATCCACCGGGGGGCAGCATAGGAAGAACGAATTCGTCCTTATCGATCCGGCAATCAACAACATACGGGCCCTCTTGCTTGAAGGCTCTTGTCAGTGCGGCATCCAACTCCTGGACGGTGGATACTGCTTCACCGTCTGCGCCGAAGGCACGGGCCAGGGCGGAAAAATCGGTCTTGCGGTTCAGTACCGTATTGGAATAATGCTTATTGTAGAATAGGGTCTGCCACTGCCGTACCATGCCAAGAACACCGTTATTCATAATCAGAACCACCACGGGGATATTGTAGGAAGCAGCGGTTGCCAGCTCGTTTAAGCACATACCGAAGCTTCCGTCACCGGTGACCAGAACACTGCGTTCTCCCGTTCCGAAGGCGGCGCCGATGGCAGCACCTAGGCCAAAGCCCATAGTGCCCAGGCCGCCACTGGAAACAAATCTGCGGGGTGTCCTGAAAAACAGGTGCTGTGCCGACCACATTTGATGCTGTCCCACATCGGTGGCAACTGCGGTGTTGCTGCCAAGGTGCCGATTCAGGGTCAGGAGCGCATTGCGGGGGGTAAGGCCATCCCGGTTATCCTGGTAGTCGGTTTCCTCCTTGCGGAATGCGTTGACCTGCGATATCCATTCCGGCTTTTGTCCTTCCTCCAGCATGGGAAGCAGCTTTTGCAGGGTCAGCTTTACATCGCCCCGAAGACCGCAGGTTGCATGGACTGTTTTACAAAGCTCAGAGCCATCCACATCGATGTGGACGATTTTCGCGTTGGTTGCAAATTTGGCACGGTTGCCGGTGACACGGTCATTGAACCGAACGCCTAAAGAGATGATGAGATCTGCGTTATGCATAGACATAGAGGAAGCATAATGCCCGTGCATTCCCTGCATACCCAAGAACCGGGGGTGGTCTGTGGGGATGCCAGAAAGACCCATCATAGAGCAGCCGACAGGGGCATCGATCTTATTGGCAAGAGCCAGCATTTCTTCCTGGGCACTTGCGGCGATCACACCGCCGCCAAAATAAATATAGGGACGCTTTGCGGCATTGATCAGTTTTGCAGCCTCTTCAATGCGGATGTCTTTGGCTGCTTGGGGGGATGTGGGCTTTGCCGGAGGCTGGGGCACATATTCGCACTTGGCAATCTGCACATCCTTGGGAACATCAATCAGCACCGGGCCGGGTCTGCCGGACTTGGCCAGCACGAAGGCCTCCCGGATGGTGTCCGCCAACTGCTCCACAGAACCGACGAAATAGTTATGCTTGGTAATAGGAAGTGTTACACCGGTGATATCCAGCTCCTGGAAGCTGTCAGTGCCGATCTGGGTGGTAGGAACATTGCCGCAAATGGCCACCATGGGAATGGAATCCAGGTAAGCGGTGGCAATGCCGGTCACCAAATTGGTCGCACCGGGGCCGGAGGTGGAGATCACCACACCCACCTTGCCGGTGGTGCGGGCATAGCCGTCCGCCGCGTGGGCAGCACCCTGCTCGTGAGCAGTAAGTATATGGTTGATCTGATCCTGATGGGTATACAGGCTGTCATAGACATTCAAAATCTGTCCGCCGGGATAACCGAAAACGGTATCACAGCCCTGTTCAATCAGGGTTTTTACTAAGATATCTGCGCCGGAAAGAAGCATAGGCTTTACTCCTTTCTAAGATTGTCGATAATCAACTGGCCGCACTGCCTGCAGCCAACCTGGGTCATTCCCTGGCTCATAATGTCCGCTGTGCGGTAGCCTGCATCCAGATATGCAGAAACGGCATTTTCAATGGCATCTGCCTCCCTGGGCATATCGAAGCTAAAACGGAGCATCATGGCTGCGGAAAGGATGGTGCCCACCGGGTTTGCAAGATCCTTACCCGCAATATCCGGGGCGGAGCCGTGGATCGGTTCATACAGTCCGCAGGTGGTGGCACCCAGACTGGAGGAGGGAATCATACCGATGGAGCCGGTGATCTGTGATGCTTCGTCGGAGAGAATGTCACCAAACATATTCTCTGTGACGACCACATCGAACTGAGCCGGATCCTTCACGATCTGCATGGCACAGTTGTCCACCAGCATATCCGTAAGCTCCACATCGGGATATTCCTTTGCCAGCCGGTGCATGACTTTTTTCCAAAGGCGGCTGGAGTCCAGCACATTGCTTTTTTCCACGGAGCAGAGCTTCTTGCTTCGCTTCTGTGCCGTTTCAAAGCCGATCCTGCCGATCCGCTCAATTTCTGATTCGCTGTATTTCAGAACATCGGTGGCGGTGTCACCTTCGGTCTTGTGTTCACCAAAGTAAATACCGCCGATCAGTTCCCGCACGATGATAAAGTCGATGCCCTGATCCACGATGGATTTTTTCAGGGGAGAGGCATCGGCAAGCTGGGGCCAGATTTTGGCAGGGCGGTTGTTGGAGTAAACGCCCATGGCTGCACGCAGTCGCAGCAGTCCCTTTTCCGGGCGCATAGCACCCGGAACATCATTCCATTTAGGGCCGCCGACAGCGCCCAGCAGCACACTGTGGGATGCAAGACACTTCTGCAGCTCCCTTTCCGGCAGCGGATCGCCCCACTTGTCGATGGCGCAGCCGCCCATGTCCACATCGGTATAAGTAAAGGTGTGTCCGTAAAGCTCTGCAACCTTGTCCAGTACATTCAGCGCCTGCTCCACGATCTCCGGGCCAATGCCGTCACCACGGATCACTGCAATATTTTTATCCATTGTTTTCGCCTTCTTTCAAGGACTTTAAGAGTCCACCCGCTTTGATGATGTTCTGGATAAAAGGTGGGAAGGGCTGTGCCTGATAGGTCTTGCCGGTGGTCAGATCGGTGATGGTGCCGGTGTTAAAATCAACCTTTACTTCATCGTTTGCACTGATCTCCTCCGCTGCTTCTTCACATTCCAGAATAGGAAGGCCGATGTTGATGGCATTGCGGTAGAAAATTCTTGCAAAGCTCTTGGCAATGACACAGCCGGTGCCGCAGGTCTTGATGACCAGAGGGGCGTGCTCCCGGGAAGAGCCGCAGCCGAAATTCCAGCCTGCCACCATTACATCACCGGGCTTCACAGCCTTCACAAATTCTGTGTCAATATCTTCCATACAGTGCAATGCCAGTTCCCTGGCATCGGGGGTATTTAAGTAACGGGCGGGGATGATCACATCGGTATCCACGTTGTCGGGATACTTAAAGACTTTACCTTGTGTGTTCATGCTTTACGCCTCCTTATACTCGGTGATAAAGCCGGTAAGCGCACTGGCTGCAGCGGTATGGGGAGAAGCGAGATACACCTCGCTGTCTACGTGGCCCATACGGCCTACAAAGTTACGGTTGGTGGTGGCAATGCACCGTTCACCGGCTGCCAAAATGCCCATATAGCCGCCCAGGCAAGGTCCGCATGTGGGGGTGGAAACCACCGCACCGGCATCGATAAAGGCAGTGTACCAGCCACGCTCCACACACTCCCGGAGGATCTGCATAGTGCCGGGAATGATGATGCATCTTATGCCATCGGTGATCTTTTTACCCTTCAAAATGTTGTAGGCAGCTTTCATATCCTCCAGCCGTCCGTTGGTGCAGGAGCCGATCACCACCTGATCGACCTTGATGTGGTGCAGCGCTGAGGCGGGATGGGTATTCTCAGGAAGATGGGGGCAGGCAATGGTGGGAACGATTTTACTCAAATCAATATGGATGGTCTTTTCGTATTCCGCGTCGGAATCCGCCTGGAAAACCACAGGTGTCCCTTCACTTCTGCCCGCTAAGTATGCCATTGTCACATCATCCACAGGGAAAATACCGTTTTTGGCACCGGCCTCGATGGCCATATTGCAGATGCAAAGCCGGTCGTCCATAGAGAGGCTGTGCGCCCCGTCGCCTGTAAATTCCATACTCTTATACAGTGCGCCGTCCACGCCGATCATACCGATAATGGTCAGGATCACATCCTTGCCGCTGCAGTTTGCGGGCAGCCTGCCGGTCAGATCAAACCGGATGGCGGATGGCACCTTGAACCAAGCCATGCCGGTCGCCATACCGGCGGCCATATCCGTAGAGCCCACGCCAGTGGAAAAGGCACCCAACGCGCCATAGGTACAGGTGTGACTGTCTGCACCAATGATGCAGTCGCCGGCGGTCACAACGCCCTGTTCCGGCAGAAGTGCGTGCTCAATGCCCATCCTGCCAACATCATAGAAGTGGCTGACACAGTGGGAGCAGGCAAATTCCCGGCAGGTCTTGGACTGTTCTGCCGCCTTGATATCCTTGTTGGGAACGAAGTGGTCAAGGACGATTGCCACCCTGTCTTTATCAAAAACCTTCTCAAATCCTGCCTTTTTAAACTCATTGACTGCCACGGGGGTTGTAATGTCGTTGCCCAGGACAATATCCAGCCTGGCACTGATCAGTTGACCTGCGGCAACCTTGTCCAGTCCCGCATGGGCGGCAAGGATCTTTTGTGTCATGGTCATTCCCACGGTCAATTCCCTCCCTTTGTCATATTGTGGAACGCACTGAGCAGTGCGTTTGTATTTGCTTTGAATACATCGGTGTCGGTACCGGCACCCCAGAACATCTCACCGTTTTCCGTTTCCAGACCGATGTAGGATGCGGCAACACTGTGAGAGCCCTGACCCTGCATGGAGTGCTGGGTAAAGACCTGCAAGGTATATTGCTCTGCGGTGTAGGCGCTCAATGCGTTGTTTACAGCGCTTAAGGAACCGTTTCCCTCTGCCTCCATCTCCGTTTCTACACCGTCACGCATAAAGGTGATGTTGATCTTGACTACGTCGTTTTCCCGCATAAACTCAAAATCGGTCACACTGATGGGACAGGACAGATTCAGATAATGGTCAGTAAAGATCGCCAGCACATCATCCGGTTTCAGCTCCTTATGTTCGTGGTCAGAAACATCCTTGCACAAATAGCTGAAATGCTCCCGCATCTTTGCCGGCAGATTGTAGCCGTAGGTCTGCTCCAGCAGGTAGCCGATACCGCCCTTGCCGGACTGGGAATTGACACGGATCACATCCGCATCGTAGGTTCTGCCGATATCCTTTGGGTCGATGGGAATATACGGAACTGTCCACTGATGGAGCTTATTTTTGCTTCGGTATTTCATGCCCTTTGCGATGGCATCCTGGTGACTGCCGGAAAACGCCGCGAATACCAGTGCTCCGGCGTAAGGCGCTCTCTCGTAGACGTGCATACGGGTGCAGCGTTCATATTTTTCCACCAGATAGTTCATATTGGAAAGATCCAGCTTTGGGTCAACACCATGGGAATACATATTCATAGCCAAGGTGATGATATCCACATTGCCGGTTCGCTCGCCGTTGCCGAACAGCGTGCCTTCCACCCGGTCAGCACCGGCAAGCAGTGCCAGCTCTGTATCTGCAACGCCGGTTCCCCGGTCGTTATGGGGGTGGAGGGAAAGGGTGACATACTCCCGGTATTTCAGGTTTTCGCTGATGTATTCTACCTGAGAAGCATACACATGAGGCAGGCTCATCTCCACCGTCACAGGCAGATTGATGATCACATTGTTGTCAGGGCCGGGCTGCAGCACATCCAGAACAGCGTTGCAAACCTCCAACGCATACTCCGGCTCGGTGCCTGTAAAGGATTCCGGGGAATACTCGAAACGGAAATTACCTTCATATTCGGAAGATAGCTTCTTTACCAGCTTTGCGCCGTCTACGGCGATTCTCTTGATCTCCTCCCTGGACATTTTGAAAACCTGCTCACGCTGGGCAACGGATACAGAATTATAAAAATGGATGATGGCACTGGGGGCGCCCTTGCAGGCATCAAAGGTGCGGCGGATGATATGCTCACGGCACTGGGTCAGCACCTGAACGGTCACATCCTCCGGGATCAGATCCTGATCGATCAAGGTGCGCAAAAATTCATACTCTGTCTCGCTGGCGGCAGGAAATCCTACCTCGATCTCCTTGAAGCCGACCTCCAAAAGCACCTTATAGTATTCCAGCTTTTCTTCCAGGCTCATGGGGATCACAAGGCTTTGATTACCGTCCCGCATATCTACGCTGCACCATACAGGCGGCTTTTCAATGTGATCCTTCTGTACCCATTTGTTATATTTCTTATCTACCGGGTAATATCCTACCTGATATTTACTTGCATCCATCATATTTTTAATTCCTCCACGAATCAAACCAACTTGAATCCCTCTGAGCTCAGTGCCTGAAGAATCATATTTACATGGTCAAAATCTCTCGTTTCCATTTCAATACGGAGGAAACAGCCGTTAACACTTTCGGTGTTGCCCTTTTCGTAGTGAACGCCGGTAACGTTTCCACCGCAGTCTGCGATGATCCGGGAAATATCCTTGAGCTGACCGGGCTTATCGATCAGTTCAATCAACAGGCTGGAGGATCTGCCGGAATTGAGAAGACCCCGGTCAATAACCCGGGACAGGCTGGTAACGTCAATATTGCCGCCGGATACGACGGCAACCACCCGCTTGCCCTTTAAATCAAATTTTCCGGCCATGACCGCCGCCACCGCAACGGCACCGGCACCCTCTGCGATCATCTTTTGCTTTTCGATCAGCGCAAGGATGGCACTGGACACCTCGTCATCACTGACAAGCGCGATCTCATCCACGAATTCACTGACATAGCGGAAGGTGTTTTCGCCCGGCTGCTTGACCGCAATGCCGTCTGCAATGGTGGAAACACCGGTCAGACATTCGATCTCGCCGTCCTTCACGGAATTATACATACTGGGAGCACCGGATGCCTGTACACCGTAAACCTTAACAGAAGGTCGGATCTGCTTAACAGTATAGGCAATGCCGGAAATCAGACCGCCGCCACCGATAGGAACGACGATGGCATCGATGTTGTCCAGGTCGTTTAGAATTTCCAAAGCGATGGTTCCCTGACCTGCGATCACATTTTCATCGTCGAAGGGATGAACGAATGTATAACCTTCGCTTTCCTTTAATTCCAGTGCTTTTTTGTAAGCGTCATCATAGCAGCCCTCCACCAGGCAAACATCTGCGCCGTAGCCTTTGGTGGCTTCTACCTTGGAGATCGGTGCGGTATCCGGCAGGCAGATCAAAGACCTGATGCCGTTTTTTGTTGCAGCCAACGCAACGCCCTGGGCATGATTGCCGGCAGAGCAAGTGATCACGCCCTTAGCCTTTTCTGCTTCGGAGAGCATTGCGATCTTGTAGGCGGAGCCTCTGACCTTAAAGGAGCCGGTGATCTGAAGATTTTCGGGTTTCAGGTACAGCTCGCACTCCGGAGCAATACCGTAGGCCCTGACCACATTGGTTTCCCGAATGATGTTCTTCAGCACCATCTGCGCGTTAAATACCTTGTCAAGAGATAACATATTTGATCCGCC
Source organism: Oscillospiraceae bacterium (assembly GCA_017466665.1). Taxonomy (GTDB): domain Bacteria; phylum Bacillota; class Clostridia; order Oscillospirales; family Oscillospiraceae; genus Faecousia. Next base: position 9,220 of record JAFTTQ010000015.1, read on the forward strand.
TTTCAAAGAAAAAATAAATCCGCCTCAAAGCTACAAATGCTTTGAGACGGGTGTAAATACAAATTTAGCACTCGCGGTACCACTCAAATTGCGGAAAAGAGCTTCCGCCACCTCTTCGAAGTCCAACAACTTCTATGCACTAACGCAGCACACGCGGGAAGCGCCTACTGGGTGATCAACCTTTGGGGCTTCCGGCTCAGAAGGGATGGGAAATTCCGCTACTCCTTATCGGGCTCACACCATCCCCGACTCTCTGAAAATTCGTTTGCGGATTCCGTCTTCATCGACGCCTTTTTTATTCGAAGTCCATTAACCTCTATGCACTAACGTAGCATACACGGGAAGCGTCTACTGGGTGATCAACCTTTGGGGCTTCCAGCTCAGAAGGCAGAGGGTTACAGGTCTTGCATACCGATTCGCACCAACCACCGGCTCTCTGCAATGCGGTTTGCCTTGCCCGTTCTTCGTCATAGCTTTTGAATATATTTATTCAATTTATTTCATTTTACTTTGCAGATGGTGTAATGTCAATTTGTATTATTGCTAAAAATCCTGTTCATTTATAAGGATAATTTTTGCAAATTGAATAAAATTGTATATAGAGGGCGGATAAATGTGCCTATATAAAGGACAAAACCGTATTTTTTGAAGAAAAAAGAGTATTGCTTTGCACAGCCCCTTTTTTCATGAAAGCACGTATTTGTCAGCTAAAAAATTATTCTTTACAGAATGGCCTCTATCGGGTATAATATATGCGACAATTAAGAAGAAACGAGGGCAAAAGACCTTGAATATCGAATTTGATGCCTATAAGCAGAAGCTCAATGACGTAAAGCCAGCATTGGATGATCTGGCAAACTCTTTGAATATCGAGGGTCAAAAGAACGAGCTGGAAAGACTTCAGGCAATGCAGGAGGCTCCCGGTTTTTGGGATAACCCGGAAAAAAGCCAGAAGATCGTCATGCAGGCAAAATCTGCGGAGAATAAGATCGAGACCTATAAAAAGATGCAGTCCTCCTGGGAGGATCTGATGACCATTTGTGAAATGGCAGAGGAACTGGACGACGACTCTATGCTGGATGAATTGAAGGAGGGCTTTGAAAAGCTGTCCTCAGATATGGAGCGCTGCCGCCTGCAGACACTGCTCACCGGCAGATACGATTCTTACAATGTGCTGATGTCCTTCCAGTCCGGTGCCGGCGGCACCGAGGCACAGGACTGGTGCCAGATGCTCTACCGTATGTATACCCGCTGGGCAGAGGCTCACGGCTATACCTATAAAATTATGGATTATCAGGAGGGCGATGAAGCCGGGCTGAAATCCGCCAACATCCTGATCGAGGGAGAAAATGCCTACGGCTTCCTGAAAGGGGAAAACGGTGTCCACCGTTTGGTTCGGGTATCTCCCTTTGATGCCAATGCCCGCCGTCAGACCTCCTTTGCGGCAATCGAAGTGATCCCCGATATCCAGGACGACAGCAATGATGTGGAGATCCGGGCTGAGGACTACGAAATGCAGGTGTTCCGTTCCTCCGGTGCCGGCGGTCAGCACATCAATAAAACAAGCTCCGCTGTCCGCTTGATCCATAAGGCCACCGGCATTGTGGTTTCCTGTCAGACAGAGCGCAGCCAGTTCCAGAACAAGGAAAACTGCTTAAGAATGCTGCGCAGCAAGCTGGTTGAGATCAAAGAGCGTGAGCATTTGGATAAGATCTCCGATATCAAGGGCGTGCAGCAGAAGATCGAGTGGGGCAGCCAGATCCGTAACTACGTCTTTATGCCCTATACCTTGGTAAAGGATACCCGTACCGGCTGTGAGACTTCCAATGTCAACGCGGTAATGGACGGCGCGTTGGATCCCTTTATCAACGCCTATTTGACCTGTGCCGCTACCGGAAATTGGGTCACAAAATAAAATTTGCTGAAAATTTGTTTTTTAGCAATTAAACCCTTGAAATTTCCAAAACTCTGTGTTACAATGTTTTGGCTTATTACGAAATGATCCGCATAAGCGGTTTTATGCAATGCGGAGGGAGGTTACTAAAATGCAGACTTTGAATACTGTTTTGACCATCGTACAGGTTGTGATCAGTGTTGCTGTCATCGTGGTGGTTCTGATGCAGTCCAGCAAGGAAAACGGTCTTTCCGGTGCGATTTCCGGCAATAACGAGTCCTATATGGGCAAGACCGGCGGCAGCAGCCTGGATCAGAAGCTGTCCACTGCCACCAAGTGGCTTGCTGTTGCTTGGGTTCTGCTGACCCTGGCAATCTGCCTGCTGTAATTTCATAACCCATGACCGCAGAGGAACTACCCTCTGCGGTTTTTATTTGTATGAAATGATTCTTAGTATTTCGGTAAATTGATATTTATCTTACTAACGACGACCCTATAAAAACCTCCCTCTGATGAGGGAGGTGGATTCGCCGTAGGCGAAGACGGAGGGAGAGAAA
>JAFTTQ010000135.1 GCA_017466665.1 Oscillospiraceae bacterium
TGCCCATATCGGCGAATGTGGAGTTTTTCCTGTTCCAGCTTTTGTATGGGATTGCCTATGTGGCAGTGGTGTGGTTCTTTGGGGCATATGTCCAGACCACCTATGCCTGCACCTACGATGTTCTCCGAAATCCACTGCAGGACAACACCGTGATCACAGTGTAAATTATTGTTTAGCGCACTATCATCATTTCCGCAAAGCTACCGAACCAGGTGTCATTCCGAGCCAGTTCGCAAACTGGCGTGGGAATCTCTTGGCACAATGTTTCTTATTTAGGCAAGAAAAGCAATAGAAGTAACTGCCTACTATGAGATTGCCACGATGCCTGCGGTATCTCGCAATGACACAATAACTTGATAGCCGCTGCGCCGATTGTTAGTACGATAAATTCCAATTTATAGGAATGTGAAACCGGGGTATCTCGTCTGAGATACCCCGGTGCTTTTTATATACCTTGCTCGTCCATCAGATCCTGTAATGTAATGGATTCAAAAAAATCGTCCACCATTTTATCCAGCTTTTCCCACATAGGCAGTGTGCGGCAGCAGGAAGTGCGGGAGCAGGCAGAAGGCCCCTGGGCAGTGCAGGAAACAGTGGAAAGACCACCCTCAGTCAGCTTTAAGATACTGCCCACCGTATAATCCTTCGGCTTCCGGTTCAGGCGGTAGCCGCCGCCCTTGCCGTGCACCGCATCCACAAAGCCTGCTTTGGATAGCACAGTCATAATGGATTCTAAATATTTTTGAGAAATGCCCTCCTCCTCCGCGATCTGCTTGAGAGGGATGTATTCATCACCACCATGGAGGGCAAAGCAGACCATGACCCGCAGGGCATAGCGCCCTTTTGTTGATACGATCATACTCAATCGTGACAGTGACCGCAGCTTTCGCAGTCGGGGAACAGCTTGTGATCGTATTCGATGCCATTGCGGTCGTAGTAGTCCTTCAGGGCGGATTTGATGGCCTCCTCTGCCAGCACAGAGCAGTGGAGCTTGTGGGCAGGCAGACCGTCCAATGCTTCCGCAACTGCCTTGTTGGTAAGCTGCATAGCTTCAGAAATCGGCTTACCCTTGATCATTTCCGTTGCCATGGAGCTGGAGGCAATGGCAGAGCCGCAGCCAAAGGTCTCAAATTTCACATCGGTGATGATGTCATCATCGATCTTCAAATAAATCTTCATAATATCGCCGCATTTGGCGTTGCCGACCTGACCTACGCCGTCGGCATTTTCAATCACACCCACATTCCGGGGGTGGGTGAAATGATCCATAACAACTTCGCTGTAAAGTGCCATAATTCTATCTCCTTACAAAATATATTCGCGGACGCCGGTCTGCAGGTCACGCCACACCGGGGACATATTCCGCAGCAGGCTGACCACCTCAGGTACGGCAGTCAAAATGTGGTCGATCTCTTCTTCGGTGTTGTAGTGGGAAAGGCTCAGCCGCAGAGAGCCGTGGGCAACATCGTGGACTCTGCCAATGGCCAGCAGCACATGGCTGGGATCCAAAGAGCCGGAGGTACAGGCAGAGCCGGAGGAGGCGGCAATACCCTTGGCATCCAGCAGGAGCAGCAGGGATTCACCCTCAATACCCTCAAAACAGAAGCTGACGATACCCGGCAGGCAGTGCTCGGCATCGCCGTTGCGGGCGCAGTGGGGGATCTGGGAAAGACCAGCGATCAGCTTGTCCCGCAAATAGGTGACCTTCTTGTTATTTTCCTCCATATGCTGGCAGGCATCTTCCAAAGCCGCCACCATGCCCATAATAGCAGGCAGATTCTCTGTGCCGGCACGTTTACCACGCTCCTGGGCACCGCCCTCAATCAGATTCGTAAGAGGGAAGCCCCGGCGGACATACAGAGCACCGATACCCATAGGCCCGTGGAACTTGTGGGCAGAGAGACTGAGCATATCGATATTTTGCGCCTTGACATCAATGGCGACATGACCCACAGCCTGCACCCCATCGGTGTGGAAGGGAACGCCGGCTTCTTTACAGACAGCACCAATCTCAGCGATGGGCAGCAAGGAGCCGATCTCATTGTTGCCGTAAACACAGGTGACAAGGCAGGTATCCTCACGGATGGCATCCTTGACCTGCTGGGCGGTAATGTTGTGGTTGGTCTTCACATCCAAAAGGGTAATTTCATAGCCCTCTTTTTCCAGCTTGTTCAAGGTGTGAAGCACAGCGTGATGCTCAAAAGCGGTGGAAATGATGTGTTTTTTGTTTTTCTGTGCGCCGTAACGGGCAGCGGAAATGATGGCCTGATTGTCGGCTTCGCTGCCGCCGGAGGTGAAGTAGATCTCCCGGGCTTCACAGCCTAAGCATTTTGCCATCCGGGCACGGGCATCCTCCAAAGCCTCTTTTGCCTCCTGACCGGGGGTGTGCAGGCTGGATGGGTTGCCGTATACCGTATCAAAATATGGCAGCATTGCGTCAATGGCCAAGCGGCTCATTTTTGTGGTCGCCGCATTATCTGCGTAAACTTGCATTGTGATTCCTCCTATGGGGATTACCTATAAACTCTATGGGTAAATATAGCATCTATTACCTACCTTGTCAATAGGTAAATACAATATATTACATAAATCGGAATTTATATTACATACCGTAGGGGACGGGTTCCCCGTCCCGTGGGAGGCGAAACGCCTCCCCTACATTATCTAATTTTTGATTAGTGCGATAAATAATCATTTACATTATAAAAATAAAAGCATCACAGTGGAAAAAATGCCCTGAATTTTCGGGATTTTCAGGGGTTATGAAAATATGGCGGTGGCATATTAAAAAAGCAGACAAAAAGGAGGGAGAAAAAATGAAAAAAATCGGATCACGCCTGATGCTGACAGTTTTTTGCCTGATCTTATGTGCCCAAACTGTGTGCGGCGCGCAGCTTGTGGTGCCCGGCGGTCAGGTCATTGGTATTCAGCTTCAGGATAATACGGTAACCGTGGCGGCATTTGATGAGGAATTGGGCACAGCGGCGAAAAACTGCGGCTTGCAGGTGGGGGACAGGATCGTTACCATCAACGGCAAAACTGTCCACTCAGCCCAGGATATCCGGGATGTGCTTAGCCGTACCGATGGGGATGCGGAAATTTCTGTGCTGCGCAGCGGCAAGGCAATCAAGCTGCATATGACGCCGGTGATCACATCAGAAGGGCCACGGCTGGGGGTGTATTTAAAGCAGGGAATCACCGGCGTGGGCACGGTAACCTGGTATGAACCGGGAAGCGGCACCTTTGGTGCATTGGGGCATGGTGTCAATGACCCGGATGGTAAGCTGGTGGATATGACCCAGGGAGAGGTGTTCAACGCTACCGTGCTGACGGTAAAAACCGGCAAATCCGGCGCACCGGGACAGCTTATGAGCGCGGTGACCGGCAGCGGCATTATCGGAACACTTTCCAAAAATACTGTGCAGGGAGTTTTTGGCACAGCGGAGCTTTCCGGGAAGGAAGAAATGCTCCCTATCGGCCAAAAAGAAGATGTGCATACCGGCGCGGCCACCATCCGTTCCACGGTAGCGGGGAATCAGGTTCAGGAATATTCTGTGGAGGTTTTAAAGGTTTATCCAAATTCCGGCCCATCCGGGCGTAATATGCTTTTAAAAGTCACCGACCCTGATCTGCTTTCCACCACCGGTGGCATCGTGCAGGGAATGTCGGGTTCCCCTTTGCTCCAGGATGGTAGAATTGTGGGAGCAGTCACCCACGTTTTGGTAAACGATCCTACCATGGGCTACGCAATTTTTATAGAAAACATGTTAGAAGCAGCCGGTTAAGCAGAATATTCGCAAAAAATCAAGTGCCAGACGGATTTTAAACCGTTTGGCACTTATTACATATACTCCCAAAATAAAGCCACAATAAAATACATAATGCAAGAGAAAATATCAACATAAAGGATGTGATAACTATTTATTTACCCGACGTTCGATTAACACTACAAAAATTATAAAAAGGAGAATCATTATGTCAATTTTCAAACCTTTAACCGATCTTAAGGACACCACCGGTATTTGTGAGTATTGTCAGCAGCATTTTGAACCGATATTTATCACCCGAAACGGAGAACCGGAGTTGGTCATTATGAATGCAGACTTTTTCAATGATCATTTTCGCTTTCGCGATGCAACTGGCAAGTTGGACTTCGCCAAAGAATTTTCTGTACCCATGACAATTCCGATTCGAGACTTGAAACTGACCAGCCGTGTATCCGCCCTCTGCTTAGAAAGCGATCAACCAATCAGCATCATTAAAAATGGTGAGATTGCTATGGTCGTTATGAGCGTTGACGTATACAAACACCGACATCAAGAATTAATGCGATTGTTGCAGTAATTGCATATAGCTGCTTGACTCCCTGTAACGAAAATTATATAATTTTCATTACAAGGAGGGCTCAGTATGGATACTAGCTATGCAAAGATTTCAGACATTATCAGCCAAGCAAAGCCAGAGGGTGTATTTGTTGCATCTGACTTTTCTCATATCGCACCAATCAATACCGTTCGTCAGTACTTATCCCGACTGGAAAAATCACAGCAGATCGTACGTATCATGCGCGGCGTATACTATCAGCCGGCATACAGTGAGCTTCTGCAGGAATATGAAGCTCCTTCTCCGCATCATGTTGCAATGGCCTTATCAAGGAATTTCGGTTGGACGATCGCGCCTTCCGGAGCAACTGCGCTTAATATGCTAGGGCTGTCCACACAGGTCCCAGCTCGGTGGTCCTTTGTTAGTGACGGTCCGTACCGCAGTTTTTCATTTGGTAATATAACCATGGAATTCAAGCATTGCAGCTCCAAAGAAACATCCGGAATGTCCGACAAAACCGCTCTTGTGATCCAGGCAATCAAAGCCCTCGGCAAAGAGAATATAGATGAGGTGCACATTCAGAGAATCCGCCGAAGCCTCTCTGCCAAGGAAAAGACTGTTTTGCTAGAGGAAGCAAGGCACACAACTGCGTGGATTTTTGAAACAATTAAGAAAGTATGCAAGGAAACAGAATAATCTACATTAGATCCCCGATGAGAAAGCAGTATTCTCATCGGGAATCTTTGTTCATAAATGGGCATCTCTAAAAACTCGCACAAATTATAAAGATATGATATAATAAACCAACAAGGGGGCGAGAGAGATGCAAATAGGATTTTGGGATGAAAGTTTGCGTTTAGAAAAGTTGAGTCAGTTGGGCGATTCTCTTGAA
>JAFTTQ010000136.1 GCA_017466665.1 Oscillospiraceae bacterium
CCGGTGTGAATCTCAATACAGAATGCAAAAATCTGTCAGAGGGAGATATTCAGGTCTTATGTAATGCGGTCAAGGGATTGGAAGTGAATCTGACAGAGCCTATGGGTATGGATAGCGCACAGGTCACTGCAGGCGGCGTGCTGACAAGCCAGTTTGACCCTCAAACAATGGAAAGCCGACTTGTGCCGGGGCTTTATGCCTGCGGAGAGGTGCTGGATATTGACGGCGACTGCGGCGGCTATAACCTGCAATGGGCTTGGAGCTCCGGGCGATAGGCGGGCTTGAGCGCCGGAAAGGAAAGCAAATGATACGAATTCGTGAAATCTCTATGCCCCCGGAGCATAATATAGCGCAGCTTTCCTATGAAGCGGCAAGGCTGCTGAAAATCTCCAATTCCAAGGTGCGCCGGGTGAAGCTTGTCCGCCGTTCTGTGGATGCCCGGAAAAAGCCGGATGTGCGCATTGTGTATACCATCGATGTAGCGGTGGACGGAAACGAAAATAAGATTTTAAAGCAGTCCGGCTGTAAGCGGGCGCAGATCGCCCCGGTTAGTTTTTATAAGCCGCCCAAAACTGCCCCGGAGCAGAAGCAGTCTCCGGTGGTGGTGGGCTTTGGCCCGGCAGGAATGTTTGCCGCGCTGATCCTTGCCATTGCCGGGATGTGTCCCATCGTTTTAGAGCGTGGTGACGATGCCGTTACCCGCCACGAAAAGGTGCAGAAATTTTTTGAATCCGGGGAGTTAGACCCCAAAAGTAACGTGCAGTTCGGTGAGGGCGGTGCCGGAACATTTTCCGACGGCAAGCTCAATACCGGCGTGAATAATCCCAGGATCGGTTGGGTCTTAGAGCAGCTTGCGGCAGCCGGGGCAGGGGAGGATATCCTCTTTGATGCCAAGCCCCATGTTGGTACGGATGTGCTTTTGACTGTGGTGCAGAATATTCGCAACCGCATTATATCCCTGGGCGGCTCAGTCAGGTTCCATGCCCAGGTCACGGATGTGCTTCAGGAGAATGGAGCCATAACCGGGGTGCAAATCAACGGCGAGGAAATTCTATCCTGCAATAAGGTGATCTTTGCCATTGGACACAGTGCCCGGGATACCTTCTGTATGCTGCAAGGAAAGGGCGTTGCTATGGAGCAAAAGCCTTTTTCTATGGGCGTGCGGATCGAGCATAAGCAGAGTGCTGTGGATAAAGCCCAGTACGGCAAAAATGACCCGGTGCTGCCTCCGGCGGATTACAAGCTGGTCAGGCACTTGGAGGACGGAACAGTCTACACCTTTTGTATGTGTCCCGGCGGCTATGTGGTGGCTGCGGCATCAGAAGAAGGCGGCGTTGTGACCAACGGTATGAGCTATTCCGACCGGGCAGGGGAGAACGCCAATGCAGCTCTGCTTGTGACATTGAACCCCCGGGATTTCCCGGGAAATGACCCCCTTGCCGGGATGTACTGGCAGCGGGAAATTGAGCAAACAGCATATGCTGTTAGTAATAGCTATTACGCTCCAGCCCAGCTTGTTGGTGACTTTTTGAAAGGTCAACCCAGTACAGGGGCAAGAAGTGTTTTACCGACTTACCGCCCCGGTGTGACCTGGTGTGACCTGCATCAGGTGCTGCCCGCAAAAATCACCGATGCGCTGAATACTGCCATCCCTATGCTGGAACAGAATTTAGCGGGCTTTTCTGACCCGGACGCGGTACTGACCGCCCCGGAAACCAGAAGCTCCAGCCCGGTGCGGATCGTCCGGGATGAGAGCAAGCAATCCATTTCCTTGCGGGGCTTTTATCCCGCCGGTGAGGGTGCCGGCTACGCCGGCGGCATTATGTCCGCCGCCATTGATGGCATCACCTGCGCCGAGGCACTCATTGACAGCTTATAAATGAATCAAGGAGGGGCAATGCCCCTCCTTTGCATTTTGTGCTTGACAAATGGGTAACACTGTATTACCATACAGATGGTACAGTTAATACAGATAATACAGTTTGAGAGGGGGCAGGTAAATGGCAAGGATCTTTTCGGGCAAGCGGGACGTATTCCAGGAAATCGCAGACCGGTATGCAGGCTATATCAAAGCCGGGGTATTGCGGGACGGTGACCGGCTGCCCTCTGTCCGTGTGGCGGCGGGGGAGCTTGGTGTCAACCCCAATACGGTGCAAAAGGCATACTGCCTTCTGGAAGAGCAGGGGCTTATCTGTTCTGTTCCCAAAAAGGGCGTATTCGTGACTGTAAATTCCAGCTCTCAGGCTGCGAAAGACCGGGCAGCCTTGGATGCCATTACTGCACTTAAGGAATGCGGCGTAAGTAAGAATGAGATCTTGGCTGCGCTGAAGGAGGTATACGGTAATGATTGAAGTAAAAGGATTGACACACGCCTTTGGAGAAAAGGTGGTCTTAAACGGTGTGGATCTTTCTGTGCCTGAAAATACGATTATGGGTCTTGTGGGCATCAACGGTGCGGGCAAATCTACATTGCTGCGGCTTTTGGCAGGTGTGTATCTGCCGCTTTATGGCAGCATTTCCTATGATGGGGTAGGGCCGGAGGTTGCCGAAACACGGCAAAAGATCTTCTTCCTGCCGGATGATCCCTACTATACGACCTGGATGACTCCGGCATCTCTGTTTCAGTTTTACAGTGCCTTTTATCCTCAGATCGACCCCAAAGCATATGAAGAGCTTTTGAGAGCCTATGATGTGGATATGAAGGGAAAAATGCGCAATTTTTCCAAGGGAATGCGGCGGCAGGTGTTCATTGCGCTGGCACTTGCCATCAAGCCCAGGTATCTGCTGCTGGATGAAGCCTTTGACGGCCTGGATCCACTGTCCCGAAAGCTTTTTAAGGATGCCATCATCTCCTTTGTGGAGCAGGAGCATACCACAGTGATCATTGCCAGCCACTCCTTACGGGAGCTGGAGGATTTCTGCGACAGCTTTGTGCTTTTGGATAATAACCGCATCAAGCATCAGGGAGATATTGCCCAGCACGTGGGCAGTTATTGCAAGTTTGAGCTGGCATTCCGGGAGCCTGTGGAGGAAGCTGCCTTTGAGCATCTTCCTGTCCTTGCGGTCAATGTAAGGGAGCGTTTTGTGCAGATCGTGCTGGAGGGAGACTCCGAACAGATGCGCCAGGAGCTGGAAAAGCTTTCACCGGCGGTTATGGATGAAATGCCGCTGGATTTTGAGGAAATGTTCATCCACGATGTGCAAAAGAAAAAGGGGGCAGAAAAATGATGAAATCTTATATGCGCAGCCACTTGCGGGATAGCCTGAAGACCCTTTTGTACCTGGTTGCGTTTTCTGTTGCCGTTACCCTTATCTTCTCAGGCTCCAATCAATGCTATCCAAATGAAGATTATATTGATGGAGAATGGATAGTAACGGGGTATTATTACTCCAGTATGCTTGGAATACCTGTGACGATTTTAGCGATTTCCTGCTTTGCTCTGCCGGTGTTGGAATTCTCTTTTTTCAAAAAACGCCGGAATCTGGACTGCGCCTATGCTCTGCCTATTTCCCGACGGGAAATGGGAATTGTCCATTATCTAACCGGCTTGCTGCTTCTGGTGATTCCGTATACCTGTTCCTATCTTATCAATTTCTTGCTGATGCTGCGTTATCCCGGAGCTTTTGATTATCGCCTTCTTTTTGAGCACTATATTCTTTGTATGCTGCTGGGAATCTGCATATATTCTGTTTATGTATTTGTGTTCAATGAGGCAAATTCCACCGGTGACGGCGTTTGGTTTATCATACTTTGGACATTTGTATTCTATTTGATTGCAAGAGCTTTATTTGGTATTTCTTATTATGATAACTTATCTGAAATGGGAATATCCTTTATGGCGCTGAATGGATTTACCGCTTCCTATATGGATATTATAGATGGGGACAGGGTGGCATTAACAGCGGACATATGGGAAAATACCAAAGGAATGATTTACATTAGCTTATGGCTGGTACTTGGGATATTATCTATGATCGGACATTATCTTACCTTCGGAAAAAGACCTGCGCAGCATACGGAGGAGGTATCCGATTCCTGGTTCGGCTACCGTGTGATGATCCCGATATACGCAGTGTGCGGAATGGTACTTTGGCAGGATATAGGTGCGTGGCTGATTGTTGAGGTGATCGCGGTTGTGGGCTATATGATATATAGAAAGGGCTTACACTTAAAAAAATCCGACTGGATATTGCTGGTTGTTTTCCCGGTCATTGCCTACATAATGACCACAGTCACAGCTCTTTTATATTGGAATTAAAAAGGGTGCGCATATTCATTCAAAGTAAATACAACTATTCTCGGCCCCCTCTGATGAGGTAATGTCATTAAGTTAGTGTCATTGCGAGCCCTGTAAGGGGCGTGGCAATCTCCGGCGTATCGATAAACAGGAGATTCCCACGCCAGCAAAGCTGGCTCGGAATGACAGGGTATGTTAACTTAATGACATTGCTTTGATGAGGGGGCTGGATTTTTGCGCAGCAAAAAGACTGGAGGAGTGCCCAATCTCACGATGTGACACTCCCTCCGTCAAAGAGGCAATATTTTTTTCAGTACCTTAAAACATAAAGAAAAACAGGATCAAATGCAGGCAGACCATAGCGGGCAAGCCCAAGGCAAATGCCTGCTTCTTGGTTTTGTGACGAAACAGGTACATACCCAGTAAGCTGCCAAGACTGCCGCCCAAAAGCGCAATCGTCAGCAAAAACCACTCCGGGATCCGCCATACATTTCTTACAGCTTTTCCTTTATCCATAAGCATAAGCAGCAATCCTGCTGCATTGATTATCAGTAGGTAGTGATAAACGGGGTTCATATGGCAGCCCTTTCATAAGGAGGAATTTTTGGTGAGAAAACTGTGGGTACTTTTGATTTTGGCGTTGCTGCTGACAGGCTGCAAGCCCCAGGGGGAACTGGAAACGGTGATGGATGGGCAGGTGGTGCCTAAGCAGGCGGAAAAAATGGAAATCCTGATCAGCCTGCCGGAAAATGCGGCGTCTGCGGTAATGTCCTCAGAAGAAGCTGGCACAGTTTACTTTTGCGACGATTTTGTGCTGACGATGCAAACCACCCAAAGTGGGGATATGCACAGGACTGTGGCAGATACCACAGGCTTTCCCTATGACCGCCTGCCGGTTTTGGAAACGGTGCAGGGAGAAGCCAAACGCTATGACTGTGTGTGGACAGCGGCAGGGGAGAGCGGTGACCAGGTTGGCAGATGTGCCATTTTAGACGACGGAAACTATCACTATGTCCTGACCGTAATGGCAGATGCGGAAAAAGCCGGGGAGCTGACAGAAAACCTGTGGAACGATGTATTTTCGTCCTTTCAGATCGTAAAGCCGGATGCAGCCATCAATAGTGGCTCGTAGCCTGGCGGCAAAGCTCCCTGCATTCGTCAATGACCGATTGGGGATAAAGGATCTGTGCTTTATCCCCAAAGCCAATGACCCAGCTTAAAAACATAGGTGATACAGCCACCTTGACAGTAAAATTGAAGTGGTCATCCCCATCGGGGATCAGCATGGTATCTCTGCCAAATCGGTCGATCACAACATTCAAAAGGGTCTTATGGAATCTCAGCTTTACATCCAGCGCGTCACCGGCAAACATCTGAAACAGCTTGTTGGCGTGCTCGGTAAATGCCTTTCCAGTCAGCTCAGGGCAGGGAATCCGCTTTTCATCCGACAGGGAAATGCCCTCCATACGGTCTACCCGGTAGGAGGTTATGCCGTGGCGCTCCGAAAAGGCAAGCAGATAGCAGTTTTCATTGTCCTGGCATAAGCCGTAGGGACTGGCAATATACTGCTTTTCCCGGTGCTGGCGCTGGCCCTCCATATTCCAGTCGAAATAACGGAAGGTGATCTGGCGGTTTTGGCTGATGGCCTCCTGAATGTCGTTGACATTGTAGTAGATCGTCTCATTCATACTCTTGACCCGGCCGGAGACATAAACATTGCGTTTGAGGAGTCCTGCCTCGTGCTCTCCCACCTGATCGCAGAGCTTTTCAATCAGCTCCCGGGATTTGGCTTCCGTCAGGTAACGGCTGGACTGCACCGCGTCGATCAAAAGCTTTAATTCCGGTAGCTGAAAGCTCCGGGAGGCGATATAATAGCCGCCGCTTTTACCGGGAACAGATATGATATCAATACCGAATTGCTGCAAAGTGGCGATGTCGGAATATACCGTTTTTCTGTCGCAGCGAATCTCTTTTTTGCTCAGCATATCAATCAGCTCATTGGCTCTCACGGGGTGCTCCTCGTGGGAGTTTTTTTGCAGATAGTCAAGGATATAGAGGATCTTTAATTTCTGATCGTAGGAACGTGGCATAGAAATAACCTCCCGGTAAAGTATTATGAAAACGAAAAAATCAACAAGCTGCGTGTCTTCCTGAGCGGAGCATCGAAGATGCGTAGTCGAAGGATCTTCGCACTTCATTTCTGCTTGGATTCTTCGACTCCACTTCGCTGCGCTCAGAATGACACTGGTTTAGAAAATTTACTGTATTGTAACATATTCTTTAGAATTGGGAAATAATAAATTTGCATAATTTTGTTAAGAAATGGTTATTTTCAATTTTTGCCCTTGCAAGATTGGCTTTTCTTCTGTATAATACGATTGAAAATTTGGACATTTATGGAAATGGGGGTCAGGCAGTGAAGAATCTGAGCTTGCTGGTTTGGCTTTCACAGCTTGGCCTTTCCGTTGCGCTGCCCTTGGGGGGCTTCATTCTTTTAGGGGTTTGGCTTCATAATCGGTTTAACTGGGGGAGCTGGATCATTATTGTTTGCGCGGTTATTGGTGTAATCTGCGCCATTGATGGATTGAGAACCTCGTTAAAGGCAATGGATCGTCTTGCCAAGGATGAAACAAAGGAAAAACCACCGGTTTCCTTTAATGACCATGATTGAGGTATGTTATGGTAGAATCCCGTAAAATTGTTCTTCGAGAGACGGCAATTATTGCAGTAGGCGAAGCTGCCTGCTGCGGTATTATGGTTGGCGTTTTTGCCTTGGTTGGGCATTTTGATCTGACCGTCCTTTGGGGCGCGTTGATCGGTTTTTTTCTCACTGTTGCCAATTTTTTTGTAATGGCAGTGGGAACAAGCCTTGCGGCGGACAAGGCACAGGAGCAAAATGTCAGTGCAGGAAAAAATCTGCTTCGGGGCTCCATGGGGCTTCGCTATGTTGTTTTGTTTGTGCTGTTATTCGCTTTTGCAAGAAGCGGGATCTGTAATGTTTTGGCACTGGTGCTGCCGTTGGCTTTTGTCAGGCCGGTGCTAATGCTCAGTGATTTTTTCCGAAAGAAGGAGGGGTGACGTTTTGAATATCTCCGTAAGCGGCGCATCCTATATCCAGTTGTTCGGCTTCCTTAATATCTCACAGACCACCGTTTCCTCTTTTATCGTGACGGTGATCCTGTGTGTCGCCGGTGTGCTTTTGGGACGCAACTTGAAAAAACGCCCGGGAAAGGCGCAGGTTCTTGTGGAAAAGGGTGTTATGATGATCCATAATATGGTTATCGACACCATGGGTGCCCATAACGCTTCCTGGGCGCCCTTTATAGCCACTATATTCCTAAGCAGCATTTGCGGCTCTTATATCGGTTTGACTGGCTTTTTGCGTTCTACCACAGCAGATCTGGCCTGTGTGCTTACCTGGTCTTTGATGGTCAGCGTGATCATTTGGTATCAGAATATCAAGCGTAACGGCTTTTTAGGATGGCTGAAGGGCTTTACAGAGCCTATTGTGGTTATGACACCGATGAATATCGTTTCTGAGATCGCCCAGCCCTTTGCTATGGCACTGCGTCATTTTGGCAATGTGGCAGGCGGCGGCGTAATCACGACCATTCTGTATACTGCGCTCAGCCTTGCATCCACAGCCCTTCTGAAGGCGATTTCCGGCACTGTTGTGATCCCGCTGATCCTGATGGCTGTCGGGATAGCGCTGTTTGTGTGGGGGCGCAGGACGAAAAAGGCAGTCCGCTGGATATTCGGTCTGGCCTTTGGCTTGATCGGACTGTGCGGCGCTGTGCAGTTTATACCGTTTGTAAATGAGCTGTTCCACGGCATTCCTATTTTGGCATACGGCATTCCTGCTGTATTTTCCGTCTATTTTGATGTATTCTCCGGTTTTGTGCAGGCGTTGGTCTTTACACTGCTGACGATGGTCTACATTTCCGGTGCCTGCCCTCCGCCTGAGGAGCAGGAAAACGAAAATGGAAATTCTTAAAATTTCAATATACAAATATTTCTCAGGAGGAAACTATAATGGAAATTTTTAACGAGTATTTTGTCAGAGCCTGTGCAATGCTGGCTGCCGGTCTGTGTATGGGTATCGGTGCTATCGGCCCCGCGCTTGGTGAAGGTAACGCGGTCAGCCACGCACTGGAGGGTATGGCTCGTCAGCCTGAGGCTGCCAGCAACCTGCGTACCAATATGATCCTGGGCTGTGCAATTACCGAAACCACCGGTATTTACTCCCTGGTTGTGGCTCTTTTGCTGATCTTCGCTTCCTAAGACTCTTTGATTTCATAGAAGAAAGGAGTCGATTTTATGCCGGTAGAACAAGGCTTTATCAGCTTTGATATCTGGACGGCTCTGTTTATTTTGCTCAATACCGTCACGATGTTTTTGGTGCTGAAGCGCTATCTTTTCCAGCCTGTTCTGAAAATGATAAAGGATCGTCAGGACGAGATCGACAATATGTATGATGAGGCGGATAAGGCAAAGGCATCCGCCGATGCCCTGCAGGCAGAGTATCAGCAAAAGCTGAACCAGGCTGCCGATACCAGTGAGCGCATTGTGAAGGAAGCAATGGCCCGGGGGCAGAGCAGGGAAGAGGAGATCATCCGTCAGGCAAATGCCGAGGCTGCCGCCATTATGGATAAGGCTGCCGCGGATATTGCCCAGGAAAAGAAAAAGGCCATCAACGATGCCAAGGATGAGATCTCCGGGATGGCAATGGCGATTGCGGAAAAGGTCGTTGGACGGGAGCTGAAGGCAGAGGATCAGGATAAGCTGTTCGATGAATTTATCAGTGAATTGGGTGAAGGTTTATGAGTCAGATCGGTAGCGTTTATGGGCAGGCGCTTTATGGCCTTGCCAGTGAAGAAAACCTTTCTGACCGCATCCTTCAGGAGCTGACTGTTTTAGAAGAAGGCTTTCGGGAGGAGCCCCGGTTTCTCCGGCTGCTCAGTGCCCCCAATGTGGCGGCGCAGGAGCGGTGCGGCATTTTGGATGAATGCTTTGGCGGCAAGGTGCACAGCTATGTCCTGAATTTTTTAAAAATCCTGACAGAAAAGGGGATTGCCAGATCCTTTTCCGACTGTGTCCGAGCCTATCGGGAGCAGTACAATTTAGCGCATAATATTTTACCCGTCACCGCGGTGACCGCTGCCCCTTTAACGCAGGAGCAGGTGAAGCGGCTGACGGAAAAGCTGTCTGCCATAACCGGCAAAACTGCCCAGGTGCATAACCGGGTAGACCCGGCATGCCTTGGCGGTGTTCGGTTGGATTATGACGGCAAGCGTGTGGACGGCAGTGTGGCAAATCGGCTGGAAACTGTCCGAAATATGCTGAAAAATACCGTACTTTGATAAGAAAGTTGGTAAGTTATGGAATTAAGACCGGAAGATATTACAAAAATTATTCGCGCGCAGATCAAAAATTATGAAAACAAACTGCAAACCTCGGAGACCGGCGTTGTGATCCTGGTGGGTGACGGTATTGCCAAGGTCACCGGGCTTGATAAATGTATGGCAGGTGAGCTGGTGGAATTCCCCAACGGCTCCTACGGTATGGCTCAGAATTTGGAGGAGGATACTGTTTCCGTTGTTATTTTGGGTACCGACCAGGGCATCAAGGAAGGCGACACTGTAAAGCGTACCGGCAGAGTGGTTTCAGTGCCTGTGGGCGCAAACCTGATCGGCCGTGTTGTGAGTGCCTTGGGCGAGCCAATTGACGGCAAAGGCCCCTTTGACCCGGAAAGCTACCGACCCATTGAAATGCCGGCACCCGGTATCATTGAGCGTCAGCATGTCAGCCGGCCTTTGCAGACCGGCATTAAGGCGATCGACTCTATGATTCCCATTGGCCGCGGTCAGCGTGAGTTGATCATCGGTGACCGCCAGACCGGTAAGACCACCATTGCTACCGATACCATTTTAAATCAAAAGGGTAAAAATGTGATCTGTATTTATGTGGCCATCGGTCAGAAGCGTTCTACGGTTGCCCAAACGGTGGAAAGCCTGACGGCAGGCGGTGCGATGGAGTATACCATCGTGGTTTCCGCAACGGCTTCCGAGCTTGCACCCATGCAGTATATTGCTCCCTATACCGGCTGTACTATGGGTGAGCATTTTATGCATCAGGGCAAGGATGTGCTGGTCATTTATGATGATTTGAGTAAGCATGCGGTGGCATACCGTGCCATCTCCCTGCTGATCCGCAGACCTCCCGGACGGGAAGCCTACCCCGGTGACGTTTTCTACCTCCACTCCCGTTTGCTGGAGCGTGCGGCACAGATGTCCGATGAACTGGGCGGCGGCAGCTTGACGGCACTTCCCATTATTGAGACCCAGGCGGGAGACGTTTCCGCTTACATTCCCACCAACGTGATCTCCATTACCGACGGTCAGATATTCCTGGAGGAGGAGCTGTTTAACGCCGGTATTATGCCCGCCGTAAACCCCGGTATCTCCGTGTCCCGTGTTGGCGGTGACGCGCAGATCAAGGCGATGAAGAAGGTTTCCGGCTCCTTGAAGCTTCTGTACTCCCAGTATCGTGAGCTGCAGAGCTTCGCCCAGTTCGGCTCTGACCTGGATGCGGATACCAAGTCCCGTCTTGCCTTGGGTGAGCGGATCGTGGCGGTTCTCAAGCAGAAGAACAACGCCCCTGTTGAGGTGGCAGATCAGGTCTGCATCCTGTATGCAGTCACCCACGGCTATCTGGATGATGTTGCAGTGGAGAAGATCCCGGAATTTGAAAGAAGCCTCTATGAGTTTATGGATCAGAAGCACTACGGCGTGCTGGAGAGCATTCGCGCCACCGGCAAGCTGGAGCCTGAAACTGAGGAAAAGCTGCAGGAAGCCCTTTCCCAGTTCCTTAAGGAGTTTTTGGTTCAAATCTAAGAAGGGAGGAAGACCATGGCTGGTGTTTCCACCAAAGAGATAAAAAATCGCATCCGCAGTATGGAATCTACAAAGCAGATCACCAAGGCTATGGAAATGGTGGCTGCCTCCAAGCTGCGCCACGCACAGGCAAGGGTTGCCGATTCCCGCCCCTATTTTGAGATCCTTCACGGAACCATTGCCGATATTGTCAGTGCAAACAGTGAGTTTTCTTCCCCTTATCTGCAAAAACGCCCGGTAAAAAAGTCGGTTTATGTGGTGATCGCCGGTGACCGCGGTCTTGCAGGCGGCTATAACAGCAACATTTTAAAGCTTGCTCAAAGCGAATTTTCCGGGAAGGATATTCAGGTGCTGCCCATCGGCAAAAAGGCTGTGGACTATTTCCGCGCCCATAAGATTCCGATGATCACGGAGCAATATGCTTCTGCTGCGGATATGCAGGTGGGTGATTGCTTTTCCCTGGCCAAGCAGCTTTGCAAAATGTATTTGGCAGGCGAGGCAGACGAGATCTATATTGGCTATACCAATTTTGTTTCCGTTTTATCTCAAACCCCATCTATTATGCAGATGCTTCCGCTGATCGGTCACAAGACAGGCACGGAAGATAAGGCTTCTGACATTTTGTATGAGCCGGATAGCGATGAGGTTTTTGCTGCCATCGTGCCGGAATATGTGGGCGGCATTTTGTATGGCGCTTTGTGTGAGAGCCGTGCTTCTGAGCAGGCTGCACGCCGTACCGCAATGGATGCGGCAACACAGAATGCCGATGAAATGATTGCTGACCTGAGCCTGAAATTCAATCAGGCACGCCAGGCGGCAATTACCCAGGAGATCACGGAGATCGTCGCTGGCTCCTGATAAAAGCTGTAACTAAGAATTGGCTCCCCGTTCTGAGGGAGTATACCTATATAATCGTACAACGTTATTTGACAATAAGGAGTTGAGTCCAATGGCCAAAAATATCGGATCTGTGATCCAGGTCGTCGGCCCTGTTTTGGATATTCGTTTCCCGGAGGAGCATCTGCCGGAGCTGCTGTCTGCCATCGAGGTGGCACAGGATGACCGTGTGGTTATCGCAGAGGTGGCCCAGCATATTGGCGACAATGTGGTGCGCTGTATCGCAATGAGCTCTACCGATGGCTTGCAGCGTGGCATTGAAGCTGTGGATACCGGTAAGCCGATCACAGTGCCCGTAGGCGAAGCCTGCCTGGGACGTGTGTTTAATCTGCTGGGTAAGCCTATCGATAATAAGCCTGCTCCTGCCGCACAGGAGTATTGGCCTATTCACCGTGCCGCCCCTGCTTACGACGAGCAGCAGCCGGCAACGGAGATTTTGGAGACCGGCATCAAGGTCGTTGACCTGATCTGCCCCTATGCCAAGGGCGGTAAGATCGGTCTGTTCGGCGGTGCCGGTGTTGGCAAGACGGTTTTGATCCAGGAGCTGATCTATAATATCGCCACTGCCCATAACGGCTATTCCGTGTTCACCGGTGTGGGTGAGCGTACCCGTGAGGGCAATGACCTTTATAACGAAATGACCGAATCCGGCGTTATCAATAAGACCGCCATGGTCTTCGGTCAGATGAATGAGCCCCCCGGAGCCCGTATGCGTGTGGGTTTGTCCGGCCTTACTATGGCTGAGTATTTCCGGGATGTGAAGCATCAGGACGTTCTGCTTTTTATTGATAATATTTTCCGTTTCACCCAGGCTGGCTCTGAGGTGTCCGCCCTTTTGGGACGTATGCCCTCTGCCGTTGGCTATCAGCCTACCCTGGCAACGGAAATGGGTGCTTTGCAGGAGCGTATCACCTCCACAAAGAACGGCTCGATTACCTCCGTTCAGGCAGTTTATGTTCCTGCTGACGACTATACTGACCCCGCACCGGCTACCACCTTTGCCCACTTGGATGCTACCACCGCACTGGATCGCGGTATTGCGTCACTGGGTATTTACCCGGCAGTGGATCCGTTGAGTTCTTCTTCCAGGATCCTTTCCCCGGATGTGGTGGGTCAGGAGCATTATGAAACCGCAAGAGCCGTGCAAAGCATTTTGCAGCGGTATAAGGAATTGCAGGATATTATTGCCATTATGGGTATGGACGAGCTGAGCGAGGAGGACAAGCTGACAGTCAACCGTGCCCGTAAGGTGCAGCGTTTCCTGTCCCAGCCCTTTAGCGTTGCGGAGCAGTTTACCGGTATGAAGGGTAAGTATGTCCCCCTTAAGGATACCATCCGTGGCTTTAAGGAGATCATCGAAGGTAAGCACGATGCCATCCCCGAATCCTGCTTCCTCTTTGCCGGCACCATTGAAGATGTGGTGGAAAAGTGGAAGGGGCAGAGTCAATGACGGCTTTTGCATTGAAGATTGTTACCCCTGACGGTCTGAAATATGACGGTATGGCGGAGGAGCTGATCGTCCGTTCCACGACAGGTGACATCGGCATTATGGCAGGTCATATCAACTGTGTTGTGCCGCTGGGCATGGGTCAGGCAATGGCGATCATTGACGGCATTAAAAAATATGCTGCCTGTATTGGCGGGATGATGTCTGTGATCGATGGCAAGGTGACCTTGGTGCCAACCACCTTTGAATGGGCAGATTCCATCGATAAAGACAGAAGTCTTGCTTCTGAGAGCCGTGCCCGGGCGGTGCTGGCGGATAAGTCCTCCAGCCAGACGGATATCAAGCTTGCTGAGGCAAGATTAAAGCGCGCTCTCATCCGGCAAAGTGTAGCGGAAAAGAAATAATCAATGCGCATCCGAATTTTCGGATGCGCATTGTTACTTGTGGTAATAAATCCTGCGATCATTGGTTAGGCCGGGGGCTTTAGGGCGGCTCTGTGCAAAAAAACCGTAAAGATCATCACAACGATTTTCAATGGCTTGATAGGAATGATCGATCCTTTCACCAATATTGGGAAAGTGACCTGATTGGCGGGCTTTTAAGAGAATTTCTCTTCCTTTGTCATTTAATGCCAAAACCCGGACATAGGGAGCAGGGGATGTAATATTCTCTGCAGTTAAGCCTAAGTATGCGCACATGATCATGCGGTCAAGCCGTGTCCTTGTATAGCGCTTGGATTTTGTGGCAACGATGATCTCCTCCAAGGTGGCATATTGTCGGGCATTTCTCATCAGCTTGCGCCATAAACCCTCTGAGCCGTAAGGCAGTGCTTCAAATTCCTCGTCTGTCATGGTGCGCAGCCTGTACAAGATAGCCTGCTCGCCGTTGCTGACGGTGTGGATATTGGCATTTTCAAAACAATCAATAGCATTTTTCGGGACATAGTTTTGCCACGGCTTGTTATTTTCCAATAATAAACGCACAGCGGAAGCCGATGGATTATCTGTATCAGCAGTGGTTTCGTGGTAATCACCGCCCCGGGAAATGGGCTCCGGTTTCATTTTGGAATTTTGGGATAAAATAGCCTTGCAGTATTCGATTGCCAAAATGTTATTTGGTTTGTTGAGAGAATCTGCGTTTAAGCCCATAGCTTCCAAAGCGTTTTGCCTTGCGGCAGGGAAGGAAAGCCCTTTCGATAATTCTGCTTTCAGATACTCCGGAAAATCAGGACGAAGCAATGCTTGGGCTGTTTTCATCAGCAGATCGGGCAGGGCATCTTCGGCACCAAAGGATAGACTGTCGCAAAACCCACTTAAGATCCTGACACCCTGGTCGGCAAAGCCTTCGGCAGAGGAAAGGGCGGCAGTGACCGGCAGCTCCAGCACAAGATCCGCACCGCACATTACTGCGGCTTTTGCCCGGTGCGCTTTGTCGAAAATTGCCGGCATACCACGCTGCACATAGTTTCCGCTCATCAGGCAAACAATACCGGTATCGGCATTTTGCTCCCGAATAGCCCGGAGCTGCTTAAAATGTCCCAGGTGGAATGGATTGTATTCACAAATAATACCAGTAATCTTCAAAAAAATCCCACCTTTTTGTTGAAAATTTTTCCATTCAGGGGTTGAGAAAATTGGGGAAGTGTTATACAATAGCCATAGCTATGGCTATAATACCACAAATATGTAAAAAAGAAAATCATTATTTTAGGGAGGAAGATTCCAATGAACGTTTTGGTTATCAATGCCGGCAGCTCCAGTCTTAAGTACCAGCTTATGAATCCCGAGACCGGCGATGTGACCGCAAAGGGTCTGTGCGAGCGTATTTATATTGACGGCCGCCTGACTCACAAGGTTGGCGACAAGAAGGTGGTTAAGGACATTCCTATGCCTACCCACTCTGAGGCGATTGCCGCTGTGCTGGAGATTCTGCAGGATCCTGAGCACGGTGTTATCAAGAGCGTTGACGAGATCGATGCTGTGGGTCACCGTGTGCTCCATGGCGGTATGAAGTTCTCCGATTCCTGCATTATCGATGATGCCTGCATCAAGGCAATCGAAGAATGCATCCCTCTGGGCCCTCTGCATAACCCTGCCAACCTGATGGGTATTCGTGCCTGCCAGGCTGTTATGCCCACCAAGCCTCAGGTCGCTGTGTTTGATACCGCATTTCATATGACCATGCCTCCCAAGGCATACCGTTACGCCATCCCCACTGAGTACTACGAAAACGACGATATCCGCCGTTACGGTTTCCACGGTACTTCCCACAAGTATATTGCCCGCCGTGTTGCCAGTATCCTGGGCAAGAAGGAGTTCAAGCTGGTCAACTGCCACCTGGGCAACGGTTCTTCCTTGTCCGCTGTGAAGGACGGCAAGTGTATGGATACTTCCATGGGCCTTTCTCCCTTGGCCGGTGTGCCTATGGGTACCCGCAGCGGTGACATTGATGCCTGCGTGGTGCAGTTTATCTGCAATAAGTACGGTATGAGTGTGGATGAGTGCCTGAATATGCTCAATAAGAAGTCCGGTATGCTGGGAATCTCCGGCGTTTCTTCCGACTTCCGTGATTTGGAACAGGGTTCTGCCGACGGCAATGAGAACTGCACGCTGGCACTGGAGAAGTTCTGCTACGAGGTTGCTAAGTATGTTGGCTCCTATGCTGCTGCCCTTAACGGCATTGATATTTTGACCTTTACTGCCGGTGTTGGCGAAAACGGCCCCGATACCCGTCAGATGATCTGCGATTATCTGGCATTTATGGGCGTAAAGCTGGATCCCGAGAAGAACAAGATCCGCGGCAAGGAAATGATGATCTCCGCACCTGACTCCAAGGTGCAGGTTTGGGTCGTTCCCACCAACGAAGAGCTGATGATCGCTCAGGATACCGCTGAGCTGGTTAACGGCTGATTCTCTTGGCAAATATGTATTGTAGGGGAGGGGCGACCCGTCCCCTACAATTTTTTATAAGGAGTTTATATGGAATCTGTATCTGAGCGTTTTTTGCGTTATGTCAGCTTTGATACCCAGTCTGACGAGTTTTCGGAAAGCTGTCCATCTACTGCCAAGCAAAAGGCATTGGGGCAGCAGCTTGTAAAGGAAATGCTCTCCATGGGGATCCGGGATGCCCGGATGGATGAAAACGGCTATGTTTACGGTACTGTGCCGGGAGATCCCAGTCTGCCTGTGATCGGCTTGATCGCCCATATGGATACATCCCCTGATATTTCCGGTGCCAATGTAAAACCGTGTATCATTCAATATGACGGGGGAGATATTGTTCTCAATGCCGGGGAAAACATTGTAATGCGTGAAAAGGACTATCCCAGCTTGCTGCAGGATCAGGGAAAGCATCTGATCGTTACCGACGGCACAACCCTTTTGGGCGCTGACGATAAAGCGGGCATTGCGGAAATTATGACCTGTGCCGAAGCTTTGATCACATCCGGCGAGAATCACGCAACCCTGAAAATCGCCTTTACCCCGGATGAGGAGATCGGAAGGGGAGCGGATCGGTTTGATGTTCAGGGCTTTGGGGCGGATTATGCCTACACCGTTGACGGCGGCAAATTGGGAGAGCTGGAATATGAAAATTTCAATGCCGCGAGGGCAAAGGTCACTGTACACGGCATAAATATCCACCCTGGCTCAGCAAAGAATAAGATGGTCAATTCTCAGCACATTGCCATGGAATTTCACAGCCTGCTTCCCGCTATGGAGTGCCCGGAGCATACGGAAGGGTATGAGGGCTTTTACCATTTGATCCAAATGTCCGGCAGTGTGGAGGAATCTCAGCTGCGCTATATCATCCGGGATCACGATATGGAAAAGTTCCAGTCCAAAAAGGCGTTTATGCAGCAGCTTTGTCAAAGCCTAAACGAAAAATACGGGGAGGGAACAGTCATCCTTCATATTCAGGACAGCTACTATAATATGCGGGAAAAGATCGAGCCTTGTATGTATGTGGTAGACCGGGCAAAAAGAGCAATGGAAAGTGTAGGGATCCAGCCTGTTACCGTTCCCATTCGGGGCGGTACCGATGGTGCCAAGCTTTCCTTTATGGGACTTCCGTGCCCGAACCTTTGTACCGGCGGCAAGAACTTCCACGGCAGATTTGAGTATATCGCTGTGGAGGATATGCAGATCATTTCCAAGATGCTTTGTGCCCTTTTTACAGCGCTGTAATAAGACTTGCATCGACAGCGTCAGGGTGTGCGGAACGGATAATAACCACTGCCGGTTGTGGAGCCCGGGTAAGAAATACCAATAAAAATGCCTGAAAATATCACAGGAAATTCGTGATATTGGATATTGAAAAGCGAAAGCGAATGTAATATAATAATGAAAAATATTACTCAATATTTCCCTGAGGAAGGAAGGCATTTTCATTGCGAAAAAGATACTTTATCATCAATGCCAAAACGGATATTATGCATATCCAAGGCTATTGTGAACATACAAAGCCCAGAAAGGTACCGATCCGCCTTTTTGAAAATGAGGCAGAAATGCAGGCGTATGCGGGAAGACCCCTGCGGCTTTGCAAGGTATGTGAAAAAAAGCAGGCTCAAATGAAATAACCAGAAAAACAGATGCGGGGTTTTTATCCTGCGTCTGTTTTTGTTTGGCATAAAATTGCAGCCCTGGAATAGGATAAGCCGAGGTGATGTGATGTCTGTTTGTCTTGGCAGGCCGGGAGCGATTGCCGGTATATCCGGAAATGAGCTGGCACCGGATCTTTATGGCTCTGTTAAATTTTACCAAATAAATATGGGCTGCTTGGTAGTTGCGGATATTTTTGGCCTTCCCAACAGCAATACAAACATATTTGGCTTTCATATCCACGAAGGAGAAAGCTGTTCCGGGACGCAATTTTCCGATACGGGAAGCCACTATGACCCTGCGAAAAAGAATCATCCAAACCACGCAGGGGATCTGCCGCCGCTGTTTTCCTGCAAGGGGAAGGCCTTTCTGGCAGTCTGTACAGATCGGTTTTCAGTAGATGAGATCCTTGGAAAAACGGTTGTCATCCACAGTGATCCGGATGACTTTCATACCCAGCCCGCCGGAAACGCGGGGCAAAAAATAGGCTGCGGTGTAATCACTGCCTTATAGTTCTTGATAAATCCGACAAAGCACTGCTCGAAAATGGGCAGTTCTTTGTCGGACATTTTCTATTGACATATACTTGAATACTGGTATAATTGTATACAATAATACATAACGAAAGGGGATAGACCTATGCTTGAAATATCCGGAAAAACCAATTTGTTGGAGCAGAAGTCTTATAAATACTCGTTGCAGGATGTGGCGGAGCCCAATTTGCAGCGTGATATATATTCCTACGGCACTGTGCCCAAGGTTGCCTTTAACCACCGGCGTGTGCCTATGAATATGCCCGAGGAGATCTGGATTACCGATACCTCCTTGCGTGACGGTCAGCAGTCGGTGGAGCCATACAGCGTGGATCAGATCGTGAATATCTATAAGCTGCTGTCCAAGCTGGGCGGCCCTTACGGCATTATCCGTCAGACGGAGTTTTTTGTGTACAGCAAGAAGGACCGGGATGCCATCGAAAAATGTATGGAATTAGACCTTAAATTCCCGGAGATCACAAGCTGGATCCGGGCAAGCAAGGAGGACTTCCGGCTTGTGCGGGATCTGGGCATTAAGGAAACGGGAATTCTGGTCAGCTGCAGTGACTATCACATCTTCAAGAAAATGAAGATGACCCGCCGTCAGGCGCTGGATCACTATTTGGCGGCAGTTTCCGATGCCTTTGATGCCGGCGTAATTCCCCGTTGCCATTTGGAGGATATTACCCGTGCTGATTTCTACGGCTTTGTGGTTCCCTTTGTCAATGAGCTGCAAAACCTTTCCAAGCAGGCAGGTATCCCGGTAAAGATCCGTGCCTGTGATACCATGGGCTACGGTGTCCCCTATACCGAGGCGGCTATGCCCCGAAGTGTTGCCGGTATCATTTATGGCCTGCAGCATTACGCCGATGTACCCAGTGAGTGCCTGGAATGGCACGGTCATAACGACTTTTATAAGGCAGTTTCCAATGCTTCTACCGCTTGGCTGTACGGTGCCTGCGCGGTCAACTGCTCACTTCTGGGCATTGGCGAAAGAACAGGCAACATCCCGCTTGAGGCGATGGTGTTTGAGTACGCATCTCTTCGCGGCTCTATGGACGGTATGGATCCCACGGTGATCACGGAGATCGGTGAGTATTTCCAAAAGGAGATTGGCTACGATGTGCCGGTCATGACCCCCTTCGTGGGAAGAAACTTCAATTCCACCCGTGCGGGTATTCACGCCGACGGCTTACTTAAGGATGCGGAGATCTATACCATTTTTGATACGGAAAAGCTTTTGAACCGTCCTGCACTGGTGGAGATCAGCAAGACCTCCGGCCTTGCCGGTATTGCCTACTGGATCAACCAGCAGTACAACCTGGAAGGGGAGCAGGAGCTTTCCAAAAATGATCCATTGATCGTTTCTATCAAAGCTTGGATCGACCAGCAGTACGAGGAGGGCAGACAGACGGTGATCTCCCATAAGGAAATGGAAGAGCTGATCGAAGAATTTGCCCCCGGAAGAATTATTAAGTGAGGTAAGGTTATGGCGGAATTTAAGACAGTATCACTGGCGGATCAGGTTTTTGAGAAGCTGGAAAATGATATTATCGTTGGCGTTTACCCCCGGGGTGAGATCCTTACAGAATTGAAGCTTGTGGAGCAGCTTGGTGTCAGCCGTACCCCCATTCGTGAGGCACTGCGCCGATTGGAGCAGGAGCGGCTCATCAAGGATTCCGGTAAAGGCTCTGTGGTTTTAGGCATTACCTTGGAGGATCTGGAGGATATTATGAATATCCGGCAGCATGTGGAAGGCCTGGCAGCCTTTTACGCGGCGCAAAATGCCACGGAGGAAGGAAAAAACCGATTGATCCATATTAGCGAATTGCAGGACTTCTATTTTGAAAAGCGGGATATTGATAACCTGCAGAAAATGGACGATCAGTTCCACGATGCCCTGTATGGAATGAGCCACCGCACGGTTCTGCACGATACGCTGCTGCCGCTGCACCGCAAGACTATGCGCTACCGCAAGGCGGCGATCAAGAACGAGCAGCGTTTGGAAAGCTCGGTCAGAGAGCATAAGGAAATCATTCGCGCGATTGCCGACGGCAATGGTGAGCTGGCGCAAAGGCTGATGAGTGAGCACATATACAATGCCAAGGTGCATATGATTGAGAGGTTTGTGGAAAATGGGTAAGACGATCGCGGAAAAAATTATAGCAGCCCATTTGGTCTCCGGCGATATGACCCGGGGCAGCGAGGTGGCACTGAGGATCGACCAAACGCTGACCCAGGATGCCACCGGCACCATGGCGTATTTGGAATTTGAAACCATGGGCATTCCCCGGGTGAAAACGGAGCTGAGTGTAGCCTATGTAGACCATAACACCCTGCAATGCGGCTTTGAAAATCCCGATGACCACCGTTATTTGCAGACGGTGGCTGCCAAGCACGGTGTGTGGTTCTCCCGTCCCGGCAACGGCATCTGCCATCAGGTGCATCTGGAGCGGTTCGGCAAGCCCGGTAAGACCCTGATCGGCTCTGACAGCCATACGCCCACCGGCGGCGGCCTGGGTATGCTTGCTTTTGGCGCGGGCGGTATGGATGTGGCGGTTGCCATGGGCGGCGGCGCTTACTATATCACAATGCCCAAAATGTATAAGGTGAATCTGACAGGCAGGCTCCGTCCTTATGTGACAGCAAAGGATGTCAGCTTGGAGATCCTGCGGATTCTCTCTGTCAAGGGCGGCGTAGGCGCTATCATTGAATGGGGCGGCGAGGGTGTAAAGACCCTGTCCGTGCCGGAACGTGCCACCATTACCAATATGGGCGCGGAGTTGGGCGCAACTACATCCATTTTCCCCTCCGATGAAAATACAAAAGCCTTCCTGAGGGCGCAGGGCAGAGAGGAAGATTATATCCCCTTAAGCAGTGACCCGGATGCGGTTTACGACAAGGTGATCGATATTGACCTAAGTGCCCTTAAGCCGATGATCGCCTGCCCCCACAGCCCGGATAACGTGGTGGCGGTGGATACCCTTTCTGCTGTCAAAGTAGACCAGGTCTGTATCGGCTCTTGTACCAATTCCTCCCTTTCTGATCTTCGGAAGGTGGCGGCAATGCTCAAGGGTAAGAACATTGCGCCCGGTGTCAGCCTGTCGGTATCTCCCGGTTCCCGTCAGGTGTTGACTATGCTTGCCAACAGCGGCGAGCTGACGGATATTCTGGCAAGCGGTGCCCGACTTTTGGAATGTGCCTGCGGGCCTTGTATCGGTATGGGCTTTTCACCCAATTCCGGCGGCGTGAGTCTGCGAACCTTTAACCGTAATTTCCTGGGAAGAAGCGGCACAAAGGATGGTCAGGTGTACTTAGTTTCCCCGGAAACCGCAGCAGCCTCTGCACTGACAGGCTTCATTACCGATCCTACCACAATGGAGCCGATTCCGGCCTATGAGCTTCCTGAAAGGTTTGTTTTGGATGATTCCTCTGTGCTGGCTCCTTTGCCTGTGGGTGAAGCGGAAAACGCCCAGGTGCTCCGGGGACCCAATATCAAGGAATTTCCCAAGAGCAAGCCCTTTGCCGATGTGCTTTCGGCAAAGCTGGTTTTGAAGGTTGGCGACAATATCACCACCGACCATATTATGCCAGCCGGTGCAAAGATTTTGCCTTACCGCTCCAACATTCCGTACCTGTCCAAGTTCTGCTTTGAGGTCTGTGACCTGGCATTCCCGGAGCGGGCTTTGCAGGCTGGTGACGGTATCATCGTGGGCGGCAGCAACTACGGTCAGGGCTCCTCCCGGGAGCACGCCGCACTGGTTCCTATGTATTTGGGTATTCGCTGCGTTGTTGCAAAGAGCTTTGCCCGGATCCACGCAGCAAACCTGATCAATGCAGGCATTCTGCCCCTGACCTTCCAAAATCCTGATGATTACGATGTGTTATCTCAGGACGACAGCCTGATGATCGAGAATATCAAAGACGGTATGGCAAAGGGACAACTGATCCTGAAAGCATCCGGGAGGGAAATCAAGCTTTCCTGTGATTTAACAGACCGGCAGCAAAAGATCCTGCTTGCCGGCGGACTTCTCAACTTTACCAAGGAGGACGGACAATGAAAGAATTGGAGCTTGCCTGTGAAAGCTTTCGCAAGCTGGTGCAGGAGCAGTTGGATAGAGTGGCAAACGCCAAATCGGAAAAGGTAGATTACAGTACTAAAAAGACCGTCACCATCGGTATCGTGGACGGTGACGGCATTGGCCCCATTATTACCGGTGAAGCAGTCAAGGTTTTGGAGCATCTTTTAAAAGATGAAATTGCAGCCGGCTCTATCGTTCTGAAAAAGATCGAGGGGCTGACCATTGAAAACCGTCTTGCCCTGAATGAAGCTGTACCCAAGGCAGTTTTGGAGGAGATCAAAACCTGCGACGTGCTGCTGAAAGGCCCCACCACCACCCCCATGGGCGGTAAGATGGAAAGCGCCAATGTGACACTGCGCCGGGAGCTTGACCTGTATGCCAATGTGCGCCCGGTTTCCATTCCTGAGGAGGGCATCGACTGGATGTTCTACCGGGAAAATACCGAGGGTGAATACGTTTTGGGCAGCCGGGGCGTGGAGCTGCCAGGTTTGGCAATGGATTTTAAGGTGACCACCGATTTCGGCACAAGAAGAATTGCCCGTGCAGCCTTTGAATATGCCAAGAATAACGGCAAAACCAGGGTCAGTATCGTCACCAAAGCCAATATTATGAAAAAGACCGACGGCAAATTTACTGCCATCTGCCACGAGGTAGCCCAGGATTACCCGGATATTACCGTGGATGACTGGTACATCGATATTATGACCGCCAATTTGGTCAATACCAAGCTGCGCAACCAGTTCCAGGTGATCTTACTTCCCAACCTGTATGGCGACATTATCACCGACGAAGCTGCCCAGATCCAGGGCGGTGTGGGTACTGCCGGCAGCGCCAATATTGGTGACCGCTATGCTATGTTTGAGGCCATCCACGGTTCTGCCCCCAGAATGATCGAGCGGGGACAGGGTGAGTACGCCAACCCCGCCAGTATGGTCAAGGCATCGGCAATGCTGCTGCGGCATATCTGCCGTGTGGATGCGGCTGAAAGGCTGGAAAAGGCAATGGATGCCTGTGATGTTGTGGTATCCCGCTATACCCCCGGCGCTACGGCCTATGCTTATACCGATGCGCTGATCAAGCTTCTGTAATTTGCTTAAAAATCGGACGTCACTTATTCGTGATGTCCGATTTTTAAAATGTACTTTTTGCTATACAAAATGGCGTATTCTTAGAGAAATTCGTCAATTTTACCATATGAAAAATCCCCGATTTTTTGTTATAATATCCACATAGTTCCTGTGATATGGAAAATCAGTGGAAAGGGGATGTCATATGTATCAGGTTGGTCAAAAGGTGGTATACGGGATCCACGGTGTCTGCGATATTTTGGACATTGAAGTGAAGAACATTGACCGTCAGAAAATAGCCTACTTTGTTTTAGAGCCTTTGGAGCAGCCCGGCGCCCGTTATTACATCCCAAAGGATAATCCGGCGGCGCTTTCCAAGCTCAGTCCGCTATTGAGCCGTCAGGAGCTGGAGGCGCTGATCGCGGACTGCGATCCCAGCGGTAATTCCTGGATTGCCGATGAAAACCAGCGTAAGCAGCGCTACCGTGAGCTGATCGGCAGCGGTGACCGCCGCGGGCTGGTGGTGATGGTGCATACCCTGCATATGCATAAGAAGAAGCAGGCAGAGCTGGGCAGAAAGTTCCATCTTTGTGATGAGAATTTCCTAAGGGATGCGGAAAAACTGTTGTGTGCAGAATTTTCACTGGTGCTGAACCTCTCCCGGGAAGAAACTGCTGCATATCTGAGACAACATTTTCAGCAATAGACCATCCTGCCGCACAGCAAAAAGCTGTGCGGCATTTGATGTGTTTGTAGTTAAATATCTTGATTTCACTTTTTGCCTGTGATAATATACCTAATAGCATTAAATTACAGAATAGGAGATGCCAATATATGACAATCAAGAAACTGCTTACATTTTTGCTTGCCTGTGTGCTTGTATTTTCCATAACTGCCTGCGGCGGGGGTGATGATCCTTCTACGTCCGAAGATAAGAACAAGAATGATAAAACTGTGTTGCAGGAAGAACCCAAGGAAACTGTACCGGAAAAGCCGTCCCGTCCCTATCCCAATAACATTTTGATGGATCTGTCCGAGGGAGATCAAGATGATCCTGCATTCGGAAGTAAGAACCTGACCCGCAGAGATGTAACCAGCGTTACCTTCCTGGACACCCTTGCGGATATGCCCGGTGATGCATGGGATGTGTCGGAAAATCAGGACGGCTCCGTTATGGCGTGGGAAAAGGGGACAGCTCTTTATGTTGCCGGTGATGGCGGTGTCACTGCCAGCACCTGCAATAAACTCTTTTATCGGTTTTACGAATTGAAGGAGATAAACTTCAATGACTGCTTCTATACTGATATTTCCAAAGATATGCGTGCTATGTTCTGTGATTGCTGGGATCTGGAAAGCTTGGATGTGTCCTTCTTTTATACCTCCAATGCGACGGATATGAGAACGATGTTTGAAGGCTGCTCTACACTTAAGACGCTGGATCTTAGTTCCTTTGATACATCATCTGTCACACAAATGGATCATATGTTCTTTATGTGCGATGAGCTGGTGGAGCTGAATATCAGCAGCTTTGACACTGCGAAGGTGCGCGGTTTTGGCGGTACATTTAGCTGTTCGGAACTTGAAGCCTTGGATGTTTCCCACTTTGATACATCCAGCGCAACGGATATGAGCGGTATGTTCTACGGTTGCTATTCGTTAAAGGAACTGGATGTCTCTAATTTCGATACTGCCAATGTAACCGATATGACTCAGATGTTTATGAATTGCAAAGCGCTTACATCGTTGGATCTTTCCAATTTTGATACTTCCAAGGTTACCCGTTTGGGCAGTATGTTCGCCTATGTCAATAAACTGGAGACTGTGGATGTTTCCAGCTTCAACACTGCAAACTGCACAAAATTCGGTCAAATGTTTTTGGAGTGCACTTCTCTGAAAACACTGGACTTAAGCGGTTTTGACTTCAGTCAGGCAGAAGATGCCCGTTCTATGTTTAAAGCATGTGGTTTGCTTACGGATATTGGATGCACCATCACATTGCCGGAGGGCTGTAATTCTGAAGATATGTATTTGGGTAGTGGATTGAACTGATCCGTTATGACAGGGTGCTGCACAGAAAAAAGCTGGGCAGCATCCTTTTTTAATTTTGTGTGCTCATTATTATGTGTTTTTTACAAAAATGATAAAATACATACTTTGTTATCAGTACGCAAATTGGAATTTATCTTCTTAAAAGACGTAGGGCGGGGGCTTGCCCCCGCCGTCCAAAGATGCCCATATTCCTATGCGGCGGGGGCAAGCCCCCGCCCTACAATTGGTGTTTTCTTAGAGCGATAAACAATAATCTACGGTTGCGAATACGAAAAATGCGGGGGTGTCTTTGGAAGCCCCCCCGTGGTCGTTATTGCTTACAAAAGCTATGGGCATTCCGGCCATAATTCCCGATCCCAATCCCGACCGGAAAGGGTGGAATACCGCTGCTCGTCATTCATCAGGCTGTAACGGCTGTGAAGACTGCTGGGCGTACTGTCAACGTGCTTCCAGGAGCCGTTTATGTACACAAGATTCCAGTAATGGGATTTATCCTGGCACCAGATAAGCTGGGTGGAGTAGCCCTTTTCACGGAGCAGCGCCTGCAGGCACATTGCGTGGACATAGCAGTTGCCGGAGCGGTTTTTAAAGCCGTACCATACCGGGTCGCCGCCGCCCCAGCTATAAGAATAGCTGATATAGCTGCGGACATAATTCCTGAGTGATTCCACAGAGCTGTCCAGCCCGGCGGCAATGGAGGAAACCAGAGCAGCGGTATCGGACGAATCGTGGCTGACTACTACCTTGCGGTAATAGGTTCCCGTGTTGCCGGTGCTGTCCGTGGCGGTATAGGATACATAGTAGGTGCCAACAGTGGTCAGATCCACCTTACTGGTATCATAGGAAAAGCTGACAGTTCCGTCTTTTCCGTCCCTTGCGCTGACACCGGCTTCGTAATCCGGCGTGGAATTCTTTTCCACGTTCATCTCTGTAAGCCCGGAAATATAAGGGGCTTTGGTGTCGTAATATACGGAAAGGGTCACCGTTGCCTGGGATGTGTTTCCGCTGGGATCGGTGGCGGTGATGGTAAGAGTCTGCTTGCCCAGGGTTTTGTTATTGGGAGCAGGTGAGATGGCGGTGGTGATCTCGTTGGAGGCATCGGAAAGGTTAACGATAAAGCTATCGACGGAAACAGATTCCCCGGAATCAATGGAAACGTTCCTGACCTCCAATGTAGGTGCCAAGGTATCGGTAACAGTAATCACACACTGGGAGCTTTGACTGCCATCGGTACTTGTGACTGTATAGATGCCGGGAGGGGAGGCGTTGATCTCGTCCAAAACCGCCTGATCCAACAGTGCATCATCTTTTTGAGGATTCAGCAGAAGATCTGCCTTTTCCACCGTGTCACCCAGCTCCATAGCAAAGGTTTTTTGCATCCAGACATAGTAAACGAAGCACTGCCCCTTAGTCTGATTGCCGTAAGCATCTGTCACCACAAGCTCTACGGTGGCATCCCCATAGCTTTTGGGCTGGATCAGAGGTGTGGTAAAATCCACGGTTGTGGTGCTCAGGTCAAATACATCGGAAACAAAATCCGCAGGTGTCAGCGGGGTATCGATATCCGCTGTCACATCGTGAAAAACAGCCGTGGGGGCGGTGGTGTCCACAATGGTCAGGATGACAGATTCCGTTTTCCTGCCGTGGGAAAATACCAAGGTCTGTTGACCCACAAGGGTAAGATCGATCTGCTCACTTGGCGTGACCATAGCCGCCTTGTTGGGCTTTGCGTGCTCGGTCATAAAAGTGGAAAGCTCCGGCAGGGGAGAGCCCAATTCTATTGTCACATTCTGAAATTTTGGTGTTTGATAGTACTGATAATAATGGTAGCCGCAGAAAGCAGCCCCAAGTAGCAGCACCACCGCAATACTGATTAAAATAATTTTACCGGCGGTGCTTTTGATAAGTGTTTTCATATGCTTCACGACGATCCTGCTTAGTCTATAACATATCCGCTTTCGTCAAAACGGTATTCCACACCGTCAATGGAAGCGGTGCAGTCGGTGTAATAGGTGCCGTTTGCCCGGCGGTAGCGCCAGCCGTTTTCGTCCGCCATCCAGCATTCCGGCGTCACGCCATTCCACAGTGCGGGCACATTTAAGGCGTTTACATTTTCATCATCCTGGAAATGCCACCATTCAGAAACAAGACCGGCAAATCCGGCACCCTTCATAATTTTGGCAAGGGTATTGGCGTTGTTGCGGTTCTGCTTGGTTTCGGAGTACCAGCTTAAGTCGTGCATATCGGTCTGCATTTGCAGCTCGCCGCTGGAATCGACCAGAGTCATATCCATAGCAACACCCTGATTGTGACGGGAACGGCCCTTGGCAAGGAAGTAGTTTAAGGTATATCTTCCGTTGTCCGTCATATACAGCTCATAGGTGTAGGGCGGCAGTGTCTCCTCCGGCTCGCCGGGCTCGGTGGGTTCTGTTTCCGGGGGTGTATAATCCTCAGGCAGCTCATCCTCAGGAATTGCCTCCTGAGAAAATTCGTACGCCTGCTCATAAAGGGCATAGGTGGCAGCCTGGGGACGGAAGGAGTCGTAGATCTTTAAGGTGTAGCCATCTTCTGCCGCTGTCAGCGCAGCCTGCTCCAGCTTCAGCGCAGTGGGGTAGAGCAGGGGAACTAAATAGCTGTCCGCTCCAAGGCGGATCTTTTCATAGCCGATAATGACCTCGCCGGTAACGGTGGGGATGTCGTATTCGTGGATCTTATAGAGGGAATCGTAGCTGTTGGTGATGTCGTAAAGACAAAGACTTCCCAAAAATTCCGAAAGGTTGATCATACAATAATTGCTGTCCAGGTAACCGTAGCCATCCTGATAGCGCACATAGAACATACCGTTATCCAGATCCAGTACACAATATGCTTCACCCGCCTCAGCGGTTCCCAGAGACTCAGATCTCTGGGGATCGGCGTATACCTCCAGATCCTGAATAGGCCAAACGGTGGAATAGATCACAGCGGAGCCGGTCTGAACCGCTATGGTTTCCGATTGGGCGACAGGCTCCTGATCTTGAGCATCCTGTTCCCTGCGTGCAATCACACGGTATTGCTGATAGGAGTAAGGATCCAGAGAGCTTGTGATGTAAGTACGATCTCCGTCTGCGGGGATCTGCATAAGTGTCTGCCACTGTGCGTCCTCAGCTTCACGCTGCTGCACCAGGTAGTAGTCGCCCTTTGTTTCATTCCATGTAAAGGTATGCTGGTTGTTTTTTGCGCCGGTGGCATTAAGCTGCAGCACGGTACCCAAAAGATCCTCCCGCACCAAGGTCACAGGATCGGTCATAAGGCCGTAATAGGTATAGCCCTCTGCCTGACGGTAGGCGTCAAAAGCAAAGCGGTACGTTTCGCCGTAGGCGGGAACCCTCCATTTCTGTCCCTCACCAAACTGTAAAACGGTGTGCCCGCCGGTGAAGCTGTCCACCGGTGTATCCGGGCTGCCGGATACCTGGTACAGACGGGCAACACAGCGTTCATCCATGGTCAGTGTGACACTGACTTCATCGGTATCCGGGTCAGGAACCCACTGGATATCCCGGATCTCGGGGGGTGTAAAGGTGTCGGTGATCTGAATAGCATCCTCGCTAAGCCGCAGTCTGGAGGCTTTGGCAAAGGGAAAGCGGTATTCGGCAGCGGTTTGGATAGAAATGGTGCGCTCGCCCTCTGCCAAAAGACCGTTTACGGTGTGGGACGTCTGCCCGGAAATATATTGGCTGTATTCCGTTTCTCCGTTTACCGGGTCAAGGATCTTAAAAAGATACTGGTCTGCGTTATTGCCCTCGGGCCACTGGATCAGAACAGAACCATCCTCCTGCTGATGCAAAGTGATATTGCAGTCACCTGCAAAACCGCTGACAGCCCGGTGGTAGGGCAGCCAGAATCCGACTATTCCAAAGACTGCCCCGCCGATCAGCACAGCGGCAAGAAGAACGACGATTAAAATAACAGTTTGTTTCTTCATAACGACTCCTATCCTAAGCTTTTTAGTGAATATAGAACCATTTTTTACATTATACTTTCTATGTCCACTGAATGCAAGTTTTTTATACAAAAGGGTGTTTTGTATCGAAATTGTAAATTTCGGCGGCATTGGGGAATTTCTCATAGCATTTATAAGATGCTTGTGCTATAATTGAACAAAAGCTGAAAAGGACGGTGATACCGATTGAAGGAATTATTATCAAAAATTAAAGAAGCATTGATCTCGGCGTTGCCGATTACATTGATCGTTTATGTTTTAGCGCTGACACCCTGGTTCCGTTTTTCAAGGGCTGAGTTGATCACCTTCAGTGTTGGCGCGGTACTTTTGATACTGGGTATTGGCTTTTTCAATCTTGGCGCGGATCTGGCTATGACCCCAATGGGCACCCACGTTGGCTCAGGTCTGTCCAAGCAGAAAAGGCTGGGGCTTTTGCTGGGCGTGTGCTTTGCACTGGGCGTGCTGATCACCGTTGCTGAGCCGGATCTGCAAGTGCTGGCAAAGCAGGTGCAGGGCGTGATCAATGGAACGGCGCTGATCGTTACGGTCGGCGTAGGCGTGGGCATTTTCCTTGTGGTTGCCATCCTGAAGATTGTGTTCCGCAAGACCCTTTCAGAGCTGCTTTCCATTTTCTATATGCTCCTGTTCTGCCTTGCCCTGATCCTGACAGTTATGGGAAAACAGGCGTTTCTGCCTATGGCGTTTGACTCCGGCGGCGTGACCACCGGCCCTATCACTGTGCCCTTTATTATGGCGCTGGGCGTTGGTATTTCTTATGTTTTGGGTGACCGGCGCAGTAAGGATAACAGCTTTGGCTTGGTTGCCCTGTGCTCCATTGGCCCTATTTTGGCGGTGATGGCGCTGGGAATGTTCTCCCGGGGAGAGCTGACCTATACCGTCCCCGATTATACTGTAAGCAGTGATATTCTTGGCGCATATCTGCATACCGCTCTGCATACGGTCAAGGAAGTCAGCATTGCCCTTGGGCTGATCGTAGCATTTTTTCTGATTTGCCACTTTGCCTTTTTGCATATGAGCAAGCGCCAGCTCAAGCGGATTGCACTGGGCGTTATATTTACTTATATTGGTCTTGTGATGTTCCTGACTGGCGTCAATGTAGGCTTTATGCCCATTGGCTATAAGTTGGGAACGGCTTTGGGAAGTCTGCATCCGGCGTTTTTGATCGGTTTTGGTGTGCTGATGGGTGTGCTTGTGGTTTTGGCAGAGCCCGCGATCCACGTGCTCAATGCCCAGGTGGAGGATGTGACCGGCGGAATGATCACCAAAAGGTCTATGATCCTGGGTCTGTGTATCGGTGTCGGTGCGGCGATCGGGCTGGCAATGCTACGTATCGTTTTTGACTTTTCCATAATCTATTATGTGATTCCCGGGTATTTTATTTCCCTGCTGCTGTCGCTGTTCGTGCCCAAGGTGTATACCGCTATTGCCTTTGACTCCGGCGGTGTTGCCAGCGGCCCTATGACCTCCGGCTTTATTTTGCCCTTTGCGGTAGGAGCCTGTGTAGCGGTTCAGGGGGCGGATGCCGTACTGCGGGATGCCTTTGGCGTAGTGGCGGTGGTGGCTATGACACCGCTGATCACCATTCAGCTTTTGGGCTTCCGTGCAGTGGTAAGCCGTAAGGTTCGGGAAAAGATCGCCATGCAGAAAATTCTGGATGCCGACGATCAGCAGATCATCACATTTATGTAAGGAGGCGCTTATATGGCAAATAGTGTTAGCGGCTTGGATATGAAAAAGCTAAAGCTTCTGTTTACGGTGGTGGATCGGGAAAAGGCGGAATTTTATCTGGATGTATTGAGTCAATTTGATGTAAATTTTCAGATGACCGTGCCGGGAAAGGGCACAGCCAATTCTGAGATCGTCAGTCTGTTGGGGCTGAATATCCATAAGGCTGTCATATTCTCTGTGGTCCGTGAGGATCAGGTCGACGGGGTTATGAACTGCTTGGAGGATAAATTCAAGACCATAAAAAATGGGCGCGGCGTCAGCTTTGCCGTGCCGCTGTCCAGTGTGATCGGCGTGAATTTGTACCGATTTTTAAGTAATAACCGGTAAGGAGGTATCGCGATGAAAACCAATAATTATGAAGTGATCTTCGCCATTGTCAATGAAGGCTATGCCGAGGATGTGATGGATGTTGCCCGTCAGCAGGGGGCAAGGGGCGGTACGATCCTGAACGCCCGGGGCGTTGCCAGGGAGGAGGCAGCAGCCTTCTTTGGGATCAGCCTGAATATTGAAAAAGAAATCGTGATGATGGTAGTCCCCAAGGAGATCAAAAACGATATTTTAAATGCCATCTATAAGGAAATGGGGATGGCGAAAAAGGCGCAGGGCATTGCCTTTACACTGCCTGTGACCGACGTGGCAGGACTTGTGAAGGAAGAAGAACCTGCCACTGCTGAGGTGTAACAGATTAAATCCTCTCTATCAGGCTGATAGAGAGGATTTACATTTTTATTTACCGCAGTCGCAGTGACCGCAGCTACTGCAGTTACCGCTGCAGCTTTTGGAGGAAGGACAGCCAATGCATTTGGCGCCTTTTTTCTTTTGGCTGATGATATACCAGGCGGAAAGACCTGCAATTACCAAAACGATTCCAATAATAATATAATCGATCATAGGCGAAAATTACTTGCCGGAGAGGGCATATTCCTTCTTAAGGCTGCTGTTAGTACGGGCAATCAGCACACCGATGATGG
Organism: Oscillospiraceae bacterium; assembly: GCA_017466665.1. Taxonomy (GTDB): domain Bacteria; phylum Bacillota; class Clostridia; order Oscillospirales; family Oscillospiraceae; genus Faecousia. Next base: position 32,507 of record JAFTTQ010000136.1, read on the forward strand.
CAGCAAAGGCTGCAACAGCAATAAGACCGCCAATAGTGCCGGCAATGTTAAGCTCTGCAGGGTAGTAGATCAGGGTGCCAATGGTATTGACCAAATAGCCAACGGTGAAGCCCACGCCCAGCTGCAGACCAATGCCGCCCCACAGCCATTTCTTATCCTTCATTTCACTGTTCATCGCACCGATGGCAGCGAAGCAGGGGGGAGTGTACAGGTTGAACATCAGGTAAGCCAATGCAGCAGCTTTTGTAATTGCCATAATGCCTGCAACCTCCGCGCCGGAGCCGATCATTGCCAGCTCCTCGGTGTCGATCAGGTTCTCAAGCCCAACGAAGCAAACAGCAAGCGTACCAACTACATTTTCCTTGGCGATAAAACCGGTGACAGCGGCAGCGGCCAGCTCCCAGCTCAGCACGCCCACAACAGGCACCAACAGGTAAGCAAAGGGGCCTGCGATGGATGCAAGGATAGAATCACCGGCGTTTTCCACAGGCTGGAAGTTCCAGCCGAAGGTCTGCATGATCTGAACAGCGGTGTTGCAAAGCAGGATAATGGTGGCGGCTTTCACAATGTAAGCCCAGCCACGGCTGCACATAGACTTGAAGGCACCGCCCAGGGAGGGGGCCTTGTATTCCGGCAGTTCGATGATGAAGAAGGACTTTCTTGCCTTGTAGCCGGTGATTTTGTTGATCAGCAGAGCACCCAGGAAGATCAGCACGATGCCACTAACATACATAACGAAGCTGACCCAGCCGGCATTGTCAAAGAATGCACCGGCAAACAGAGCGATGACAGGGATCTTTGCACCGCAGGGCAGAAAGGGAGTCAGCATAGCAGTGGCACGGCGCTCACGCTCATTGCGGATGGTACGGCAGGCCATAACGCCGGGGATGGCGCAGCCAATGCCGATAACAAAGGGAATGACAGACTTGCCGGAAAGACCAACTTTCTTGAAGATGGGGTCAAGGACAACGGCAACACGGGACATATAGCCGCAGTCTTCCAGCAGAGCGATCAGGAAATACATAACCATAACCAGGGGCAGGAAGCCAACCACAGCGCCTACGCCGCCGATGATGCCATCAACCAGCAGGGCAGAAACCAATGCAGAAGCACCGGCACCTTCCAGCAGACCGCCGACCCAGCCGCCGAGCACTTCGATCCAGGTTACCAAACCGGGCAGGATCACAAGACCCTCTTCGTCCATAAACAGGTTAGCATACCAGGAGATATTGCCCAGCCAGCCGGCAATGCCGCCGTCAGCCACATTACCAAGCTCCATACCCTCGGCGATGAAGGGGCCTACCCAAACCTGAGAGATCTGGAACACCAGGTACATCACAATGGCAAAAATGGGAATGCCCAGCCATTTATTGGTAAGTACGGCGTCAATCTTATCCTGAGAGTTTCGTTCCTTGGTTAAAATCTTACGGGACTCAACTTTGGCAACGATCTTATTGACAAAATCAAAGCGCTTCCGGTCAGCGTCCTCTACGATTTTCTTATCCGTCAGGTCGATATCTCCCTGCACATAGGGGGCAGTCTGCTTGTTGCCAATGACGGAAACAGCGGTTTCAACCAGCTTGCAAAGATCATCGTGCTTATTGTCAATGGAAACGGTTTCCACAATGGGACAGCCTAAGGCTTTGGACAGGGCGGCGGAGTCGATGACGGTTTCCTTTTTCTTGTTTACGTCAGCTTTGTTCAGTGCCACAACAACAGGAATACCCAGTTCCAGAAGCTGTGTGGTAAAGAACAGGCTGCGGCTGAGGTTGGTAGCATCCACGATGTTGATAATGGCATCGGGTTTTTCGTTCTTGACATAAGAACTGGTGATCGATTCCTCAGAGGTGAAAGGGGACATAGAGTAGGCACCGGGAAGGTCTACTGCTACCAGATTTTCTGCATTTTTGCAGAAGGCTTTTTTGACGGGGTGTTCTTTCCGTTCAACGGTAACACCGGCCCAGTTGCCGATCTTTTCATTTCGACCGGTCAGGGCGTTATACATGGTGGTTTTACCGCTGTTTGGGTTGCCGGCTAAGGCGATGCGCATAGTGGATTCCTCCTTATTTAACACGTTTGATCGTGTAATATATATTATCGGTTAGCGGTCGCTAACCACTGGGGATAAAATAAAAGCTTATCTTCTGTGTCATTTTGAGCATAGGAGCTGAAAGAGGGATTCTTCGACCGCGCTGCCAGCAGCGTGCTCAGAATGACACAGTATTCGTAAGCTGAATTAAATAATAATGGCTTCTGCCAACTGATCGTCAATATTGTAGCGGGCATCCTTGATGGAAACCACGCAGCCACCCTTGCGGCGGGCGATTACCGTGATCGGTTCACCGGAGTAGCAGCCAAGAGAAAACAGGAAGGCATTAAGCTCCTCATCGTCAGTGACGATGTCGCGGACGATGTATTCAGTTCCTTCCTGAGCATTTAACAGTGTCATACATCTGGCCTCATTTCGCAATTGGAGTTAGCCTTGGCTAATTCCTCCTAAGTTTACCACTGCTAACTGCCTTTGTCAAGTATTTCCAATAAAAAAGTTGAAAAATTTTTTGATAGAAAAAAGCTTGACAGATACGGACATTTGTGTTTTAATGATGGAAACCGAAGATGGTGTGTAAGTACCTTTGTTTAAGGTTTTATAGAGAGCCGCCTGTGGGTGGAAGGGCGGCAGACCTGGCAGATGGGAATGGACACCTGAGGGCGACCTGAAAGGCATTTTGCTCAGTAGGGAAGACGGAGCAGGCACTTCGTTAACAAAACCGGCGTATGATAGTACGCATAAAAGTGGGCGCAATGCGCCAAGCCGGGTGGTACCGCAGGATGTATTTCATTCCTGTCCCAGCATTTATGCTTGGGGCAGGTTTTTTTATTTTGCATACCTTGAAAATCTTGAAAGGAGAATGGATATGAACAAGCAAGAGATCCCCTATAAGATTTATTTGGAAGAAAGTGAGATGCCCAAGGCGTGGTATAATGTCCGGGCAGATATGGTCAATAAGCCTGCACCGCTTTTGAATCCTGAAACCAAAAAGCCTATGACGGAGGAGGAGCTGTCCCAGATCTTCTGCCGTGAGCTGGCACGTCAGGAGCTGAATGACACCGATGCCTGGATCGAGATCCCCCAGGAAATCCGGGATTTTTACCGTATGTACCGGCCTTCTCCCTTGGTAAGAGCCTATTGCCTGGAGGAAAAGCTGCAAACCCCGGCGAAGATCTACTATAAATTTGAGGGCAACAACACCTCCGGCAGCCATAAGCTGAATTCCGCCATTGCCCAGGCATATTATGCCAAGCAGCAGGGACTCAAGGGCGTTACCACCGAAACCGGGGCCGGCCAGTGGGGCACAGCCCTTTCTATGGCGTGCTCCTATTTTGGGCTGGACTGTAAGGTATTTATGGTCAAGGTGTCCTATGAGCAGAAGCCCTTCCGCCGGGAGGTTATGCGCACCTACGGTGCGAATGTGACACCCTCTCCGTCTGATACAACGGCAGTGGGCCGCCGTATTTTGGAGGAATTTCCCGGCACGACCGGTTCTTTGGGCTGCGCTATCAGTGAAGCGGTGGAGGCTGCCGCCAGCCGTGAGGGTTACCGCTATGTGCTGGGCAGCGTGATGAATCAGGTGCTGCTGCATCAGTCGGTGATCGGTCTGGAAACCAAGGCGGCACTGGATAAATATGATATTAAGCCGGATATCATTATCGGCTGTGCCGGCGGCGGCTCCAATTTGGGCGGATTGGTAGGCCCCTTTGCGGGGCAGAAGATCCGGGGTGAGTCCGATGTCCGGCTGATCGCTGTGGAGCCGGCATCCTGTCCCAGCCTGACCCGGGGCAGCTATATCTATGATTTCTGTGATACCGGCAAGGTATGCCCCCTGCAAAAAATGTATACACTGGGCAGCGGATTTATTCCTTCCTCCAGCCATGCCGGCGGTCTGCGATATCACGGTATGAGCAGCGTAGTATCTCAGCTTTACCACGACGGATTGATGGAGGCGGTCACCGTCAGCCAGACAGAGGTATTCCAGGCGGCGGTGGAGTTTGCCCGGGTGGAGGGTATCCTGCCTGCACCGGAAAGCAGCCACGCCATCCGTGTGGCAATGGATGAGGCAATGAAGTGCAAGGAAACCGGGGAGGAAAAGACCATTGTCTTTGGACTGACCGGAACCGGCTATTTCGATATGTTTGCCTATCAGCGCTTCAATGACGGCCAAATGAGCGACTATATTCCTACCGATGAGGAGATCGCCCAAAGCCTCGCCAAAGCCCCCAGACTGTAAGTGGTTCGCGCAAGCGTACCCTCTCCCTTTGGGAGAGGTGGCAGCCCGCACGGGCTGACGGAGAGGGTGTTCTGTCGCTATAGATAAATAGGAAAAAAGATGAAAGAATAATGAAAACCCGGGTCGTTTGACCCGGGTTTTTGCGGAACGCTGAGAGCATAGTTTTCTACCCCTGTGAACGGCTTTCCGATTCCAGCAGTGACATCGAAAGAACCTTCTGCAATAGTTCTTTTGTCAGATACTCCTTAGATACCATCCTTGTGTCCATCGGATCTCCCGGAACAAACAGATTACAGGCAGCCGAATCCTCATCCAGGTTACATTTGTTTTTCTCCATACAATGCCCGTAAAAGACTTTTCGGAGTTTCCCGTCAAATATTCCGTAATGTTGAATATATTTTGTACAGTTACCGCATTTGTTTTTCATTGTGATTCTCCTTAACGTAGATTTGTAATTTACTCTCGACTACAAGCCGTAAAATCAAAACGCATTATGCTTTTGAAAAATCCTATGAATGTATATCAATATGATAATTCATTTTAATTATAAAAGATACTACCACTCGACAGGCAAGTGACATCACTTTACCCTCAAAAAAGCAATTTTTTTGTATTTTTAAGAATTAGGCAAAGCAATCATCCGATAATACTTGATTATATAAGGCTCCCTTGGCAGTCGCCGAGGGAGCGAAATTATTCTTTATTCTTTTAAGGTAATGAGATCGATGAAAAGAATAATGAAAACCCGGGTCGTTTGA
>JAFTTQ010000137.1 GCA_017466665.1 Oscillospiraceae bacterium
AAAAATGTAAAGGGAGAGGCATAGCCTCTCCCTTACTATTTGCAAAGCCAAATTGGAATTTATCTTAGCAAACGAGAGTGGGAATAAAGGCTTCTCCTTGAGGAGAAGCTGTCAAAAATCTATGATTTTTGACTGATGTGGGGTGCAGAAAAATGTGACAAAGTCCGACAGTACCAATGCGAAATCGATACACCCCTCATCCGTCAGCCCATACGGGCTGCCACCTTCCCCCGAGGGGGAAGGCTTTGGCGTGTACGCCTAACCTTCTGCTCTAAACAATAATTTACAGAAAAATGGGGAAAGGTTTTACTGTTTGAAGGTTGATTTTTGTTTCTTTTATGGGTATAATATAGCGGATTTTGCGAAAAACGGAGAATGATGAAATTGAAAGAAAGAAGACTTCCCGATACCGGGGAAAATAAAATGCGTACCATGCCTGTTGGCAGGCTCTTATTTACCATGGCGCTGCCTCTGGCGCTTTCCATGCTGGTGCAGGCCTTTTACAATGTGGTGGACAGCTACTTTGTATCTCTGATCTCCACCGACGCAGTGACGGCGCTGTCCTTTGCCTTCCCAATTCAGAATTTGCAGATCGGCTGCGCCACCGGCATTGCTGTTGGTATGAACAGCCTGCTCAGCAAATCCTTGGGCGAGGGCAATCAGGAGCGGGCAAACCGTGCCGCGGGCAACGGCATTTTGATGACCTTTGTGCTGGTCGCGGTGTTTATGATCTTCGGCTTTGTAGGTGTAAAGCCTTATTACAGCGTCTTTGGCGCGAATGCGCATACCACCAATTACGGCATCGATTATACGATGATCTGCTCTGTGTTTACCCTGGGCATTTTTGTGGAGATATTAGGAGAGCGGCTTTCGCAGGCATCCGGCAGAACGGTGTACACCCTCTTTACCCAGGGTACCGGCGCGGTTCTCAATATCATCCTTGACCCCATTTTTATTTTAGGCTCTGAGGGATTGGCAGAAGTAATGGGCATTCGTCTGCCCTTCTATGTGCCTCGGATGGAGGTCGCCGGTGCGGCCATCGCCACGGTGATCGGTCAGTGGGTGGCGGCAATTATGGCGGTGATCTTCAACCTGACCAAAAACCCGGATGTCCACTTCTCTTTCCGGTATCTGAAGCTGCAAAAGGATGTTGTGCAAAAGATCTTGGCTGTGGGCATTCCTTCCATGATTATGATGGCCATTGGCTCTGTGATGAATTTCTGTATGAATCAGATCTTTATGGGCTTTAAGGATACCTATGGGCAGACGCCTGCCACCGTATTTGGCATCTATTTCCGGCTGCAAAGCTTCTTCCTGATGCCGCTGTTTGGTATCAACAACGCATCCATTTCTATCATTGCCTACAATTACGGTGCAAGACAGCCCCAACGTATTACCAAGACCCTGAAATTGGGCTTGACTGCGGCAATGGTCATTATGCTCATAGGTCTGACGGTGTTCCAGATCTTCCCGGATGTGCTGATGGGAATTTTCGGCTCGGCAGAGGATGCCGGTTCTGCTGACCTTGTGAAATTCGGTATCCGTGCCCTGCAGATCGTCAGCCTGCATTTCCCCATTGCCGCGGTGGGCATTGCCCTGGGTGCCAGCTTTCAGGCGCTGGGCAACGGCATCTATTCCACCATCACCTCCCTGTGCCGGCAGCTTATTGTGCTGGTGCCGGCGGCCTATCTGCTGAGCCTGACTGGCAGCGTGGACGCGGTATGGTGGTCATTCCCCCTGGCTGAGATCGTCAGCGCCGCCTTGACGGTGATCTTCTTCGCCCGCATTTACCGCCAAAAGGTCAAACCGATGTTTGTATAAATAGAAACCCCTCTCCGTCAGCCCTTACGGGCTGACGGAGAGGGGTTATTATTTATCGGACTGTTTGCTTCATTCCCAGTTTTACAGTGGTGATGAGCATAGCAGCGAGAGCGCCGATACCCAAAACGATCCAACCCAGTACAGGAATTTTTTCCAAAAGGTTCAGATTCCAATGGCTTTCCAGCCGTTCCACCAGCCGGGGCAGTACCAGACACAAAACCAGCCATATAAAATACAGAATAATACCGAAACGCTTTCCAAAGCGGCTGTACAGTGCACCTAAAAACATAGGCAGGATCACCAGCGCGGCAATACAGGGCAGGAATACACGCCAATCAGTCAGGATCGGTACAAAGGAAATTTCACCGGGCATACCGGGGAAAAGCTGGCTGTACATCACTTCTTCCAACACGGTAACGAGGATCACACCAATATAAGCCGCAACGACCCAAATTAACTGCTCTATGGCAAAGAAAAGCATAAATTCCTTTCGGGTGCGTCCGAAAGACAGGGCAAGCATAAAATCCTGATGATAGCTTAAAAAGCAGAGAATTGTGAAAATCAAGATGCCCACCGCTGCCAGCAAGCCGCCCATGGGAAACCAGGTGGTTTCATCCCCGGTCACGCCCACAATAAACCAGACCATCAAAAGCCCAAGCAGGAAAAAGGCAAGCATCCAGCCCAGCAGTGTCAGCGGTGTTTTCTTGTGAAGCCGTAAATTGGCAAATAACTGTTTCAGCATAGGTGTCACCTCACATAGTGGCGCTTAATAGACCGCACCTCAAAAATACTGCAAATGCCATAAACGGCAGCGCCGGGTATAAAAATAAGCCAGGGAATATAATCGGATATTTCCAAGCCAATATCCAAGCCCAGTATTGCGAAAATGAGGATGAACATGATGACTAAGGTAGCAAAACCGACGATCACACCCAGCACCCCTTTGCTGATCCTGCTGACGAAGGTTCCCAGCAGACCGCCTAAGCCGGCAAAGAACAGGTATGCACCGATCATAATGGGGATCGCCGTGAAAAGAATGGAGATATCCGAGAGCATCAGTCCGAACATAACAAAAGCACCGATAAGCAGGAAAATCAAAACCGTCAGCCGGTAAAGCTGGATGCCCCAAAGGGCTTCCTTACGGGTGCCCCCAAAGCTCAGGGATATAGGGATGATGGTTTGATGGGCGCTCATATTGTTCAGCAGTGACATCAAGACCCCCATGATCGCAAAATAGGTAGTACCCTGCTGAATGAAGCTCTGCAATGGGTCTTCATCCGTATTCAGCAGTGCCATAAAAAGGGAATAGAGCGCTGTGGCACCGAAAATGATGCCAACCACTTTCAGCCCCTCTTTGACCCAGTAAAGCCGACGCATATCAACGCGCCTCCTCTCCGCAAAGCGCAACGAAGATCTTTTGCAGGCTGAGGGGCTGCACTGTCACATCGTATTTTGTGTCAATGGCCTCGCCCTCTCGGAGTAAAACGGTAACACCCTTACTCCGTCCCATCCTTTCGGCATGGTGACATTCAAAGCCGGCGGTGGCATTGTCCACTTCTTCGTTCAGTCCGCTCACATAGCAGGCGCGATCCAAAAGATCCTGGGTGTTTTCTTTCAAAAGGATCTTGCCGCCGTCCAGCATAATGACTTCTTCCATCACGTCAGCAGCTTCTTCAATGATATGGGTGGAGATGACAAAGGTGCGCCCTGTTTCGGAAAACTCCTGCAAAAGAAGCTTATAAAACTGCTCCCGTGCCACCACATCCAGTCCCGCCACCGGCTCGTCTAAGAAGGTGTACTCCGCCTTGCTGGCAAGGGCGACGATGATGGTCACCATAGAAAGCATACCCTTACTGAGCTTGCTGAGCTTTGCCTTGATATCCAGCCCGAAAAAGACAGTTAATCGGTCTGCCATCTCCTGATCCCAGTGGGGCAGGAAGGTGGCGGCGGTTTTTAAGTAGTTTTTGACGGTGTACCGGGCAAGGCCGCTTTCCGGGGATATGTTCAGCTCCCGGGAAAAGCAAATGCGGTCAATGGCCTTGCGGTTCTCCCAAACGGTCTCCCCATCCAGCGTCACAGCGCCGGCGGTCAGGGGATTCTGATTGGACATAATGGAGAGCATGGTGGTCTTGCCCGCGCCGTTTCTGCCGATCAGACCGTAAATCTTTCCCGGCTCCAGGGTCAGGTTCAGACCTTGTAATACGATTTTTTTGCCATAGGCTTTTGTCAGATTTTCACATTTCAGCATACGATTCACTCCTTGTATAATGCGCTGATCAGCTCGTCACGGGTGATGCCAAGGCGCTGTGCCTCGGCGCAAAATTCCTTTAGACGGCATTCATAAAATTCCTGCTTTCTCCGGGTACGGATCCTTTCGGCAGCGCCGGTGGCAACAAACATACCAATGCCCCGTTTTTTGTACAGGATGCCCTCGTCTGCCAAGATGTTGATGCCCTTGGCGGCGGTGGCGGGGTTGATGGTATAGAGCTTTGCCAGCTCGTTGGTGCTGGGAACCCGTTCCTCCTCCAAAAGAATGCCCCGGAGAATATCCGTTTCGATCATTTGGCTGATCTGCAAATAGATCGAACGGTCATCGGTCAGTTTTTGCTGCATCTCATCACACCTTTCGGTTCGTTGGTTAGTTACTTGTGTAATTAACCATATAACATATTTCGCCATTTGTCAATACCTGCAAAGAAAATTATTGTTTATAGAACTACTTTAAATGATACACCTGCCAAAGGCTCCCCTTTAGGGGAGCTGTCACCGAAGGTGACTGAGGGGTTATATACCATTGGCAATCAACATTTTTTAACCCCTCCGTCAAAAATCAGAGATTTTTGCCACCTCCCCTATAGGGGAGGCTTTGGGTTTGTGCTTAGTAAGATAAATTCCAAT
>JAFTTQ010000138.1 GCA_017466665.1 Oscillospiraceae bacterium
CTGTAAATTATTGTTTACCTTATTATTGATGCGCCATAGGCGCATAGCTTCCCCCGGGGGGAAGCTGTCACCGCCTTAGCGGTGACTGATGAGGAATGCGGGCAGAAAACTTACAATTTGTACGCAGAAACAGACCTTTTCCTAACTTTCAGCTGTCGCCGTTCCTCATCCGTCTTTTGCCATTGTCCTATAATGACAATGGCAAAATCCACCTCCCCCCCGGGGGAAGGTATTATTATCTCGCTAAGATAAATTCCAATTTAGGTTTTTATAAATCCTGCAGATCTGCAAAAGGGATGTCATTTTCCAGATTGTCCCGGGCAAGGTCGTTGTCCAGCGCCCGGTATGCGTTGGAGATGGGGCGGTGGTGGAATACCTTCAGGCTTGCGCCTGATGTGCCCGCAATTACAGGTGGAGCCGGAGTTTTGCCTGTTCTGGCTTTGCCCTGAATTTGAGGGACGGGGGATACTGTGTTTTTTTGCTTTTTTTCGGTTATTTCAGGCCGTTTCATACCTTGCTTTGCCATATGCGTTTCCTCCTGTCGCTTTTTACAGCAATAGTATGTGTGCCTCCTGCGAAAAAACTCATAAAGTGCCTTTTTTTGCGCATCCTGTTTTTGGGTGATGAAAATGGAATCTTTATGGCATCAAGTGAGACTCCCGGAATTTCCGCGATTGGAACAGGATATAAAAACCGATGTACTGATCATCGGCGGTGGAATGGCAGGGTTATTGTGTGCCTATTTTCTGAAGAAAAACAAGATGGATTGTGTTTTGGTGGAGGAAAACCGCATTTGCAGCGGTGTGACAGGTGATACCACCGCCAAGATCACTGCCCAGCACGGTGAAATCTATCATAAGCTCTATCAAAAATTGGGCGCAGAGCAGGCGGCACTGTATTACAAAGCCAACGCAGCGGCCTTAGAAGAATACCGCTTGCTTTGCAAGAAAATAGATTGTAATTTTGAAATTGGCAGCAGCTATTTATATCGCCGGGAGAATGTTGACAAGCTGGAAAAGGAAATGCTCGCGTTGGAAAAAATCGGCGTTCCTGCTCAGTGGGTAAATCAGACCGAACTGCCTTTTCATATAGCCGGTGCCATTTGTATGCCGGAGCAGGCACAGTTTCATCCGCTGAAATTCCTTAAGAGCATTGTAAAAGAGCTTCCGATCTATGAACATACCGCAGTGCGCAGCTTTGACGGCAAACGTTATCATACGGATCTTGGCACGATCTATGCGGAGCAAACAGTGGTTGCCACCCATTTTCCAATGTGGAACAAGCACGGCTTGTACCCGATTAAGCTTTATCAGGACAGATCCTATGTACTGGCTCTGGAAAACGCCACGGATTTATCGGGAATGTACCGGGATGCTGACCCCAAGGGGCTGTCCTTTCGGTCGGCAGGGAAGTACCTGCTTTTAGGCGGCGGCAGTCACCGTACCGGGAAAAAAGGGGAGGGCTGGCAGGACACGGCTGCGAAGCAGTACTATCCCCAAAGTAAGATCGCGTTTCGCTGGGCAACCCAGGACTGTATGACCTTGGATGGGATACCCTATATCGGGCGGTACAGCAAAAATACGCCCAATTTGTTTGTGGCGACCGGCTTTCATAAATGGGGAATGACCGGCTCTATGGTGGCGGCGGGGCTGATCGCAGACCTTGTTCAGGGCAAGGAAAACCCCTATGAAGAGCTGTTTTCTCCCAGCCGTTCCATGCTGCACCCCCAGCTTGCTGTCAATGCTTTTGAAGCAGTGACCCATCTTCTGAAACCAACAGTTCCAAGATGTCCCCATATGGGCTGCGCCCTGAAATGGAACAGCCGGGAGCATAGCTGGGACTGTCCCTGCCACGGCTCCCGCTTTTCGGAGGACGGAAAACGCCTGAATAATCCGGCTGATGGGGATATATGGCATAAAAAATGACAGGGAACGACGATCGTCCCCTGTTATTTTATTGTGGATAGCAGGGCAGAAGCACGCTGAACCGGTTGCCACTGGGGTTGCTTTCTGCCCATATATTTCCCCCGTGCTCCTGGACGATCCGCTGGGCAATGGAAAGTCCCAGACCAAAGCTGCCGGAGCTTGTTCTGGCGGTGTCAGAACGGTAAAAGCGCTGGAATATGGATTCCAACTCCCCCTGGGGGATCGGTGTTCCCGGATTGGAAACCGTCAAAAGGCATTGATTCTTTCCCTGACGGGAGAGCTTTACATCCACAATGCCCGGTGTGGAATATTTTTGCGCGTTATCCAGCAAAATATCAGTAAGCTGATGTAAATGCTGTTGACTTCCGTGAACCAGGATTCCCGGTTCGATAACGCTTTCCAAACGCAGACCGCTTTCAAAGAACATCGGCTCAAAGGGTAAGATACTGTCAGATACGGTCTTGCTGAGATCCATGTTTTCAAAATGGGTCTGGATCTGACCGTTATCCGCCCGGGCAAGCTCCAGCATACCCTCCACCAAATGCCGCATCTGCTGGCTGCTGGCAAGGATGTTATCCGCGCATACTCCACGGTCACAACCGTCGTCCTGCAGCAGCTCTGCATTGCTCATAATGACGGTCAGCGGCGTTTTTAATTCATGGGAGGCATCGGAAATAAACTGCTTTTGCTGCTGCCAAGCCTTGTCAACGGGGTTGACTGCCCAGCGCGCCAGTAGTATACTGATAAAGGTAAAGGCAGCCAGCGCCGCCACAGCGGTCAAAATGCTCACCTGCAGCAAAGAGAGCATAGCGGATTGCTGGCTGGATACGTCCACAAACGCGATCACCTGAACAATGGGGGATGTGACTACGGTATATTTCAGGTGGTAGTCCTCCAAATAGCCGGTGGTTTTGTTGATATCGTAGATCGTGGCGATCAGCTCATCTAAAAATTCCCGGTCGGTGATATCGTAATGGGTCTTGCCAGAGGCGACCACCTGACCTGAGGCGCTAAACCGCAGCGTAAAGTAGGGGAGCTGGGTATTTGGCTCCCGGCCAACGGGATCCAGGGCGTTCTGGGCGATCTTTTGCAGCATGGAATCGCTTTGCGCATCCAGATCCAGATTGGTAAAGTGAATGACAAGCCCGAATATGACCAGTAGCATACCGGTCACAATGGCCATATTGATCAAAACAAACCGCCTGCGCAGTTTTTTCAGCATTGGCTGTCCACCTCCAAATGATAACCCAATCGACGGAGGGCGGCAATGCGGATATTGGAGCCGATGGCCTGCAGCTTTTTGCGTAAAAAGCCCACATAAACCTCTACATGATTCTCAACCGCGTTGGAATCATAGCCCCAAACCCGTGCCAATAAAACCTCCTTGGAGAGGTTTTTGTCCCCCGATTGGAGTAAAAAACGCATAATATCAAATTCCTTGGCAGAAAGTCGGATACTGTTTTCTCCACAAATGAGCATAGATGTGGAAAGATCCAGGGCTGTATTGCCATAGGTCAGCTCGTCCACCTGGTTACCCTGCCGCCGCAGGAGCGCATTGATACAGGCGAGCAGCTCCCGGGAATCGAAGGGCTTTGTCAGGTAGTAATCCGCACCGGCGTTCAGACCGGCGATCCGATCCTCTAAGGAGGATTTTGCGGTCAGCATCAGGATCGGTGTACCGCACCGCTGGGCACGAACCTGACGGGCAACCTGATAGCCGTCCATTTTCGGCATCATCACATCTAATATCAGAAGATCGTAAATGCCCAGCAGGGCATAGTCGGTGCCGCTTTCCCCGTCGTGACATATTTCCACATCAAAGCCTTTTTGCTGCAAAAGGGTTTTCAGAGAGTCGGCAAGCCGTACTTCGTCTTCAATAATCAGGATCTTCATAGAGTATCCTCCTTATTCTTAATAATATTATACTACAACAGACTGCTGAATCAAGGCTGAAAATTTGTATTCATATACTGTTTAAAAATTTTTCAGGAATAATTCAGCAACTGGCGATACAATAAGCACAGAAAATCTGCTGAGAGACCCTCAGCTTAAGGAGAATTGAGATATGGAAAATGAATTTGAAAATCAGGGCGGTATGTTGCAGCCTGATGAGCCTGTTGCTCCCCAGGAGCCTGTGATCGGGGAAGTACCTGTATCTGAGGAACCGGCACAGCAGGAATTGCCCCGGTTTGAGGAAAGCTCAGAGTACCGTTGGGTGAATCCCAATATTCACCAGGAGCCTGCGGAGCAGGCAGAGAAAAAACCGAAAAAGGTAAAAAAAGCCAAAAAGGCTAAGAAGAGCAGCGGCTGGAAGGCAGTCCTCTGTGTGATTTTGGTGATCGTTTTGGCGCTGAGCTGCTCTTTGGCAGGCGGCTATGTGGGCGCCAAATATATGGAAAAGGCAATGTCTGAGAATCCTGACGAATCCCTTCAAAGGCTTCCCACCCGGGGTGACGAAACACCGGGAAAGAACGACGGCGATTCCGATGTTTTGGAGGGCGATCGGGAAAGCAGTGTGATCGATATTCACAAGATCGATACCAGCAAGCAGATGACTGCCGCTGAGGTCTATGCACTGAATGTCAATTCCACTGTGGGTATTACCACCTCCATTACCACAAACTACTGGGGCTATACCACCACCTCCGCGGCCTCCGGCTCAGGCTTCGTATACAGTGACGACGGTTATATCATTACCAACTTCCACGTGGTGGAAAATTCCAGTTCCATCTCTGTTTCCCTGTATGACGGAACGACCCTGGATGCCAAGCTGATCGGTTACGATGAAAGCAACGATGTGGCGGTTTTGAAGGTGGAAACGGAAAAGGATCTGACCCCGGTAATCATCGGCAATTCCGACAATCTGAATGTGGGCGATCCTGTGGTAGCCATTGGCAACCCCTTGGGAGAGCTGACCTTCTCCCTGACCTCCGGCGCGGTCAGTGCCCTGGATCGGGAGGTCACCTTCTCCGGCGGCATTACCATGAATCTGATCCAGACCGACTGTGCCATCAACTCCGGTAATTCCGGCGGTGCACTGTTTAACCTCTATGGCGAGGTCATTGGTATTACCAATGCCAAGTATTCCGGCAATTCCTCCAGCGGCGCCACCATCGACAATATCGGCTTTGCCATTCCCATGAACCGTGTGCGTTCCATCGTAGACAGCATTATCGAAAACGGCTATGTGGTTAAGCCCTATATCGGTGTGACCATCGCCGATGTGAGCGCGGAATCCCAAGGCTACGGTCTGCCCAGCGGCGCGTCCATTCAGGGGATCGTGGAGGGCAGCCCCGCGGAAGAAGCAGGCCTGCAGAAAAACGATATCGTGACCCATATCAACGGCGAAAAGATTGAAGGAGCCTCTGATTTAAAGAGCATCGTGTCCGAATCCAAGCCCGGTGATGTGCTTAAGCTTCAGATCTGGCGCAAGGGTCAAACGGTAGAGGTTTCCCTGACGGTAGGGGAGCAGACCCAGGAGGCAGTTACCCAGCAGACCCAGCAAAGCACCCAAATTCCCAGCTATCCCAACTTTGGCTGGGGCTACTGATATAAAAACAGGCTGTTGCAAAACTTTTGCAACAGCCTGTTTTTAATGCATAATGTATAATGCAAAATGCAGAATTTTTTCTTGATTTTGGTGCGCTTTCAGGCTATACTGGTGGGAAAGAAAGGACGTGTTTTCCGTGAACAAGATCTACATACCCCAGGGCTATCGCCCTGTGCTGGATGAATACGATACCCAGCGTGCCATTGCCTATATCAAGCAGACCTTCCAGGATGAATTTTCCGGGGCACTGAATTTAAAGCGTGTGTCCGCACCGCTGTTCGTCACCGAGGATTCCGGTCTGAATGATAACCTGAACGGCTTTGAACGGCCTGTCGCCTTTGATGTACCGGCAGTGGGGCAGGATGTGCAGGTGGTGCATTCCCTGGCAAAATGGAAGCGCCTTGCCCTGAAACGGTATAATTTCAGCGTGGGCAACGGCCTGTATACCGATATGAACGCCATCCGCCGGGATGAAGCACTGGACAATGTCCACTCCATCTATGTTGACCAGTGGGACTGGGAAAAGATCATCACCAGGGAAAACCGCAATCTGGATTATTTGAAGCTGATCGTCCGGGCGATCGTAGGGGCTATCTGCAATACCAACGACCGGCTGCACGTGAGATTTCCTCAGCTTCGGGTGGAGCTGAGCCGGGATGTGACCTTTGTGACTACCCAGGAGCTGGAGGATATGTACCCGGATATGACCGGCTCTCAGCGGGAAAACGCCTTTGTGAAGGAGCACCGCACTGCCTGTATTATGCAGATCGGCGGCGCGCTTCGTTCCGGCAAGCCCCACGATGGCCGCGCGCCGGACTATGACGACTGGAACCTGAACTGTGATATCTTCTTTTGGGATGATGTCCTGGGCAGAGCTCTGGAGATCTCTTCCATGGGTATCCGTGTAGATGCCGAGACCCTGGATCGTCAGCTTAGGATCGCTAATTGTGACCATCGCCGCAATTTACCCTTCCATCAAATGCTGCTTTCTGGCGAGCTGCCCCTGACCATCGGCGGCGGTATCGGTCAGTCCCGCTTAAGTATGCTGATGATGGGCTGTGCCCATATCGGTGAGGTGCAGTCCAGCGTGTGGGACGATACCACCGTAAGAGAGTGTGAAAAAGCCGGTATTCGCTTGCTGTAACCATTTCGGGGCGTGTGCATAGGGCTTAAAGGCGGTAAAGCACGTAATTTGAAAAAAATTCTTGCAATGTGAAATATATGGTGGTAAAATGCTACCATACTTTTGATAAAAGGAGCAATATTTATGCGTATTGGCTGTCCCAAGGAAATTAAGCCCCAGGAGGGACGTGTTGGCCTGACCCCTGCCGGTGTAGATGCGCTGGTTCGTGCCGGTCATGAAGTATATATGGAGCATAACGCCGGTATTGAAAGCGGCTTCACCGATGCCGAGTATGCGGCTGTTGGCGGCAGGATTCTTGCCACACCCGCCGAGGTTTACGGCATTGCGGATATGATCATCAAGGTCAAGGAGCCTCTTTCTCCTGAGTATGATCTGCTTCGTGAGGGTCAGACGCTCTTTACATATTTGCATCTGGCACCCGATCCTGGCCAGACCCATGCGCTGCTGCGGAAAAAGATCACCGCCATCGCCTACGAAACTGTTCAGCTAGCCGATGGCAGTCTGCCGTTGCTGGCACCTATGAGCGAGGTGGCAGGCCGTCTGTCTGTGCAGATCGGTGCCCACCTGCTGGAATCCAACTGCGGCGGCAGAGGCATCCTGCTGGGCGGCGTGACTGGCGTGGAGAGAGCCAATGTTGTGATTGTTGGCGGTGGCAATGTGGGACTGAATGCGGCAAGAGCTGCCGCTGGCTTCGGTGCGAATGTCACTGTCCTTGACCTGAATATCAAGCGGCTTGCCTATTTAGACGATATCTTTGGCGGCAGGGTGCAGACTCTGCTGTCCAATCCCTACAATATTGCCAATGCAGTGAAGGATGCCGACCTGGTGGTTGGCTGCGTGCTGATCCCCGGCGCAAAGACGCCTAAGCTGGTCACTGAGGAGATGGTGCAAGCCATGCGTCCCGGCAGTGTTCTGGTGGACGTTGCCATTGACCAGGGCGGCTCTATCGAGACCATCGACCGGATCACCACCCACAGCAACCCCTACTATGTCAAGCACGGTGTGCTTCATTATTCCGTTGCCAATATGCCCGGTGCGGTTCCCAGAACCTCCACATTGGCGCTGACCGGCGCAACACTGCCCTTTGCCCTGAAGCTGGCCAATATGGGTGCTGAGGCGGCTTGCAAGGCAGATCCTGCCCTGATGAAGGGCCTGAACACCTACCAGGGACACCTGACCTTTAAGGCAGTCGCGGAGGCACAGGGGCTGGAATACGTAGACCCCACCACATTGCTTTGATATGATTTTAAAAAGCCCATCCGGGATCGGATGGGCTTTTAAATATGACAGTGAATTTTTTCTTGCATAATATAGCTCGCTTTTGGCAAAAATGCTGCATTTTGAAGGGGTTCTTTCCTGAGTTAGCCTATCTTGTTTTGTATACATTTTCTGAAAAGTATCGCTTAGTGTGGATTGTTGTATTTTTGCTGTGGATAAATCGCTGCTTTTTGATATGTATAAAGGCAGCCATTTCCTGTTAAAATGTAGAAAATGCACAGAATAATGAATTTTTAAAAATTTTTCTTGCATTACAATGCTTTTATGTGTATAATTTAACCTATCAAATTCGTTTTGAAGGAGAGGAAAACAATGAAAAAGATTATTGCTTTATTACTGGTACTGGTTATGGCACTGGGCCTTGCCGCCTGTGGCGAGGGCAGTGACAGCAAAACCGGCGCAACCAAGATGACCATGGGTACCGGCGGCCCTTCCGGTACATATTACGCCTACGGCGGTGTTTTGGGCAAGTATATGACCGATGAGACCGGCATTGCTGTGAATGCTGTTTCCACCGATGGCTCCAAGGCAAACATCGTTGGTATCGACTACGGCGATTACCAGCTTGCTACCGTCCAGTCTGATGTTATGGCTTATGCCTGGGAAGGCTCTCGTTCCTTTGAGGACGAGGGTAAGATCCAGTCCTTCCGCGTGATCGGCGGTCTGTATGCTGAGGCTGTTCAGCTTGTGACGATGGACGCAAATATCAAGTCCATTGCTGACCTGAGGGGCAAGAACGTTTCCATCGGCGCTCCCGGCTCCGGCGTATACTTCAATGCTGTTGACGTATTGAACGCAGCCGGCTTGACCGTGGAGGATATCAACGCCCAGTATCAGAGCTTTGGCGACAGCGCCGATGCACTGAAGGACGGCAAAATCGATGCGGCCTTCATCGTTGCCGGCGCTCCCACCCCCGCGATTACAGAGCTTGCTACCTCCGCAAATGCTTACCTGGTTCCCATTGACGGTGAGGTCGCGGATAACCTGATGGCAAGCTGCCCCTTCTATACTGTTTATGAGATCCCCGCAGGCACCTACAAGGGTCAGGATGCGGCTGTGAAGACAGTCACCGTTAAGGCAACCCTGATCGTTGATGCCGATGCCACTGAGGATGATGTTTACAAGCTGACCGCTGCAATTTTTGACAATATCGACGGAATCACCAAGGAGCACGCTAAGGGCGCTGAGCTGACCCTCCAGAATGCTACCGACGGTATGACCGCTCCCTTCCACGCAGGTGCTGCCAAGTACTTCAAGGAAAAGGGCATTGAGGTAGAGACCAACTGATCGGATGAATTTCAGGCTGCGGCGAATCATTCGTCGCAGCCTTTCTTATAGGAGGTATGTATGGCGCTTTTTAAGAAAAAGGCTGTGCCGCAGACAGACGAGCCAATGGATCTGGAGTCTGTGATGAAAAAATTTGACCGGGAATCCAATACCCGGGTGTGGGAGGGCGTTCCCAAGATCATTGTGAATAGTGTTTTGGCGCTGTTCTCCCTGTTTTGTATCGTTGTAACGCTGTTTTTAAATCCTATGGATGAGGTTCGGCTCAGTAGCTTTATGGCGTTTATCGTGCTGATCGGGTATTTGGTATTTCCGATCAGGAAGGGGCATCAAAAGGTCAATAGTATGCCCTGGTACGACTGGATTTTGATGATCCTTGGCACTAGCGCATTCCTGTATTTTACATTCAATGCCTACGAGATCATCAACCAGAGAAGCCTGGAGGTTTACCAGCTTGTAATCGGCATTATCGGCATTTTGTCCCTGGCAGAGATCTGCCGCCGCAGTGTGGGTCTGCCAATTTTGATCATTGCCGGTGTTTTGGTGGTGTACGCGCTGTTCTGGGGTCTTAGCAACCCGGATTTTATGCGCCGGCTGAATTCTCTGGTGAAGAGCCTGTTTTACAGTAAGGAAAACGGCATTTTCTCCACGCCGGTCAATGTCTGCTCCAAGTTTATTGTTGTCTTTATTATTTTCGGCGCATTTTTGGAGCGCAGCGGTATTGCGGACTTCTTTATCAAGATATCCAATTCCATTGTCGGCGGATTCTCCGGCGGTCCTGCCAAGGTAGCCGTTGTGGTCAGTGCTATGGAGGGTATGGTTTCCGGTTCTTCCGTTGCCAATACGGTTGGCTCCGGCTCTGTGACCATTCCTTTGATGAAGAAGACCGGCTATAAGCCGGAATTTGCCGCTGCCGCAGAGGCCTCTGCCTCCACCGGCGGTCAGATCATGCCGCCAATTATGGGTGCTGCTGCATTTTTGATGGCGGAAAATATCGGTGTTCCTTACAGCAATATCGTTGTCCGTGCCATATTGCCGGCTGTTTTGTACTTTGCCGGCGTGTTTATCGCTGTGCATTTAGAGGCAAAACGGGAGGGACTGCGTGGTCTTACCAAGGAGGAATTGCCTAAATTTTTGCCCCTTTTGAAGCAGAGCTATCTGCTGCTGCCGCTGTTTTTGCTGGTGTACCTGGTCGGTACCAGTAAGAATTCCATTCAGGTCGCGGCGGCGATTTCCATTATCGCTGTCATTGTTGTGGGTCTTTTCAATAAGGAAAACCGTATCACACCCAAGCGGATCTGGGAAGCACTGGCGGCAGGCGGTCAGGGGATGATTACCGTTGCCGCGGCCTGTGGCGTTGCCGGTATCATTGCCGGTACCATCACCATGACCGGCCTGGCAACCACCATCCTGAACGGCATCGTTCGTTTGGCTGGTAATCAGATCGTTGTTGCCCTGTTCCTGACTATGCTTTGCTGCATCGTATTGGGTATGGGCGTTCCCACTACCGCGAATTACTGCATTATGGCGGCAACCTGTGCCCCCATTCTGATCCAGATGGGTGTTGAGCCTATCGCAGCCCATTTCTTCGTATTCTATTTTGGCATCGTTGCCGACCTGACACCCCCTGTGGCGCTGGCAGCCTATGCAGGCGCGGCTATTGCCCAGGCAAATCCAATGAAAACAGCCTTTACCGCCACAAAGCTTGCCATTGGCGCGTTTATCGTGCCCTATGTATTTGCCCTCAGCCCGGAAATGCTGTTTGTAGATACCACTGCCTGGGAAGTGATCCTGATCTGCATTACCTCGTTGGTAGGTATTTTCGGCGTGTCCGCCGCACTGCAGGGCTGGTTCCTTTGCCGGATGCCCTGGTATGAGCGGATCCTCAGTGCCGCTGGCGGCTTACTGCTGATCTATCCTGGACTTGTAACGGACAGTATCGGCTTAGGCTTGTTGGCTGTGGTTCTGGTTGCCCAGCTCTTTGCGCGTAAAAAGAATAAGCTGCAAATGCTTTAAGAGGAAACAGACTGTGCCCCCGGCACAGTCTGTTTTGCATAAAAGAAGCATAAATTGGAATTTATCTTAGCGAGATAATAATACCTTCCCCCGGGGGGAAGGTGGATTTTGCCATTGTCATTATAGGACAATGGCAAAAGACGGATGAGGAACTGCGACAGCTGAAAGTTAGGAAAAGGTCTGTTTCTGCGTACAAATTGTAAGTTTTCTGCCCGCATTCCTCATCAGTCACC
>JAFTTQ010000139.1 GCA_017466665.1 Oscillospiraceae bacterium
CTGCATATAAATCGTTACTTTTTCGCCCGCATTCCTCATCAGTCACCGCTATAGCGGTGACAGCTTCCCCCCGGGGGAAGCTATGCGCCTGCGGCGCATCAATAATAAGGTAAACAATAATTTACAGCCTGAATGTGGGAAAATGAAAAGGATGGCTTTTTTGGTCAATATTCAGCAAAAATTATGCAAAATTTTTCTTGCCCTATGGTAATACTGTGTGTTACCATAGGAGAGGAAGAATTTAACACATTATGGAGGTTTCCTTATGAAAAAAGTCGTACTTTTGGGCGATTCCATCCGACTTATCGGTTATGGACCCCGTGTGCCTGAAATGCTGGGGGAGGACTATACCGTTTTTCAGTCGGAGGATAATTGCCGCTTTGTAAAATATACCCTGCGCTGCCTGTTTGATTGGCGTGATGACATCAAGGATGCGGACATCATCCATTGGAATAACGGCCTGTGGGACACCTCCACCGGGCTGTTCGACGATGGCGGCAAGCCTTTTACCGGCGAGGAGGAGTATGTGGAAAATATGCTCCGTGTGGCAAAAGAGCTTCTCAAGATCACTCCCAATGTGATTTTTGCCACCACCACGCCGGTGAATCCTGAGTACCAGTATAACAGCAATACGGTGATAGAGCGGTACAATGCGGTCTTGGTTCCAAAGCTGCAGGCAATGGGGATCAGGATCAACGACTTGCATTCTCTTGTTGCACAGAATGTACCGGAATACATTTGTGAGGATATGCTCCATCTGTCCGAGACCGGCGCAAAGATCTGTGCCGAGCAGGTTGCCCGGATGATCAAGGAGTTCTAATATGAAAGAATTTCCATATCAAGTTGAAAGTGCGACCCTGGCGCTAACGGATCCTGACCATTATCTGTGGGATTGCTCTGTGATCTATGCCGAGGGCAAGTACCATATGTTCTCATCCCACTGGAATAAGGACTGGGGCTTTGGCTGGAACTGGGTCTATAACAGCCAGATCATCCACTCTGTTGCGGATCAGCCTCAGGGGCCTTATAAATTCCTGCGGGTGGTGCTGCCCCGACGGGGACGGCAGTATTTTGACGGTATGAACACCCATAATACCTGTATTCGCTATTATGACGGCAAATACTACCTGTATTATATGGGTACTACCTACGGCGGTGAGATCCCGGAAGGGGAGGAGACCTCGGCTGAGCGCAATATAGAGGTCTGGAACAGAAAGCGCATCGGTGTTGCGGTGGCAGATTCCATTTATGGCGAATTTGTCCGCCGGGGTGCACCGATTTTAGAGCCCCGGGGTTGTGAGCATTGGGATTGCACCATCACCACCAATCCCGCTGTGGCCATTCTGCCGGACGGCAAGACCTATATGGTCTATAAATCCCGCCGTGCCGCAGGCGCGACCTTGCAGCTTGGTGTTGCGGTGGCAGACAGGCCGGACGGAGAATTCCGCCGTTTGGTGGACGAGCCGATCCTGCAGTTTGACCACCCGGATGTCCACGTGGAGGATCCCTTTCTGTGGTACGATGAAAAACGGAAAAAATTCTGTATCCTTGCCAAGGATGACAGCAAAAACGGACATTATGGTATCACCGGGGAATGGGGCTGCGGTTTCTATGCCGAAAGTGACGACTGCATCCACTTCACTATCCCGGAGAATCCCAAGGTCTATTCCCGTCAGGTGACTTGGGCCGACGGCACAGTGACCCAGCAGGGCAATATGGAACGCCCCTGGCTGCTCTTTGATGAACAGGGCAAGCCTACATACCTGTTCTGCGCCAGCGGTAAGGGCTCCCATCCTTACAGTTTTGAGGGCGAGACCTTTATCGTCGCCCAGGAAATGAAAGAAATTTAGTTTTTGGAGGAAATTTATTATGAAAAGATCAGAAATCAATAAGGCTTTAAAAGAACTGGAAGCAATGTGCGAAAAGCATCACTGCTATCTGCCTCCCTTCTGCAATTTTACACCTGAGCAGTGGCAGTCCATCGGTCACGAATATGATGAAGTCCGTGACTGTATGCTGGGCTGGGACATTACTGATTACGGAATGGGCGATTTTGACAAGTTTGGCTTTTCCCTCATTACCATCCGTAACGGCAACCGGGCTATGGCGGATAAGTACCCCAAGGTTTATGCAGAAAAGCTGCTGTACCTGAAGGAGGGTCAGTATGCCCCCAACCATTTCCATTGGTACAAGACTGAGGATATCATCAACCGCGGCGGCGGAAATGTGCTGATCCGGGTGTACAACAGCCTGCCCAATGAGGAGATCGACTACGAATCCGATGTGACTGTTCATACCGATGGCAGAACCTACACCGTTCCTGCCGGCACCCAGATCCGTCTGACTCCTGGTGAGAGCATCCATGTTCAGCAGTTCCTGTACCACGATTTTGCCGTGGAGGAGGGCACCGGCCCGGTGCTGCTGGGCGAAGTGAGCCAGTGCAACGACGATAATACCGATAACCGCTTCAATCCTCCTGTGGGTCGTTTCCCCACCATCGAGGAGGACGAGGCACCCTACCGCCTGCTGTGCAACGAATACCCCGTTGCAGAATAATTGACAATTGACAATGGACAATTGATAATTATATTCTCATTGTGAGATTTACGAATAGAAAAACAATCATTTCAACTAAATTTGGAGAAAAGACTATGATCGATGTAGTTGCTTTGGGAGAACTTCTCATTGACTTTGCCACCGTCAGCACAGACGGTGACGGCTATCCCACTATGGCTGCCCATCCCGGCGGCGCACCTGCCAATTTTTTGGCAGCCCTGACAAAATATGGCTTTGGTACAGCGCTTTTGGGCAAGGTGGGTACCGATACCTTTGGAAAATTGCTGCTGGGAACTTTGCAGAAAGCCGGTATTGAAACCAAGGGCTTGGTATCGACCGACGATGTGTTTACCACCCTGGCTTTTGTTACCTTTGATGAAAGCGGTGACCGGGAATTTGCGTTTTCCCGGAAGCCCGGTGCCGATACCTGCATTTCCTTTGAGGAATTGGATCTTTCCCTCATTGATGAAGCCAAGGTATTCCATTTCGGTACGCTGTCTTTGACGGACGAGCCTGCCCGCACGGCGACCCAAAAGGCGGTTGCTTACGCTAAGAGCAAGGGCAAACTGATCACCTACGACCCCAATTTGCGCAAGCCTCTGTGGAAGGATATGGAAACTGCCAAGGAGCAGCTTTTGTGGGGCCTAAGTCAGGCAGATGTGGTGAAGATCAGCGATGAAGAGGTGGAATTCCTCTTTGGCTGCACTCCGGAGGAGGGTGCGGATAAGCTTCTGAACGAGTTTGGTGTCAGCCTTGCTATGGTCACCCTTGGCCCTAACGGCGCATACTTAAAGAACAAAAACGGCAGCACTTATGTGAAATGCCCCAAGGTCAGCCCAATTGATACCACCGGTGCCGGTGATATTTTCGGCGGCAGTGCGGTCAGCAGACTACTGAAGATCGGTGTCCCCCCTTCTGAACTGAGTGTGGAACAGATGTACTCGGTTGGCAGCTTTGCTTCTACCGCTGCCAGCCTGTCTACGGAGAAATCCGGCGGCATTCCCAGCATTCCTGAGGAAGAAAGCGTTTTGACAAGAATTTAATGGAAGGGCGGGGGCTTGCCCCGCCCTATCTGTTGTTGGGTAAGGTGTTACTATGAAAAAAATCCATTTGATCTGCAATTCCCACTTAGATCCTGTGTGGATGTGGGATTGGGAAGAAGGCTTAGGCGAATCCATTTCCACCTTCCATCAGGCAGAGCTGTTTTGCCGGGAGTTTGACTTTATTTTTAATCATAATGAATCTGTACTTTACGAGTTCATCGAGGAGCACGACCCGGAGCTGTTTTCCCGCATTCAGGAGCAGGTCAGGGCAGGGAAGTGGCATATTATGGGCGGCTGGTATCTGCAGCCGGACTGCAATATGCCCTCTGGCGAGGCGTTTGTGCGGCAGATCGGCTTGGGCAGAAAATACTTTGCCGAGAAATTTGGCGCAAGACCCACTACTGCCATCAATTTTGACAGCTTCGGTCATTCTGTCGGTTTGGTACAGATCCTCCGCAAATGCGGCTATGATTCCTATATCTGCTGCCGTCCAAACCCTGAAATGATGGAGCTTCCCCGGGATTTTTGGTGGGTCGGCAAGGATGGCAGTCGGGTGAAGGTCACCCGTACCACCGATGAAAATCTATACTGTACTGCTTTCGGCAATGCAAAAAACGAAGTCATTCGTATGGCATCAGCTTATACTGACGGGGAAGTGGGTGTTGCGTTGTGGGGTGTAGGCAACCATGGCGGTGTTCCCTCCCGGAAGGATCTGGAGGAGGTAACGGAGTTGATCGCCAATTCCGACGATCCCATTGTCCACAGCACCCCTGAGCAGTATTTTGCGGAATTGGAGCCGAAAACAGAGTTTCATAAATCTATGCAGCCCTGTCTAATCGGCTGCTACACGGCGATGCAGAGCATTAAGCAAAAGCATATTGAATTGGAAAACAAGCTGTTTACCACGGAAAAGCTTTGCGCTTATGCCGCCTTAAATGGACTGTACACCAAAAATGAGGATGCATTTCATCAGGCGGAAAAGGCACTGGCAGCCTTGGAGTTCCACGATATCTATTCCGGCACCTGTGCGTCTGACGGCGAAAAAAGCAGCCTGAGAAAGGCTGAGTGCGCTCTGGAGTTGTTGCAAACAGAGTTTAATAAGGCATTTTTTGCCCTGTGCGGCAAGCATCAAAAGGCTGAAATTGGCGAATTTCCTGTATTTATTTTCAATTCCCAGCCTTACAGCCGGGAAACCGTGTGCGAAACAGAATACCTGATGCCCAATGCACTGACCTCCGACATAGAACAGTATACCGTATCGGTATATCAGAATGGCAAAAAGATCCCCTCCCAGTGTGTTAAAGAACTGTCCAACATCCACTACGACCGCAGAAAGCGGATCGCCTATCGGTGCACATTGCCTGCCTTTGGTGAAGCCCGGGTAGACTTCCGTGTGGAGGTAGAGCCCAAGAAGTTCTTGGCACCCACTACCGGCGATAAAATCGTATTTTCTGATAGCATTAAGCAAATCCGTATCAGCCGCAAGACCGGCCTGATGGAAAGCTACATCGTGAATGGTAAGGAAATGCTGTCCGGCGGTGCATTCCAGCCGGTGATGTATGAGGACAATGCCGACCCCTGGGGCTGGTATATGGAGCGCATCGGGGAAAATCCTGTGCCCTTTGCATTGTCTGATTGCAAGACCGGGCCTTTTGAAAAGCTTATCAATGTGAATATCATTGAAGACGGCGACATTTTGACAGAGGTGGAGAGCTTCTTTGAACTGGGCGCAAGCTATGTGCGCATCAGCTATAAAATGTATAAGGATATGCCTTATACGGATGTTCGGGCGGATATTTTCTGGAATGAGCAGCAAAAGGCACTGAAGATCAAAATTCCGGCAGCCTTTGACGGTCAGTTTATTGGACAGATTCCCTTTGGAACCGATGCCTTTGATAAGGACGGTAAGGAGATCACAGCCCATCGGTTTGTGGGATTCCAAGATGGCGAAAACGCGCTGATGCTGTATAATGACTGTACCTACGGTTTTAGTGCCCAGGGCAATGACCTGTATGCCACCCTTTTGCGTGGTGCTGCCTACTGTGCCCACCCTATCGGTGATCGGATCCTGATCGATCCCAACCGCTTCACCCCCGCTATTGAGCAGGGAAGACACAGCTTCTCCTTCCGGCTGTCCTATGACCCGGTGCAGAGGCTTGAAAACAATGCCCAGGAATTTGTCAATACACCCTTTAGCCTGAATTTCTTCCCCCACGGGGATGGAGTTTTGGCAGAAAATGTGCTGGATGTGGATAATTCTGCTATTTCTCTGTCTGCCTTTTATCAGACGGAGGAGGGCTATATCCTGCGGCTTGTGAACAACAACGCAGAGACAAATCAGACCAATTTGACCCTTTGCGGCGAGATCTATGCCCTTTCCTTTAAAAAATATGAGGTAAAGACCTATCTCTATGACGGTAACTCCCTGACAGAAAAGGAGTTGTGGGTATAATACCGCCGGGCATCTGATAATACATGCTCCCCTCTCCGTCAGCCTGCAAGGGCTGACAGAGAGGGGAGCGTGTCATTCTGAGGAGTGAAGCGACGTCATATGGGGTTTTTGCCAGTCTGCCTTATCCATCAATGGACAACACCCATCGGTTGTTAGCTGCGAAAAAAGGGGAAAATTGGTTGCAATGCAATGCGGTTTGATTTACAATGCTATTGTTCCCTCAATATAATAAGGAGATGACGAAAGTGAAATCTAACTTGAAGCGACTCTTTTCTCTGCTGATGGTTCTTGTGATGCTGGGCTCTATGCTGCCTGCTGTTTATGCTGACAGTACCCCGGCAGAGGAGCCTGAAGACAATGTGACCGTCCTGACGGACGAGGACTATGCCATTGTCAATGATGTGTTCGCACAGATTGACGCTATGGAAGATGCGCCCGTCAAAAAGAATGCCTCTGAAACACAGCTTGCTGATGCGGCTGCCGAAATTGTTATGGCATCGGAAAACTATGTGGAAGGCTCTTTGGAGCGCAACGGAAATTTCTTCACATGGTGGACAGATGAGGGCATTCGCTGCGTTTACAGCCCTCGGATGCGGGAGATTCAGGACAATATGGTTGTCCCTGAGGATCCTATTGCTGACGGCGCATATAATGAGCCTGTTGCTACTAAGGGCGGCTGGCCCAGCGGTAATCAGGTCTACCTGATCGGACCCTACTATGGCTCCGACAGTTCTTTTACCGATCAGTACAAGAATGAGGCAAAAGCGATTGCTTCTGCCATTGGCGATACCGACGGCTATACCCTTTATTCCGGCACGGCGGCTACGGTGGACAAGGTGGCTGATGCAGTCAGCAATGGCGCAGTAGTCATCTTTGACTCCCACGGCACCACCGACTATGAAAGCGGTAACGACTATGTTACCGGCGCAAACAATTCCTACCTCTGTTTGGAAACCAGCACAGGTATGACCAATGCCGACTACAATGACGGTGCTTTGTACGGCAGCGGCTACGCCTACATCAACGGTGCCACCATTGCTAACCATATGACTTCCAATAGCCCTGCCGGCATCGTCTGGATGGCCATCTGCCTTGGTATGGCTACCGATACCCTGTGCGAGCCTATGCGGGAAAAGGGTGTGGAGGTCGTTTATGGATACTCCCAGTCTGTTACCTTTGCAGGCGATTATCTTTATGAAGAAACCTTCTGGGACAATATGTGTGCTGGCAAGGATGTTGCCACCTCCGTTGCGGCTATGAAGTCCAAGTGGGGCAACTGGGACTGGTCTACCACAATTGCAACTTACTACGGTTACACCGACGGCTATAGCACCATTTCTGCTGCACGATCTGACTACGCCGCATTCCCTATCGTGGTTTCTGACGAAGATACCCACCCCGGTCAGAGAAGCGGCAGCTCCAACTATGGCGCGGACAGCCTGCAGACTGTAAAATCTACATATACCCTGTTCAGTCAGTATGCAGTCAGCGTTCAGGTCAATAACAGCGATTACGGCTCTGCTATCGCAAGCGGTAACACCATTACCGCGGCCCCTAACACCGGCTATTTTGCTGAAAGCGCAACCGTGGTCAGCGGCACTGCCACTGTGACACAAAACGGTAATACCTTCTCTGTTGTAGCAGAAAGTGATTGCACCATTCAGATCAATTTTGCTGCAAAGACTGCCGTTACCGTGAATTTCTCCGGTGCCAATGTATCCGGTCAGACCGGCTATGCCGGCGATTCCATGAGCCTTCCTACCGCAGAAGCTCCCGAGGGCTACAAATTCCTGGGCTGGCTGACCGCACCCCTGAGCGGCGATACCACTGAAAAGCCCAGCTACTACACGGATTCCTTTATCCCCACCGGCAATACCACGCTGTACGCACTGTACAGCTATGTGGATTCTACCTCCGGCGGTGGTAGCGGTGACTATGTAAAGGTCACAGAGACTCCCGCCGACTGGTCCGGTGAGTACCTGATCGTATATGAAAGCGGCACCGATGCCTACATCTTCAACAGTGTAGATGCTAGCAACGGTTACGCTTCTGCTACCATCAGCGATAACACCATCGCATCCAATGCTTCCACCGATGCTGAAGCTGTTACCATCGAAGCTATGTCCGGTGGCTATGCCATTAAGTCCAAGAATGGCTATATCTACGGAACCTCCGGCTCTAACAAGTTGAACTTCAACACCTCTTCTCAGCAGCTGAACACCCTGAGCCTGTCTGCCGATGGCACGGTACTGATTACCAGCAATACTTCTGTTCTTCGTTTCAATGCCACTTCTGGCCAATATCGTTTCCGCTACTATAAGGCCGCTTCCTACAGCAGCCAGAAGGCAATTGCCCTGTATGTGAAGGATGGCTCTGCCGGAACGACCTATTACACCTCTACACTGTGCGAACACGAGAATGTTACGGAAGTGGCTGCTGTGGCAGCTACCTGTACGGAAGTTGGCTATACTGCTGGCACCCAGTGTGACGATTGCGGCAGCTATGTGACCGGTCATGAGGTTGTAGCCGCTTTGGGTCACTCCTGGAGCGACTGGACACAGACCACTGCTCCCGGCTGTGAAACTGCCGGAGAGCAGACCCGTACTTGCGGTAATTGCGGCGAAACCCAGACCCAGTCTGTCGCTGCCACCGGCCACAGCTTTGGCGATTGGGTTGTTACTACAGCCCCCACTTGTACGGCTGAGGGTGAAAAGACCAGCACCTGCACCAACTGCGGCGCAACCGTAACAGAAGCTGTGGCGGTGCTTGACCACAATTACGGTGAAGGCACTGTGACAACTGCTGCTACCTGTACAACTACCGGTGTGATGACCTATACCTGCTCCGCCTGCGGCAATACCACTACCGAGGCGATCCCTGCTCTTGGTCACGATTATTCCGAAGGCGTATGTACCGTTTGCGGTGAAGCAGAGCCGGAAAACACCAGCGCAAGATATTATATTGCAGCAAATCGTTCCGACACTTATTTCTATATGACCCGTGATTTGGGAACAGCAAGCAAAAGCCGTTATCAGGCAGTGGATTCCGGTCTGTCTGTTTTGCCTGAAAGCATCACTGAGCCGGAAGATGGCTATGTCTTTATCCTGACCGACAACGGTGACGGCACATACAGCCTGCAAGCGGAGGGTGCAGAAGATTACAGCTATTTAGGCTGGACCTCCGGCAACTCCGGCCTTTTGGTGGATGCCGACAGTGCATTGGCCCTGACTGTGGAAGTAACGGATGGTATTTACAGCATTCACTTTGCAGCCTCCGATGCAGAAAGATATCTTTCTCTGAATGGAACTGCCGGAAATGACTACTTTGCATGGTATAAGGAAGGACAGATCAGCAATCTTGTTTTGATCCCTGTGGGCGGCACAACCACCGAGCCTACAGAGCCTACAGAACCCGAGGTTACTGAACCTGAAGTGACCAAGCCCGAGGACACTGAGCCAGAAGAATCCGAACCCGCTCCTGGTGCTTATGTCAAGGTTACATCTGCGGATCAATTTGTATCCGGCCAATATGTAATGGTGGTATCCACCGGTTATGCTCCCGGTGTTGTAGATGGCACATGGATGACTGCTGTAAAACCCATAGTTTCCGGTGATGTTGTTACGGATGCTGCTGGCGGTATTTGGACGCTGACTGTAAACGGTTCCAGCGTTACCATCACAGATTCCAATGGTGTATCCATTGCACCTAAGGGTGGTAATAACAACGGTTTGGCAACCGGCGAATATGCATGGGCTTGGTCTTTTGCTGATGGTACCTTTACCTTTGCCGGAACCGGCAGTGACACTGTGAAGCTGGCAAGTAACACAGCGGATGCCAACAATAAGAATAAGTTCCGCGCGTATAAAAATACTACCGTGGCGGATACTTCCAAATATCCCTCCGCATTTACTCTGTACAAGCTGGTGGAGGAAACCGTTTGCGAGCATCTGAGCACCACTACCACCACCATCGGCGCGACCGGCAATACTTTGGGCTCTGTTACCGTTACCTGTAATGATTGCGGTGAGACTATCAGCACAGAGAGTATTCCTTACCTTGCCGGTGCAGTGGAAAGCTGGAGTATGACCCTGCGCGGTGACCTGAGTGTGAACTTCAAAGTCTATGTCCACGAGACGATCTATGAAAATGCCCAGATTGCTGTTACCGTTGCCGGTGAAGCCTATGATATCGGGGATATTGCCGTTGACGAAGATGGTTACTACGCCGTAACCGTCAAGCTTGCCGCTGCACAGATGGCAGACAAGATCAATATTCAGATCACCAACAGCAATGGCCAAAACGCCGGCGTATCCAAGGATTACACCGTAAAACAGTATGCCGACTATATCCTTACCGATGCCAACAATGAATTTACCGATGAAGATAAGGCACTGGTTCAGGCAATGCTGAACTACGGCGGTGCGGCACAGACCTACTTCGGCTACAATACCGAAAACCTGGTAAGCACCGAATTTGGTGAAGAAACGCCTGAAACTGCTGAGGAAATGGTCATCACCGATACCTCTGCTGACATTACCTTCTACGGCGCAAGCCTGATTTACAAGGATAGAATTGCGGTTCGGTTCTACTTTACCGGTAATGTAGAGGGCAAGCTCTTTACCGTACAGGGTAAAGAAGTGGAGGCAACAAAGAAGGATGATCTGT
Source organism: Oscillospiraceae bacterium (assembly GCA_017466665.1). GTDB lineage: Bacteria > Bacillota > Clostridia > Oscillospirales > Oscillospiraceae > Faecousia. The sequence continues at coordinate 10,717 of JAFTTQ010000139.1, forward strand.
ACTATGTGGAGATCGTCGATATTATGCCCTACGAGTTGGATCAGCAGTTTATGGTTACATCTGACGGTATCAGCGTAACCTACGGTCCGATGAACTACATCGCGCGCATGTATGAAAAGGGCGACGCAAGCCTGCAGAACCTGATGAAAGCGCTGTACAATTACTATTGGACTGCTCTGGACTATGTAACAGCCTGATTGTCCCAAACCAGTTTTATGATTTCATAAACCCATTGCAGGGGGCGGATCCAATCCGCCCTCTGCTTTGCCCTTTGCAGCACCCAGAAATTGGAATTTATCGTACTGACGATAAATTCCAAAACGAAGTTTGCCATTCGGCAAGTGAAGTATCCATGAAGTGAAGTTTGGCTGACGCCAAGTGAAGTTGTGCCTTTGGCACAGTGAAGGTATCGCTTACGCGATCATTTTAAATAATTTTTGAAATAGTTATTTCACAAAAATACAATCACTGCCGTAAGGCAACTTCACTACGAAGTAACTTCACTTACGAAGTAAACTTCACTGCAAAGCAACTTCACAATTGTTTAACGGGCGTTAGCACGATAAACAATATATGGGATGCGGATAGTTGTTTCGGTGAAATGCAGAAAACATTTGTTGAAAAAAGGAAAATGGTGTGGTAATATTAAATGGAATATACTGGCGAAGTGTGCCATGATTTGAAATGGAGGATCTCGCAATGAAACAGCTATGTAAACGCAGCTTGGCACTGCTGATGGTGCTTGTGATGGTTATCGGGCTTTTGCCTGCCATCACGGTTCAGACCAATGCAGCAACCTATACCTACAACTGGGGCACTCGCGGCACAGTTGCGGACGAGGACGATTTTACCCGTTCCACTGCGGAGGAGTGGTATGCTGCGGAAGGTACTTCCTACGAGGAACTGTCTCAGCTATCGGGCTCTGCCACCAACAGCTCGGTTCCTTCCAGTGCATTGTATCGGGAACTTAGGAGCCTGATGACCTCTGCTCATAGCAACAAAACCAGTTATGACGGAACAAAAACATTATTCCAATATACAGACTGCCAAAACGGTGGCGGAGCAATTTCCAGCTTTTATTCCGGCAAATCCATCGGTCCTTCTTGGGATGGTAGCTGGAACCGGGAGCATACTTGGCCTAACAGTAAGGGTGATAACAACGGCAGCGGCGAAAATGATATTTTCATGCTTCGCCCTACCTCCACATCTGAAAACAGCAGCCGCGGCAACACCGCCTACGGTGAGTCAGGCAGCTACTACAATCCCAATGAAGAATCCGGCGGTAAGTATGACCTGCGCGGTGATGTGGTTCGAATCATTATGTTCGTCTATGTCCGCTGGCAGTCCATTCCCAGCGGCAGTACCGGTGTCCTGTATGGAACAGATGGTGTTATCGAGAACCGGGATGTGATGCTCAAGTGGATGGAGGAAGACCCGGTTGATACCTGGGAGCTGGGAAGAAACGATGCCTGCCAGTCCATTACCGGTACCCGCAATGTGTTCGTGGACTATCCGGAGCTGGGGTTCTTGCTCTTTGGCGCGGATGTGCCCGATAATTATACCTCTCCCTCCGGTCAGGGCAACAGCGTATCCTATAATATCACCGCTACCTCCAATAATACCTCCTACGGCACAGTTTCTCTGTCCGGCAAGACCATTACCGCAACCCCCGAGACCGGCTACTATGCCAGTGGCTATACGGTCACCAGCGGCAGCGCAACCGTGACTCAGAACGGCAATACCTTTACCGTCAATGCCTCCAGCGACTGTACTATTCGGATCAACTTTGCCGCAAAAACCTCTGTGACCGTGAACTTCTACGGCGCTACGGTGTCTTCTCAGGAAGGTTATGCAGGCGAGTCTATGTCTTTGCCCACAGTCACTGCCCCCGAGGGCTTCACCTTCTTAGGCTGGACGGCATCCAAGCTGAGTGAGGATACCACGACAAAGCCCACTTATTATACCGGCTCCTTTACTCCCACCGCCAGCACCACCTTGTACGCCTTGTATAGCTATTCCGAAGGCGGTTCCGGGGCTACGGAATATGTATTGACAGATTTAGCCGCTATCAGCGATACCGATAGTGTTGTTGTTACAATGACTACTAACGCCGGTACTACCTATGCGCTAACCAGCGCAAATGGTTCTTCCTCTGCACCAACTGCTGTAGCGGTTACTGTTGCTGATAGCAAGCTGTCGGCTGAACCGGCTGATGCGCTGAAATGGAATATTGTGGGTGATGACAGCTTTATTATATACCCCGAGGGGAATAGAAGCATTTGGCTATACAGTACCACCGATAATAACGGCATTCGTGTAGGCACTGCGACAACAAATACTTTTGTCGTTGACAGCCAATATGGCTATTTGCAGAATACAAGCTACAACCGATATGTAGGTGTGTATAATAACGATAATTGGCGCAGTTATACATCTATGCACAGCAATATTGCAGGCCAAACGCTGGGCTTTTATGTCAAGGGTGAGGCTGGCACTACCTACTATACCAGCGATCCGGTGAAGTGCGAGCATACCAACACGACCAATACGGCGGCTGTGGCAGCCACCTGTACCACCTCCGGCTATACTGCCGGCGTGTACTGCAATGACTGCGAATGCTATATCAGCGGTCACGAGGTCATTGCGGCTTTGGGTCACAGCTATGACAGCGGCAAGATTACCACGGTACCTACCTGTACTGCCAATGGTGTAAAGACCTTTACTTGCTCTGCCTGTGGCGCAACCGAAACCCAGTCCGTTGCTGCCACCGGGCACAGCTATGACAGTGGGAAGATCACTACTCCCGCGACTTGTACCACCGCCGGCGTTAAGACCTTTACCTGTTCTGCCTGCGGCGGCACCAAGACAGAAAGCATTGCCGCTACCGGGCATAACTATGTCCTCTCCGGCACGACCTACACCTGTACCGGCTGCGGCAACAGCTATGATACCTGGTTTATCCAGTTCTCTGTTCCTGCCGGTGTAGCGGCTCCTGAGAAGATCGAGTATCAGGATGGTGGCATCACACTGCCCTCTGCCGGTGTTCCCACAGGGGAGTATACCTATTCCTTTGCCGGATGGGCAACAGCCCCCATAGAGGATACCGAGGAAAAGCCCGCGTTCTATCAGGCAGGGGATACCTTTACCACAACCCAGACAACCACGCTGTATGCGGTGTATACCTATGTACTGCCCAGTGAAGACGGCGGCAACGGCGATTATGTAAAAGTCACCGAAGCACCTGATGATTGGTCTGGCGAATATGTGATCGTCTACGAAAGCGGCAGCTTAATTTTTGATAGCAGCCTTTCCAAATTGGATGCAACCAATAACAATAAAAAGGTTACAATAACAAATGGCTTGATTACTGCCTCCGAAGGCGATCCCTGTAAGTTTACGATTGCTGCAGTAGATGATGGATATTCTGTACAGGCTGTGAATGGTAATTATATAGGCCGTACAGCAACATCTAACGGCTTGAATGAGGGAACAACACCCTATGCACATACAATTACCATAGATAGCTCTGGAAATGTGAAGATCACGAGTGAATCGGGTCCTTACTTAAATTTCAATGCAGCTACGGATCAGATGCGATTCCGTTATTATAAATCTGGACAGAAACCTATTCAGCTTTATGTAAAAAACGGTTCTGCCGGTACGACTTGCTACACCTCTTTGGATGCCGGTGAGTGCAAACACGACGAGGAGCTTGCTGTGGAGGTACTGCCTACCCTGACCCAGCAGGGCTATACCCAGTATGTTTGCGCCGATTGCGGCGAGGAGCTATATATTGAAGACTATGTAAATGCCGTTGATGTGAAGTGGAATATTTCCTTGCAGGACGCTTTGTCGGTTCAATTTGCCATCGATGTCCACCAGTCTATGGCAGATACCTTGCAGGTCAAGGTCACCTTTGACGGAGTGACCGACACCTATACAGGCGCCTGTGCACCCTCTGTCAAGGTTGCCGCCGCGCAAATGGCAGATGAAATCACAATAGAATTTACAGACGGCGTGGAAACTGTAACTAAGACCTACACAGTCAAGCAGTATGCCGATGAACTCCTGGCAGACGAAAAAATGAGCCAGTATCATCAGCTTGTAAAGGAAATGCTGAACTACGGTGCCGCCGCGCAGACTTATTTTGAATACAATACGGAAAACCTTGTTAATGCGGATATCACCGGCGTGGGTACAGCCGAAGTGCCTGAAACAGCAGATAGCGAGCTGAAAGTAGCCGGAAAGGCTGAAAATGTGGCCTTCTATGGCGCGACTTTGCTGTTCCGTAATCAGATCGCTGTGCGTTACTATTTCACAGTTTCCGATAATATTGCGGAGCATAGCTTCACTGTAAACGGCATAGCGTATGAACCCGTTGAGAAGGACGGATACTATTATATCGAGATCGGAGGAATTCTGCCTCAGGATCTGGATGACAGCATTACGGTTTTGGTGGATGATACCCTGTCGGTATCGTATAGCCCCATGAATTACATTGTCCGTATGAGCCAAAAGGGCAGCGGTGACCTGAAAGCACTGCTAAAGGCAATGTACAATTATCATGTGGAGGCTAAGAGTACCGCGGCAGCTCTGTAAGAGTATACAGACTGAAAGAAAGGCGGTGATAGATATGAAACGGTTGGGATATAAATTCTTTCACCGTCCCTGTTTAGAGGTTGCCCGGGAGCTGGTAGGGAAGGTGCTTGTGCACGAAACAGAAAAGGGCATCCTGACCATGCGTATATCGGAAACAGAGGCATACTGTGGGGAAGGGGATACCGCCTGCCACGCTCACAAGGGCAGAACAGCCCGGACAGAGGTTTTATACGCCCAGGCAGGCACGGTATATGTCTATCTGTGCTATGGCATCCACTGGCTTTTAAACATCGTTACCGGCGAAAAGGAACAGCCGGAGGCTGTGCTGATCCGCGCCTGTGTGGATGCTCCCGGCCCCGGGAGACTAACCAAGGCAATGGGGATCACCGGGGCATTTAACAGAGAAAATGTGTGCGATGGCAAGCTGTGGATCGCCGACGATGGCTATGCCTGCAATGTCAGAACCGATAAGCGTGTGGGCATTGCTTATGCATCTGAGGAAGACCAGGCCCGCCTATGGCGTTTCATTCTGGAATAAAGACGGAAACTATCAATTAAAATCGTAAGCACATCCCTCTGGGATGCCTGAAACGCAAAAAAACGGCACGATTGTGCCGTTTTTTTAAACTCATAATTTCTAGAAGGAAGAACTTAACTCAAACAGGCAATACCGGAGATCTCGCCTGCAGGCACTCCTTTGTGGTGATCAGGGGGCTTTATGCGAAATGACTGTGATCTTTACCTCTTTTGGGTGGGTAATTTGTGTTGTGTCGCCGTTCTGCATTTGCAATACCACTTTTCCGTAGGGGGTCATAAGCTCAGCTTTTGCCTGCGGCAGGCCTAATAAAGAGGGGCAGAGCCGCAATTTACCCATTCCCGGCTCCAGGATCTCCAGCCCCATCAATGCCTTGGGCAGGGAATACAGCGGCGTTCCCGCCCAGGCGGGGCTGTAGTCAAAGCTGTAATTGGGTTCCGGGGGGATAAAACCTTCCGCAAGACCCTTAGGACATTGCTGTGCCGATGTTTTCCACTGCTCCAAAATGGCGAGGGTGTACTGCTCCCGAAGTCCGCAGCGATATACTGCCTCCAGCAGAAAATGGGCAAAGTAGGGCTGATAGCCCCCTTCAATTTCGCCGGACATAACTTTATGGATGATCTGTTTTGCAAGATCATCACCGCAGATGCCCACATAGGCAGCTAAAATATTGGCGTGCTTGCGGTAATAACGTTTTTGTGTGTTTTCCGGCATCCAGTGGTTAATAAGCTGTGGTGGTGTGGGTGTGTTCAGCCCTTCAAAGTAAATGCCCTTTTCAGGATCAAACAGCAGGGTATTCACCGCCGTGCGAAGTGCCTCTTTTTTGGTGGAGCAATGGTTGGCAAAAGTAAGGTCATCTAATGCTGAAAAAATCTTTACTGCTGCATCCAATGCGTCAAAGTATAATAGATTCAGGCAGGTCTGTCCCAGTGCCTTGGGCGGACGGTGCAGGGTAAAAATGTCAACGCAGATCCAGTCAACAAACATAAAGCTGGGGGGATTTTCAATTAAGCCGTTGTCTCCCAGATAAGCTTCAAAGCGATTCAGCAGCATAATGAGAGCATCCTTGCACTTCCGGAGCAATTCTTGGTTGCCGGTTGCCATATATACATCATAAAGCATCCTGACCCAGATCAGGCTGTAAGTGGTGTGGAACAATCTGCCGTCCTGCTGCTGCAAAGTGCGGGCAGTGCGGATAAGATCGAATTCCGCAAGACGAAGATCCCCAAAGGAAAACAAGGTCATTAGGCTTTCAATATAGTAATCGCCGGTACAAGCCAGAGGCTCGCAGTGCTTGGGACTGTCCAGGTGCAGGGTCTGCCGGCATTGCTTTAAATTATGCCTGCAAAGCGCCAAGACCAGATTCAGCGCGGGATCGGAGGTTTCTGTTTCTGCCCATTCGGTAACAGGATAATGGGTAACAATGTAGGAAACGGTTATGTCCGCAGGCGTATCCGATAGATTTTTCAGCTTTACGAAAATGCTGCCTGTGCTGCAAAGCTGAAAGCCCCGGTATTCTCCGCTGCCGTTAAAAGAAAGTACATATGGCTGTGTATGCTCCTGTAATTCCCGATATTCCAGCTCAACAATTACGGAGCCGCTGGCTTTGACCTGAATATAAGGAAAGCCTGCAAAGATACGCTCCAGCTCTAATGTGGTTTCCAGGGAGTCAAAAGCCTCCAAACGGAAATGACCGCCTTCAGGCACCATAGTATGTTCCTGGCGCACAGGGATCGGCGCGATCTCCGCGTTCCAAAGGTTTTCCACGATTTCCGCATTCACATACGCATCCGATGCAATGCCGGCATCATAATGGGTAGGGGAGAGGAAGGCGTTGTTTTTTCTAACCTGCCAGCTTTCATCAGTGGAAATATATGCCTGTGATCCGTCTTCAAAGGTCAGAAAGCCATATAGCATAAAACCACCATGTCCTTTGGAAAAGTCACAAAGCTGAACAGGCATCATTTGAACGCACGCAAACAGATCAATGACAGAGGAATCAGGAGAAAATGTCATCCGATAAGCGTAATAATGGGAAACGGCACCATCAGGAAAATAATCTCCTCCCACAGCAGCAGGCCCGGTGGCAAGAAGCCGATCACCGCAATAAAGCCGGAATAATGTGTCCCCGGAGAAAGTCAGCTCCGCGGAAACCACTTTTTTGTCAAAGGTATAGCGCTTGCGAAATTCCGCAACGGTGTAGTTGCCGTTGGCTGGATCGCAAAAAGCGTTGGTGATGGTGGTTTGATGATGGGGATAGCTGTTCTTTGGCAGCCAGATCCATTGTTGTGTGTCGTGCATTTTTGTCACCTCAAAGTGATTTTATAATGAAATGACAGCCAATGCAAGACAGAATGTGGGATTTTATAAATATTGATGAAATCCTTCTAAAATAACCGCTTTAATGGCTTGACAAAAAGATGCCGCTATGCTAAAATACCTTAGCAAACAAAATATTTCTTTGATTCGGAGTGATACCCAAGAGGCCGAAGGGGCTCCCCTGCTAAGGGAGTAGGCGTCTAAA
>JAFTTQ010000140.1 GCA_017466665.1 Oscillospiraceae bacterium
ACAGACCGGCTAAAAACGTTGCCTAAATGGGTAGCTAAGGCATGAAATAACAGCACTTAATCCAAAGCTTTTGCTCAAATTGTTTAAAAATTAACATCTTTCAATTTATAAACCATTTTAGAGTAGTTTTTAGAGGTGCCCAATAATTTATCTGCAAAAACCGCCTGCAAGGTTAATACCTTACAGGCGGTTTGCTTATCCGTTTTCCGGGTTGTGATAGATGATCAGGCTGCCCTGCCTTAAAAACTCCGTGTAACCGTTGGCTTTTAAAAGAGCATCCACATTATCAAAGCCCTTGACCCCCAAATTGCCCCGGCTGAAATCGCCGGAGGAGGATTTTTTCAGCACCACATATTCGGTACTGAGCAAATGCTCCTGAGAGCAGTAGCGCACATCGTACAGGGTAGACCGCTGGGACAGGGGCACTACATAGAAGGTGTGGGCAGTCACCGAGGCATCCTCGGGAATTTGCGCCAAGGCTTCAGAGAGCTGCCGGTAATGACTTTCGTACTCGGTGTGAAGTGCCTGCATTTTCTGAACGTTGGGCACAATCAGACTGCAGAAAAAGCCTAAGCTGACACAGACCGCTGCCCCAAGGGCGATCAGCCGAGGTGTTTTCCAGCGCAGATCCGCCAGATTAACGGCAGTCAGATACAGCAAAAAGGCGGAAGAACCGAAATTGTACTGGAACATAATATCGTGCTGATATTGGTAGTCGGACATTAAATTCAGCAGAATGTAGGGGATCAGCAGCAGATAGCGCTCAAATTTCCGGGTCAGCAGCGGAAGCGCCAGCAAGGGTACCATCGTCTGACCAAGGTACATCAGCTTTTCTGCGTCCATACATTCGTAAAGCATTTTCATCGGGCACAGGATCACGGCCTTAACCACGGAAAGCAGAGAGCCGGAGCCGTCATAGATAAAATTATCGTAGCGGTAGGTCATCACGCCGTCGCCCTGGTTTGCCAGATAATCGGTGACAAGCAAAAACCACGATACGGAAAGGATCAGCAGTCCAATGCCGGTAAAGAGCATTTTGCCTGTGCCCTTGCGGTAATTGACCCCGCAGCGGATCACCAGATACAGCGCGGCAATGGCAACATAGACTGCCGCATCCTCCTTGACCATCAGTGTCAGCAGGGCAAACAGCCCGGTGAGCCAAATATTTTCCCTGTCGATGGCGTACATCAGCCACAGCACAAGGGGCAGAAGAAAGCAGTTTTCGTGCAGGTCATAGGAGGTGCCGCCGGCGGTGGTGGGCAGCAGCAGTAAAAGGGCGCAAAGCAGGGTGCGGGGCAGACCGCCTAAGCCATGCTGCTTGCCGATCAGCCACATGGGGATCACGGCAGATGCCAAAACCGCTGCCTGTAAAACCTGCAGTGTTTCCGGGGTGGGGAACAGGCAGTAGAAGGGCAGCATCAGGTAGTAAATGGGGGAAACATGGACAGCAAAGTGGGAAAGAAGCCCGTCCCGCTCTACGGTGGTCATGGGAAGACCGGTTTCTTTCATATTGTAGAACATCTGGGAGAAGATGCCGAAGTCAAAATTGGGCGCATAAAAGGTCTTGACCCTGAGCACCGTCCAAAGGGAAACAAGGAAAAGAAAGCCCAGTGCCAGCAGGCAGGTGATCACCGGGAAGCTCCAGTGTGCCTTTCCCGCGGCCTGCGGCTTTTCCCGGGTGGGGGCGTGACCCCAGATGGCGTAGACCGCCATAATGGCAAGAATCACAAGGCAGAACAGGAAAAAGGCATCGGTGTAGGTGTTGGTCAGCACCGCGCCGGCCAGAAGCGCGAAAACGCCTGGAATCGCCCAGCGTTCCCAAATGACGATCCGATACCGCTGCGAAAGTGCCCAAAGAACGGCGGCGAAGATTACCGTCAGGATCAAAAGCCGGGGCAGGGACATAGCGGCAATGCCGTCCAGTCGGGTGATATCCTGTAAGCTCTGGGGCAAAAACAGATATTCCAAAAGCGCGCTGAACAGCCACGATAAAAGCAAATGCCGGATCAGCTCGGCAACCGTAGGCATGATTAGTTTTTTGCGTTTTTGCATAAGAATCCCCTTTCTAAAGGAGTGAAGTTAAGTTTACCCATTTCGCCGTGCTTAAGGGCAAACTTAGTGGAGGCACACTTCTTTTAAAGAGTGTGCCTCGTAATATAGGGCGGGCGGATATAGCGCTCGTGACTGGTGGGAGAGGGCTTGGCGTACACGCCGGAAACCAGACCGATCATAGCATACAGCGAAACCATGGAGGAGCCGCCGTAGCTGATAAAGGGCAGGGTCAGGCCAATAACCGGGGTCAGACCGATGCACATACCCACATTACTGATGACCTGGAAGATCAGGGAGGAGGAAACGCCAAAGCAGATCAGCCGCCGCATATAGTCACCGCTGCGCATACCGACCCAAATACACCGGGCGATGATCAGAACCAGCAGAAGAACGGTAATGACACAGCCTACATAGCCCAATTCCTCGCCAATGGCAGAGAAGATATAGTCGGTGTGCTGGGCATACAGGGCACCCAACGCCTGGGTGCGGTTACCCTGAAACAGCCCCTGACCGGTCATACCGCCGCCGGTGAGAGAACGGATGCTTCGCAGGGTATGGTAGCGCTCGTTGATGCCCTCCGGATCGATGGTTTTATCCCAAAGGATCTGTATGCGGCGCTTCTGGTAATCCTCCAGAAAATTCCACAGGATCGGTGTCGCGGTAGCCAAGGCACCGCCGGCAACGGCAAACCAGATCAGGCTGATGCCGCCGGCAAACGCCATACCGATAAAAATAAAAACAAAGATCAGGGAAACGCCAAGATCCCGGGACAGTACCATATTCAGACCCACGATCAGTCCCACATGGAGCAAAAGATGGGCAACAGATTTCAAGGAGGATGGCTTATTCTGGTGGGATGCCATCACCGAGGCAAGCACCAGAACATAGGCGATCTTGCAGATCTCCGCGGGCTGGATCTGCACAGGCATCAAGGGAATGTCCAGCCAGCTCTTGTTGCCGGTGTCGTTATCCGTACCGAAGGGGATAATCAGCAGCAGCAAAAAGCAGTTAAAGACCACCAGCCAGGTGCGGTGCTCGGAAAAAAAGTCAGAGTCCACTGAGGAAACGATGAAAAACAGGAAAACACCGATCAGTGCCGCGCCGATCTGCACGATAACATACCGAAGGGTGCCCTCGGCGTTGGTAGTGCTGGCGATGGCAACACAGCCAAAGGCAGTGGCCACCAGGCACAGTAAAAGCAGGATCAGATCCGCCTTGCGGACAGTATCCTTGATATAGCTGAGCAAACGATCCACAAGACCACCTCCTGTCGAAATTTCAAAAAACATTATAGCACCTTTACGGGAAAAAGTAAACTATCAGAAAGGGAATTTGAAAAAAGTTACAAAATGATTACAAAATCCTTGCGCTGCTCTTGATTTTTTACTGAAATCATAGTAGTATAGAGAAAATGGAAGCTATGGCTCTTTTATGGAGGAACAAAAATGAGATCAAACAGAATCCTGTGTTTTCTGCTGACCCTGCTGATGCTGTTTGCCTGCATTCCGGAGCTTTCCCTTTCGGCAAGTGCAGCCGATTATCCTACGACCCATCCCAATACCTATGTCAATACCGGCGATCAGCGTAAGGATATCGTGGCTGTGGCCGTGACCCAGGTGGGCTATAAAGAGGGCTCCGGCAATAATAACTATACAAAATACGGCGCCTGGTGGGGACGCAATCCCATGTCCTGGTGTGCCATTTTTGTAAGCTGGTGCGCAGAGCAGGCGGGGGTGCCGGAAAGCGTTATCAAGCAAAACAGCTTTTCCAATGCGGCGGCGTTCGGTTTTTCCTCGTCCTTTACCGCCTCACAGAAAACACCCCAGCCCGGAGACCTGTTTTTCCGGAATACCGATGCCCACGCCGGGATCGTCTATAAGGTGGAGGGCAGTACATTTTATACCGTAGAGGGCAACACCTGGACATCTGCCGATTCCCGGCACGGTGTTATGATCCGGGAGCGGGAGCTGTACAGCAGCCAGTATACCTTTGTGTCGCCCAATTATCAGGGCAGCGGCAATGCCGGTACAAGCACCGGCTGTAATCACAGCTACGTCAAGGGTGCGGAAAATCAGCATCCCCATAAGGAATATTATAAATGCTCCAAGTGCGGCCATTCCTATTACACCGGCACCAATAAGGTGGTGGACGGCTGTCAGGACTGCTGTGAGCACCGTTTTGAAAATTGGAAAAAAGTGGATGATACCTACCACAGCGCGGTTTGCGGTATTTGCGGCAAAAACGAGAAAATAAAGCACGAATGGGGCAGTGATGAAACAGTTACAGAGCCGACCTGTAAGGATCCGGGTGTAAAAAAACAGACCTGCGCTCAATGCGGCGCTACCCGGGAAACGGAGATCCCAGCCACCGGGGAGCACCAATTCGGTTCGTGGTTTTACAGCGACAGCCATAACCACTACCGTGTCTGTGAGGTCTGTGAAACCGAGGAGGAAGCGGAGCATACCTTGTCTGAATGGGTAGCTGGCAGTTTGGATCACTGGTATGAATGTGAAGACTGCGGCGGCAAGCTGAGTATCGGCAGCCACCAATTATCCGGCTCCTGCGGCACAAAGTGTATGATCTGCGGCCTTGTGCCCAATTCCGGGCATATGTACTCCTCCCGCTGGACAAGCAACTCCAAAAACCATTGGCACCGCTGCCTGCACTGTTCCGATACCAAGGAAGAGGCAGCCCATGTATATAGTGCCGATTGCGATGAAACCTGCGATACCTGCGGCTACATCCGGCAGGTCACCCATACCTATGGCGCACAGTGGGAGAGCGACAGCAGCGGTCACTGGCGAACCTGTCAAAAATGCGGTAAAAAGCAAACGGCGGTATCCCACAAAACAGGCACGGCCGCCACAGAAAACCAGGCACAGCTTTGTACGGTCTGCGGATTTGAGGTAACGCCGGCTGGACAGCATATACACAGCTATCGTTTTACATATGATGATAGAAACCACTGGGGCACCTGTGCCTGCGGAGATACCGTAGAAGCACAGGGACATATCTGGCAGATGGAAACCGGGAAGTGTGAAGTCTGTCAGGCAGCAATGCCGGCGGCGGAAGATGCACCGGTGGTGCTGGGGATTCGATTGCCGGCGGTGCTGAAAGCGCCCTGGTTCTGGAAGGCTTTGCTTTATGGGGCAGCCGGCATCATTCTGCTGGTGATCCTGATTCTGCTGATTGCCGGGGTCCGCAGAAGGATCCGCTACAACGCGATGATGGCACTGCGGCAGGAATTTGCGGAAGAGGATGCCCTGGAAGAACAGGAGGAAACTCAGGAGCAAGCCGAAGAAGCTCCCACTCAAGAACCCGTTTCCGTATAGGGATTGTAAATTGTTGTTTAGCTGACTCTCTCGTTCGCACGTAGGGAGCGCTGCCCTCAGCGCTCCGTAACA
>JAFTTQ010000141.1 GCA_017466665.1 Oscillospiraceae bacterium
TCTACCAAGAACGGTCGAGATTCCGAGGCTAAGCGCCTGGGCGTAAAGCGTGCAGATGGTCAGTTTGTTCTGGCTGGCAACATCCTGGTTCGCCAGAGAGGCACCCACATCCACCCCGGTGTCAATGTGGGTATCGGCAGCGATGACACCCTGTTTGCTCTGGTTGACGGCACTGTCCGTTTCGAGCGCAAGGGCAAGGATCGCCGTCAGTGCTCCGTGTACGCTGCCGAGCAGTAATCACGAACACAGTTTTGGCTTTGAAAGGGCTGCTGCAAACGAATGCAGCAGCCCTTTTTCACGCAGGCGTTATACTGTGATACATTTTCGTTCAAAAAAATTAAATGATTGTTTAGAGTAGCAGGTTAGGCGCACAGGCCAAAGGCCCCCTTGTGTAAAGGGGGCTGGCAAATTGCCGATTTTAGGCAATTTGACTGGGGGATTGTATCCGAATTCCATAACAATCCCTCCGTCACGGCTATCGCCGTGCCACCTCCCTTTACACAAGGGAGGCTTTCGTACCTACGCCTATCTTGCCACGATAAATTCCAATTTATCGTACTAATTTGGGTATAATGAAAATGTATGACCGTATAACTCCCCTCTTATATAAAGGAGAAATTAACTATGGAAATGTTTGTAGATAAAGTCCGAATCACGGTATGCGGCGGACGGGGCGGCGACGGTGCCGTTGCCTTCCACCGGGAAAAATATGTGGCATCCGGCGGCCCTGACGGCGGCGACGGCGGTCACGGCGGCAGTGTGATCCTGCGGGTCAACGACAACCTCTCCACCCTGCTGGACTTCCGCTATAAGCGCAAGTACAGCGCCCAGGCTGGTGCCGGCGGTCAAGGCCGGAATATGAGCGGCAAGCGGGGAGAAAATCTCATCATCCAGGTACCCCGGGGCACCGTTGTACGGGATGCCGAATCCGGTCAGATCATTGTGGATATGTCTACCGGGGAGGATCATATCATTGCCAAGGGCGGCAGAGGCGGCTGGGGCAACAACCATTTCGCCACCCCCACCCGGCAGGTTCCCCGGTTTGCCAAGGCAGGTCTTCCCGGTCAGGAACGGGATGTGATTTTGGAATTGAAGCTTTTGGCAGATGTAGGTCTTGTAGGCTTCCCCAATGTGGGCAAGTCTACCCTGCTCTCCGTCACCTCCAACGCACGCCCCAAGATCGCCAACTATCATTTTACCACCCTGTTCCCCAATTTAGGCGTGATCTATGTGGATGAAGGCGTATCCTTCGTTATGGCAGACATACCCGGCATTATTGAGGGCGCTGCCGAGGGTGCCGGTCTGGGTCACGATTTTCTGCGGCATATTGACCGCTGCCGATTGCTGGTACACGTGGTGGATGTTTCCGGCTCTGAGGGACGGGATCCTGTGGAGGATTTTGATGCCATCTGCGGGGAATTGCAGAATTACAGCGTAGATCTGAGCAATCGGCCTATGATCGTCGCCGCTAACAAGTGTGACCTGCTGATGCCGGAAAGCGACAATTTGGAGCGTCTGCGCCAGCACGTAGAGGAAGCCGGCTGTCAGCTTTATGAGATCTCCGCCGGTACTACCCAGGGCACCAAGAATCTGATGCGTGTGGTAGCAGAAAAGCTGCGCACCCTCCCCCCTGTCACAGTTTATGAGCCGGAATATGTGGAAGTGGTCGAGGAGGCAGGCTCTCCCGACGAGCTGACCATCGAGCATTTAGGCAGCACCTGGGTGGTCACCGGCAAGTGGCTGGAAAGGCTCATTATCAATATCAACTTTGACGACTACGAATCCCGAAACTATTTCGACCTGCAGCTTCGCAAGTGCGGTCTTTTTAAAAGATTAGAGGAAATGGGCATTCAGGACGGCGACGTGGTGGATATTTACGATATGGAATTTGAATATCAGAGATAAAATATTTGCCATTTTCGATTTTATGATATATAATAATAGGGTCACCCTGTGGTGACCCTATTTCCTTTTGATTTTAAGGTGGTATGCCCTATGATCCAGAATTTAAACCGGCTCAGTTTCCAGCCCTTTGGTACCATTTTGCCTGAAATTCCTGAGCAAAATGACTGGCAGCAGCCCTGGAAGACCGTATTTTTGAATACCTCTGCTGCCCCCGCATGGAAAGCCGTTTCTGATACCTGGCTTTCCTGTGAAAGCGGTATGGCGGTATTGTCCATTTCCGATGATGGAGAGCATTACCACGATTTTTATATGGATAAGGCAGTCAAGGTCAACGCCGGTATCTGTTTCAGTCTTTGCGCCTTTCAGGAGCAGGCCGCTGTGCGCTTTGCCGCGCCGTCAGCCCCCCTGCCCCTGCCTGACCGGGATCCCAAAACCGATCTGCACATCACCCGCAGGCTGAACATTGAAAAGATTTATACCATCTTTTATCAGGAAAAAGAAAAGGGCTTTCTGTTTTCCGGCGAATCTCACCCGGTGGTGGAGCTGACCTATGTGGATCAGGGCAGCCTGCACTCGGTGGCAGACGGTCAGGACATTTTGCTGGAGCAGGGCGATCTGATGCTCTATGCCCCCGATCAGTGGCATATGCAGTATTCGGATATTTCCGTAGCGCCAAGATTTATGACCGTTGCCTTTGATCCCGGGGATTACGACCTTTCTGAGCTTTATAACCGAAAATTCCAGTCCCCCCAAAAGGCCATCGCCTATTTGCAGAAGATCCTGCGGGAGCAGGAAAGGATGGACGAGCTTTCCGGGGATATGATCCTGACCCTCTTATCTATGACGCTGCTGACCCTGAAACGCCTTTCCGATGCCCCGGCAGATACCCTGAAAAGCGTTCACTGTCTGACCAATGAAAACGAGATCATCCGCAGGGCACAGCAATATATCAGCACCCATGTCCGCTGCCGGTTAACAGTGCCCCTGGTGGCACAAAATACCGATGTGAGTACCAGTTACCTGACGGCGCTGTTTCATAAGCACTTGCAGATCTCCCCCGGCGAATATATCCGCCGCATCAAGCTGCAGGAGAGCAAGCAGATGATCCGGGAGGGCAACCTGAATTTCACGGAGATTGCCCAGGCTCTGCAATACTCCACCATTCATCATTTCTCCCGGCAGTTTAAGGAGAAATTCGGCATCACCCCCTCCCAGTACGCAAAATCCATTCGATAAGGAGGCAAACCTATGGACTTTAAGGTATTAGCCGTTGGCGATGTGGTAGGCAATCCCGGTATGGATCGGGTGTGCCGCTGTCTGCGCCAGCTAAAAAGACAGACCGGCGCGGATTTTGTCACTGTATGCGGTGAAAACGCCAGTGTTGTGGGGATGACGCCCCAGCAGGGCGAGGACATCTTTGATGCCGGGGCAGATGTGATCACCATGGGCAACCACACCTTTGGCAAGCGGGAGATCGTGGACTATTTGGAGGACAACCCCAGGATCCTGCGCCCCGCCAACTACGCACCCCAAGCACCGGGCCGTGGATGGGGCATCTTCGACACCCGGTTTGGCCCGGTGGCGGTGATTGATCTGATTGGGCGGTGCAATATGGACTACGGCCCGGACAATCCCTTTTTGCAAATTGAAAAAATTCTAAAAAACATTGATACCAAGCTAATATTGGTAGAGTTTCACGCGGAAGCCACCTCAGAAAAGTTAGCCATGGGCTATATGCTGGATGGGTGGATCAGTGCCCTCTGGGGCACCCACACCCACGTCCCCACCAGTGACACCCAGGTTCTTCCCAAGGGCACCGGCTATGTGACCGACTTAGGTATGACCGGCCCCAAAAACTCTGTTTTGGGGATCCAGCCCAAGCTGTCCATTGCCAAGTTCCGGGGAGATCTGACCAGCCGCTACCAGTGGGCAGACGGCCCCACCAAGCTGGAAGCCGTGCTGTTTACCATTGACACCGAGACAGGGCTTTGCAAGGCCGTAGAAAGGGTGGATCTGTATGATTAAAATTCTCCACAGCGCCGACTGGCATTTGGACGCCCCTATGTCCGGTCACAGCCCGGAGCAGGCGGAATTTCTGCGCCGGGAGCTGAAAAAAATACCCGGCAAGATCGTAAAGCTTGCCAAGGCGGAAAACTGCGATCTGATGCTGCTGGCGGGCGATCTGTTTGACGGTACGGCATCTGCCGAAACTGTCCGCATTGTGCAAGGTACCTTGGCAGAAGCAAATATTCCCGTGTTTATCGCTCCGGGCAATCACGACTATATCTGCCCCACCAGCCCTTACGAAGCGGACGGCTGGCCGGAAAATGTGCACATTTTTAAAAATCCGAAAATTGAGGAAGTTAGCCTTCCTGACCTTGACTGCAAGGTCTATGGCGCGGGCTACACCTCTATGGACTGTCCTGCACTCCTCAAGGGCTTTCAGGCTGCCGGTGAGGAAGCCTGGCATCTGGGCATTTTCCACGCCGAAGCTGAGGTCTCCGGCTCTGCCTACTGCCCCATCTCCCGGGAGCAGATACGGGCCAGTGCCCTTTCGTATTTGGCGCTGGGGCACATCCACAAGGGCAGCAGTCTCCGTGCCGGTGAGACCCTGTGCGCCTGGCCCGGCTGTCCTATGGGGCGGGGCTATGACGAATTGGGTGCCAAGGGTGTGATCCTTGTGACGCTCAGCGAGGATGTAAAGGCATCCTTCCTGCCGTTGGATACTCCCCGTTTTTACGACGAAGAGGTGGAAGTTGGCAGCGATCCCAGAGATGCGATTTCTGCCCTTCTGCCGGCGCTGCACACCGATGATTTTTACCGCATCACCCTTACCGGTTACAGCGCAGGCATTGACCTTTCCCAGCTTAACTTTCCTCAGGTACCCAACCTGAGCCTGCGGGATGAAACACGCCCGGAAATCGACCTTTGGAGTGCCGTAGGTGAGGATTCTTTAGAGGGTGTCTACTTTGGCTTTTTACAGCAGGCATCCCAATCGGATATGGAAAAGACCCGCAGCAGAGCCACCTTAGCAGCCCGGATTTCCCGTCAGATCTTAGACGGTCAGGAGGTGAAGCTGCCATGAAAATTCTCTCTATGACCGCCACCTTTGGCAAGCTCAGTCACGAAACACTTCATTTTGAGCCCGGTCTTAACATCATTCACGCCCCCAACGAATGGGGAAAAAGCACCTGGTGTGCCTTTATCGTAGCAATGCTCTACGGCATCGACACCCGGCAGCAGACTACCAAGGCAGCCCTTGCCGATAAAGAGCGCTTTGCTCCCTGGTCAGGAGAGCCTATGGCGGGGCGGATGGAGCTTAGCTGGAACGGCAGGGACATTACCATCGAGCGCAGCACCAAGGGGCGGATCCCCTTTGGCCAGTTCCGTGCCTATGAGACCGACACAGGACTGGATATCCCAGAGCTGACTGCCGCCAACTGCGGGCAGACCCTTCTGGGTGTGGAGCGCAGTGTATTTCAAAAAGCCGGCTTTATCCGCTTGCAGGATATGCCTGTGACCCAGGACGAGTATCTACGCCGAAGGCTGAATAATCTTGTGACCACCGGCGATGAAAACAGTGCCGGGGATACCCTGGGCAAGCAGCTCAAGGAGCTAAAAAACAAGGTGCGCCACAACCGCACCGGCCTGCTGCCCCAGGCAGAATATGAGCGGGATCAGCTTCGCGGCCAGCTTCAGCAGCGTCAGGAGCTGCAGGATGAAACCCGGCGGATCGAACAGCAGCAAACCGAGCTTGAGCAAAAAATAGGTCTTCTCCAAAACCACGCCGATCACCTGCGGTATGATGCTGCCAAGCAGGGTGCCCAGCGGATTCGGGAAGCCAAGGACACCTGTGCCCGGCTGGATGAGGAGCTTGCCGCCTTGGAAGAAAGCTGCGCCGCACTTCCCCCGCGGGATACTGCTGCCGCTCAGGTACAAAAGGGTCAGACGCTGCAGGCACAGCGCAGAGATCTTCTGCTAAAATCCCAGCAGCTCCCCCCTGCCCCGGTTCCGCCGGAGGTGCCCGCCCAGTACCGGGATACGACCCCGGAGCAGGCGGTCACCAACGCCAAAGCGGATCTTTCCCAATATGAAGCCCTGGATGCCGCAAAGAAAAAACAGGCAAAGACGCTTGAAATTTTTGGTATTGCCGCCGGCATTCTGCTTGCGCTGCTGATAGCGTCGCAGTATATTCTGCAGCCTGAAAGCCCCCTGATTTTCCTTATTTGCTTTGCTGTTATTGCCGTTTCCGGCATTCTGGCACTTATTTGGGGCAGCGCGCAGTCCAAAAAGCGCCAGCAAAGAATCGAGGAACTATTCCAGAAATATCCCGGTATTACGCCCAGCCGCTGGATACCTTCTGCGGAAGAATATGCCGCGGCTCAGGAAAACTACCGCACTGCAATGGCGCAGTATACCGCCGCCAGCGGAAACGCCGGCGCAGACCAAGCTGCGTTGGAAGAAGCTATTGTGACATATGCAAAAGACCTCACCTTAGAAGCTGCCATTTCCTATTGGGAGGGCATTTTGCAGCAGCACAGCCTGCTTTCCGTTAAGCGCAGGGAGGTGCAGAACGCAAAGGAGCACGCCAGTGCCCTGCAAGCCGTTGCCACCACTGCCCCGGAGCCTACACGCCCGGACGAAATGACTCTGACAGCATCCGAAACGGAACAGGAGCTGCAAGCTGCTGTGTTTTTACAAAAGCAGCTTGGCATCAAGCTGGGGCAGTGCATCGGTCAGGCGGAAACGATTGGACAGGAGGACGTGCTCAAAGCACGGCTGGACAGCGTCAGCCGCCGCATCAGCCGTTTGGAGGATTACTACTACGCCCTGGAAATGGCGCAGGATGCCCTGTATCAGGCGTCAAATGTGCTGCAAAGGCGTTTTGCTCCCCGGATCAGTAAGCGGGCGCAGGAGTTATTCAGCCGTCTGACTGCCGGACGGTATCAGCGCATCACCCTCAGCGATGACTTGAGCATCAGCGCATCGGCTGAAAACGAGGACACTCTGCGCAGCGCCCAATGGCGCAGTGACGGCACAGTGGATCAGCTTTACTTATCCCTGCGCTTAGCCGTTGCCGGCGAGGTCACCCCCGATGCCCCCCTGGTGCTGGACGATGCCCTTTTGCGGTTTGACGACCACCGGGTAAAATCCGCGCTGGAGGTATTGCAGGAGGAAGCCCAAACCAAGCAGGTCATCCTCTTTAGCTGCCAATCCAGAGAACAGGATCTTATAATCTAAATTGGAATTTAGCGGAGCAGTGCAATAATACCTTCCCCCGGGGGGAAGGTGGCTTTTGCCATTGTCCCATAAAGACAATGGCAAAAGACGGATGAGGAACGGCGACAGCTGAAAGTCAGAAAAAAGTCTGTTTCTGCGCATAAATCGTAACTTTTCTGCCCGCAGTCCTCATCAGTCACCGCCAACGCGGTGACAGCTTCCCCCCGGGGGAAGCTATACGCCTTCGGCGTATCA
>JAFTTQ010000142.1 GCA_017466665.1 Oscillospiraceae bacterium
CAGGGCCGATGTGGGCATCGGCCCCTACTACTTTGTAACAGCTTAAAGTTTACTTTGTCATTCCGAGCCAGTTCTCAAACTGGCGTGGGAATCTCAAAGTATAGCTTATTATATGAGATTGCCACGCCCCTTACGGGGCTCGCAATGACACAGTGGCTTGATAGCTGTTGCGTTGTTTGTTAGTAAGATAAATTCCAATTTCGTGTAGAATTGAACAGTGCAACTATGACGCGACCCCGTTCAGCCGATCGGCTGAACGGGGTTTTTGATGATTTATATGTTATATTGTTTTTTGCTTAAACCCAACAGACCAAAAATCTTTACACACATATCAATGTAAATTGATCACTTTGCCAAATTATATGCTATTCTTTTCTAAAGGAGGTAACACAATGAATCAATCCATCGAACAAAAAAACAATGAAATGACCTTTGGCCAAAAGCAAGAAGAAATCAATAGCATCATAGAATTTTTAGCATCCCGATATTTGGAAGAAAACCCGGTTACAAGTGACGAAATTGCAGCCATTCAAAAAGAAATGGATCCCTACTATGAGAATATCCCATTTTCAGCGTCAGGCAGATTGTTTCAGCTTGTTTATGATCTGTGCGGCCATTATGAATCGGCCGCCTTTCGTGATGGGCTGCGTATAGGTCTGCGCCTGAAAAATGAGATCGAAGCAAAAATGAATGCTTAACATTGCTTATGTAGTTTGTACTCAAAATAATTATTTAGCTTCCCCCGGGGGGAAGGTATTATTGCCTCGCTGATATAAACTCCAATTTGGCGTATCAATCATTTTGCATTTAAAAAATCCCATCCTGGTGGATGGGATCTTTTTTATGCCTTATATTGAGGCTGGCAGGTCAGATTCACGCCCAGCCGTTTAAATACCTTTTCGTCCACCGGGGACAGGATCACGGAGGAGTGCACCTCACAGCCCCGGAGCTTTGCAAGCTGCTCCATTGCCAGCTCTGCCAGCGGATTGGTGGCCGCACAGATGGAAAGTGCCAAAAGCACCTCATCCGTATGCAGCCGTGGGTTACGGTTGCCCAGATGATCCACCTTCAAATGCTGGATCGGGTCAATGACCGAGGGGGCGATCAGGTGGATGCTGTCCCGCACGCCTGCCAGGGTTTTCAGGGCATTGAGCAGCAGTGCCGCCGAAGCGCCCAGCAAGGGGGACGTTTTGCCGGTGACGATGGTGCCATCGGGCAATTCCATAGCTGCCGCCGGCTTGCCCGTATCCTCTGCCTTTTTCAGTGCCGGTGCCACGACCTTGCGGTCCTGTGCCTGAACCCCTGCCTTTTTCATCAGGATCTCCAGCTTTAAGATTTGATTATCCTGTACTTTGCCCTGCTTTTTATCGCACATCGCACCGTAATACCGGCGGATGATCTCCTGATTGGCTGCCTGCCGGACAGCTTCATCGTCAACAATGCAGAAGCCCGCCATATTCACACCCATATCCGTGGGGGATTTATAGGGGCAGTGACCCAAAAGCTGCTCAAAAATGGTCTGCAGCACAGGAAATGCTTCCACATCCCGGTTATAGTTGACGGTCATCTCCCCATAGGCCTCCAAATGGAAGGGGTCGATCATATTCACATCGTCCAGATCGGAGGTTGCCGCCTCATACGCCAGATTCACCGGGTGATTCAGGGGCAGATTCCACACCGGGAAAGTCTCAAACTTGGCATAGCCCGCCTGATTGCCCTTTTGGTGCTCGTGATAGAGCTGGCTCAGGCAGGTCGCCAGCTTGCCACTGCCGGGGCCGGGGCCGGTGACCACCACAAGCTGCCGGGTAGTTTCGATATAGTCGTTTTTCCCCAGGCCTTCCTCACTGACGATATGGCTTACATTGTAGGGATAGCCCTCGATCTCATAGTGATGGTAAACCTTGACGCCCAAACTCTCCAGCCGTTCCTGGAACGCCTTGGTCAGCGGCAGGTCGTTATACCGCGTCAGCACCACAGAGCTGACATACAGCCCAAAGCCGCGGAAAATGTCGATCAGGCGGATCACATCCCGGTCGTAGGTGATGCCCAAATCCCCCCGAATTTTGTTCTTTTCAATATCATCGGCATTGATAGCAATAACGACCTCCACCTGCTCACGGATCTGCAGGAGCATCCGCAGCTTACTGTCGGGCTGAAAGCCCGGCAATGCGCGGGAGGCGTGATAATCGTCATAGAGCTTGCCGCCAAACTCCAAATACAGCTTGCCGCCAAAGGCATCGATCCGATCCCGGATCCGGGCTGACTGGGTTTTGATATACTGATCGTTGTCGAATCCGAGTTTCATAGATGCCAAATACTCCTATATCAGATCTCAGAAATGGCCTTATACAGCCGGTTCATAACTTCCTCCACAACACTGCGGGGGCAAGCAAGAGCCAAACGGATAAACTGACCGGTCTTTTCACCAAACATGGTGCCCATATCCGGCCATACCCTGGCTTTATTCAGCATCAGATCCTCCAGGCCCTCCCCGGAAAGCCCCAATGCGCTGCAATCCAGCCACATCAGGTAAGTACCCTGGGGAGCGATAATATGGATCTGAGGCAGCTTTTCTGCCACAAACTTCTGAATATACTGCACATTGCCCCAAATATACGCCTTGCAGTCCTCCAGCCATTCCTCACCGCCCTCATAGGCGGCAGTGCAGGCGATCATACCGTAGTAGTTACAGTTATTATAACCAACCTTGCCCATTTCCGCGCGGTATTTTTCCCGCAGCGCTTCACCGGGCACAAAAATGTTGGAAATTTGCAGACCTGCAATATTAAAGCTCTTACTGGGAGAGGTGCAGACGATCAGGTGCTCGGTCATCTCCGGGCAGACGGTGGCAAAGGGGGTATGGTGATAGCCGGGGGAGAAGAAATCGCAGTAGATCTCGTCCGCCACCAGGGTCACGCCGTACTGTAAGCAAATACGGCCAACCTCCTTCAGCTCCTCCGGGGTCCACACACGGCACACCGGATTATGGGGACTGCACAGGAACATCAGCTTGATATGGTTTTCCCGGATCTTGGTTTCCAGATCCGCAAAATCCATATAGTATTCGCCATTTTCATATTTCAGCTCATTTTCCACCACCTTGCGCCCGTTGCGCTCTACGGTGTGGAAGAAATGGTGGTACACCGGGCTTTGGATCAGCACACCGTCACCAGGCTCCGTGACCACACGGATAGCAGCGGACAGGGCGGTGACCACGCCGGGGGTCTGCACGATCCAATCCCGGCTGACCTTCCAGCCGTAGCGGCGGAAAAACCAGTTTTCCACCGCGCTGTAATAGCGGTCACCGGCTAAGCTGTAACCGAAAATGCCCCGGTCAACAGTCTCATACATTGCCTTTTTCACGCAGTCCGGCACAGAAAAGTCCATATCCGCCACCCACATAGGGATCATATCGGAGGGATAGCCCCGCTGGGTTATGGTATCGTATTTTTCACACTGGGACTGCCAGCGGTCGATAGTCGTATCAAAATCTCTGTCAAAGCCTAATTTCATTTTTTAATCCTCCAAAGCCTGCTTCACATCGGCAATCAAGTCAGCAGGGTCTTCAATGCCCACGGAAAGGCGGATCAGATCCGGGCCAACACCGGCGGCGATCAGCTCCTGATCGTTCATCTGGCGGTGGGTCGCCGATGCCGGGTGCAGCACGCAGGTTTTTGCGTCTGCCACGTGGGTGGCGATGGAACAAAGCTGCAGCTTTGCCATAAATGCCTCTGCTGCCTTTCTTCCGCCCTTCACACCGAAGGACACCACGCCGCAACAGCCCTTGGGCAGATACTTTTTGCCCAGTTCATAGTACTTATCTCCGGGCAGACCGGCATAACGTACCCAGGCTACCTGGGGGTGATTCTGCAAAAATTCCGCCACCTGCAAGGCATTGCTGCAATGCTTGTCCATCCGCAGAGGCAGGGTCTCCATACCCATACCCAGCAGCCAGGAATTCATCGGTGCAGGGGTGGAGCCAAAGTCACGCATAAGCTGGGCAGTTGCCTTGGTGATATACGCACCTCCCAAGCCAAATTTTTTGGTGTAGGTCACACCGTGATAGCTATCATCCGGGGTGGTCAGACCGGGGAATTTGTCACTGTACTTGTCCCAATCGAAGTTGCCGGAATCCACGATGGCACCGCCAACAGCAGCGGCGTGGCCGTCCAGATACTTGGTGGTGGAGTGGGTCACGATGTCAGCACCCCACTGGAAGGGCCGGCACAGGTAGGGCGTAGCAAAGGTATTGTCCACGATGAAGGGCACGCCGTGGGCGTGAGCGACCTTGGCAAATTTCTCCAGATCCAGCACCGTCAGGGCAGGGTTTGCAATGGTCTCACCGAATACCGCCTTGGTATTGGGTCGGATGGCAGCCGCCAGCTCCTCCTCGGAGCAATCGGGATCTACAAAGGTAAATTCAATGCCCATCCGCTTCATGGTCACTGAGAACAGATTGTAAGTGCCGCCGTAAATGGAGGTGGAGGACACTACATGGTCACCGGCGGATGCAATGTTAAAAATGGCAAAGAAGTTTGCCGCCTGACCGGAGGACAGCAGCATTGCCGCTGTGCCTCCCTCCAAAGCGCACAGGCGGGCTGCCACTGCGTCAGAGGTAGGGTTCTGCAAACGGGTATAGAAATAGCCGGAGGCCTCCAGGTCAAACAGCTTGCCCATATCCTCACTGGTCTCATACCGGAAGGTGGTAGACTGGATAATGGGGATGTTCCGGGGCTCACCGCCGGCAGGCTTGTAGCCGGCGTGCAGGCAACTGGTATCAAAGTTCATAGTAATACTTCCCTTTTTATCAAAATATCTTTTTTATTATACACGTTTGGAGGTTTGCTGTCAATGTTCCAAGTAAGCTTTTGGCCCCTGTTCATACAGATTATTTCCCTGACAATCCATTACCACGACCACCGGGAAATTCTCTATTTCCAGGCGGTGGACTGCCTCAGTGCCCAAATCAGGATATGCCACCACCTCTGCCTTTTTGACACATTTTGACAGCAATGCGCCGCAGCCGCCGATGGCGCCGAAATACACGCAGCCGTGCTCCATCATCGCCTTTTTTACCGTTTCATTGCGCTTTCCCTTGCCGATCATTCCCGTCTGCCCCAGAGCGATCAGGGTGGGGCTGTAGGCATCCATCCGGTAGGATGTGGTTGGGCCGGCAGAGCCGATAACCTGACCGGGCTTCGCCGGGGTCGGGCCTACAAAGTAAATGGTCGCATTTTCAATATCGAAGGGCAGCTTTTCTCCCTTTTCCACTGTCTCACACAGCCGTTTATGGGCGGCATCCCGGGCGGTATAGATCACCCCGGACAGCAGAACACGGTCTCCGGCTTTTAATGCTTTTGCGGTTTCCCGGCTCATAGGCACTTTTAATTCCATATCAAAGCACCTCCGTCTGATGCCGTGTTACGTGGCAGTTGATATTCACCGCCACCGGTAAGCCCGCAATATGGGTGGGATAGGTTTCAATATTCACCTTCAGGGCGGTGGTCTTTCCCCCAAAGCCCTGGGGGCCAATGCCCAAGGCGTTGATCTTTTCCAAAAGTGTCTGCTCCAAGGCCTGATAATAAGGCATTTCATTCGCGCTGTCCAGGGGGCGCAGCAGGGCTTTTTTGGCAAGATACGCCGCCTTGTCAAAGGTTCCGCCGATGCCAACACCCACAACAATGGGCGGGCAGGGATTGGGGCCTGCCTCTTTTACCGTCTGCACCACGAAGTCTATAACCCCCTCCACACCATCGGAGGGTCTCAGCATTTTGATGGCGCTCATATTCTCACTGCCAAAGCCCTTGGGGGCAACGGTGATTTCCACCCTGTCACCGGGAACAAGCTCCGTATACAGCATCGCCGGGGTATTATCCCCGGTGTTCACCCGGTCAAGAGGGTCACGCACCACGGATTTGCGCAAATAGCCATCCCGGTAGCCCTGGCGGACACCCGCATTGACTGCCTCCGTCAGGTCGCCCACGATATGCACATCCTGACCGATTTTCAAAAACACACAGGCAACGCCGGTATCCTGACAGATGGGACAGTTCTCCCCTTCCGCAATTTTGTAATTTTCTGAGATCCTATCCAATATGTCCACAGCCGTTTCCCAGGTTTCCTGCTGGCGGCAGCTTTGGATGCAGCTTTTTACATCCTCCGGCAAATAGCAGTTGGCTTCGATGCACAGTCTTGCCACTGTTTCCGTGATTTTTTCCGCCATGAGCTCTCTCACAGGGCATCCCTCCCCTTTTCCTATTATTCTACCTTTTACCCCCATAAAATGCAACGCCTTTTCCAAAATATAAATCGGAATTTACCGTACTAACCAATTACAATGCGGTCGTAGGGGCCGATGCCCACATCGGCCCTATTTCCAATGCTTTTTGTTAGGGCCGATGTGGGCATCGGCCCCTACGGCTGGTGCGCTAAACAAGAATTTATTGCATTTTGGTATAAAAACATCCGGGCGTTCACCCGGATGTTTTCA
>JAFTTQ010000143.1 GCA_017466665.1 Oscillospiraceae bacterium
GAAATAGAAAAGAGCTGCATCATTCATTTGAGACAGCGCTTTTTATTCATTAAAAAGGGTTTGTTATTTAAGATAATCTAAAAAAGTTTGTTCCCTGCTGTATATTACATATTTGCTTTAATAGAGGATATCAAAATGTCGCCAGCCACTACCCGATCCTCAGCGGCAAAGCCATCGGCGAAGTTATCGGAATACAGAACCTGGGCATTGGGAGGAAATTCCTCATCCCCTGCCCAAACCAGAATCTGCATACTGTAATCCCCAATCAGCCTGAACTGATAACCTGCATCACCGTGTTTTACAGGCTCTGCGCACATACTTTCCGCCGCCTTTTTGAAGGCTTCCACACGGGTGCCGAAGGTAAAGGCCGCACGGGTCAGCACCCGGCCGGTATAGGGCTTAATATACAGCTCACCCCAGGGCATTTCCCGGAAGGTCAGCCAGGAGCCGGTTGACATAACGCTTTTGCCCTCAAGCAGATAGCGCAAAAGAAAGGTTTGGGTCGGCAAAGGAGGATTGCCCCCCTTGCCTAAAGGGCAGTCGGGGGGATTCTCCCCATCAATTGCACGGATAGCATATTCCGGGTGGCTGATGGCATATTGCCCGCCAAGCAGGTTTACATAAAATTCTTTTCCATCCCATTTCACATCTGAAAGACGATCCATCACATCATTGGGATTCAGATTCTTAAACAGCCCTTCATAATAGGAAAAAGGTACTTCTTCTTTGTTATTTTCGATTTGCATAGTTTTCTCCGAATTGATATTTTTCGAACCGTCCGGGAGGTCAATGTCATTACGTTAAGTGTCATTGCGAACAAGTGACCTTGGTCACTTGTGTGGCAATCTCCGTGTATCGATATGCTGGAGATTCCCATGACCAGTTTGAGAACTGGTCTCGGAATGACAAATTCCCTTAACATAATGACATTGTCCGGGAGACCGATCCCTACATAATTTTAATATTCCTGCTTGGAATTGGGGAACAGGCGGCTGTCGGTATGAGGCAAGAAGCAGGCTGCCACAAAATTATCCATATAACCGGGGTGGGTAGACAGCTCCAAATAGGTCATATTGGCACCCAATTCCGCGCACTTGGCGTTTGCTTCATCACTCATAACCATAGCATAGGCACCAGTCAAAGAGGAATTACCAATGTAAGCATATTTCTCCAAGTCCACATCCGGCAGCATACCGATATTGACGGAATTTTTCATATTGATGCCGGAGCCGATACCACCGGCTACATAGACCTTATCAATGCAGTCCACGGTCATATCCACGGCACTGAGCAGTGTATCGATGGCGGAGAAAATGGCACCCTTGGCACGGATAAAGTTATCAATATCCACTTCATTGATGGAGATTTCCCGACCGGTTTCCGATTCCTGAGCCGTTGCCAAAATAAATCTTCCCATACCATGCTGATCCCGCTTGACCCGGTCTCCCTCCCGGGAGAATTGACCTCGGGCATTGATAATGCCGCAGCGGAACAGCTCGGAAATAATATCAATAATACCGCTGCCGCAGATACCCACAGGCTTTTGACCGTCGTCGCCTACGATGGTCAATGTGGGTTCCATCGTTGTTCCGTCAATGGTGCAAGCTTCAATAGCTCCGTCTGTGGCTCGCATACCGCAGGAGATGTCGCCGCCCTCAAAGGCGGGGCCAGCAGAGCAGGCACAGCTCATCATAAAGTCACGGTTACCGAATACCAGCTCGCCGTTGGTACCCAGGTCAATAAACAGGCTCATTTCATCCCGATCCCAGAAGCCCGCTGCCAGTGTACCGGCGGTAATATCGCCGCCCACATAAGAACCGATATTGGGTGCGATCAAAACGGGAGCCAAGGGATTGGCGGGCAGCTTCAGATCGCCGGCAAGCAGACCTTCCCAACCAAAAAAGCTGGGGATATAGGGCTCCATACGGACGCTTTCCGCATCCACACCTACAAACAGGTGGTTCATAGTGGTGTTGGCTGCCACGCACAGCCGCAAAATAGAACGGGCAGAAATACCTGCACTGCGGCACAGATTGGCAATGATGGGTGTCAGGGTCTCTTTAATGATGGCATCCTGCAGCTTTTTTCTGCCGCCATCCTTGCCCTGTTCGATGATCCGGTTGATCACATCGGCGCCATAGCGGATCTGCCCGTTGCCGGAGGAGCCCTTCGCCAGCAGCTTGCCGGTAGTCAGGTCAGTCAAAACCATCGTAACGGTAGTCGTACCAATATCGATGGCACAGCCCACAATGGCAGTGTCCTCAGGGGCACAAATTTCCATACACAGGAAGCTGTCACCCTGCAATTCTCCCTTAATGGCTACCGTCCAGTTATTTTGCCGCAATGTACTTGCCAGCTTGACCATTACCGCATAGGGAATGGAGATCTTCTCTACGCCCAATTCTGCCTGCAATGCCCAGGTCAGCCGCTCGTTATCCGGCATAGTATCATCCAATGTAGGCTCTGCCATAGAAACAACGACGCAGCGGAAATTGTTTTCAAAACGGATGCCGCTATTCTTCAAATTTGCCTGGGCATCCTCAAAAATGGCAATTTCCTTGGGGCTGGACAGGTCTGCCGTCTTCATCCGGGACTGGTAGGCAGAGGCAATATCTGGCACAAACACGGTGCAATCGCCCATTACCTTGCTGTTGCAGCTCAGCCGCCAGCCGGCTTCAGATTCCTCGTCGGTGATATGCCGGGAGGGAATGGTCTCCAGCTCTCCCTCTACAAGCTTTACTCGGCATTTGCCGCAGGAGCCATTGCCGGAGCAGGGCGCATCGATGGCCACGTTGGCACGGCGTGCCAGCTCCAGCAGGTTATCACCGGCGTTACATTCAATTTGAACAGGGCTTGCGCCCTCAATTTGGAAGGTTACTTTCATTCTGCTTTTTCCTTTAACTTACCGTTTTTATTTGTAGGGGTCGAAAACCGACCCCTATACATAATAGTCATCATATGCCCACTTATTAGGGTTTTCTTCAATATATCGAACCCGAATACAATAGTCTTCTTCATCACGGATAATATGATCGTAGTAGGAACGCTGAAAAATGCTCTTCCCTAATTCTTTGGAAACAAGGATTTTCCAGGAACGAACCAATGTTGAAATATTCGCTTCCGTAGGGGCCGATGCCCACATCGGCCCTTTATAAGCTGTTTTTGCAGATATTTATCGCATACATACCCAATTTCCGTTAATTCGGGGTAAGGGGCGATGTGGGCATCGCCCCCTACGATGGTGCTTAAAATACAGGCTTTCTCTTTGGTACAAACTGTTATAAAGTATGCACC
>JAFTTQ010000144.1 GCA_017466665.1 Oscillospiraceae bacterium
CTGTCAATGAAGCTCCTGTGGGCTTTTGGACGGATATTGTATCCCAGGCAAAAAAGGAGCTGAAACCGCCTGTTTCCGGGTTCTTTACCACGACACCCAATGCCCCGGTGCAGGGTGTTATGCGGGATGGCAAGCTGATTCTTCTTTGCGAAAACCAGTTTATTGTGGATATCATCAATAAACCCGAGGTGTTAGAGCTGTTCTCCAGAAAGGCCTCTGCCGCTTTAGGTCAGCCTGTCCGTGCCGTGGCAATGGATAGAAACGCAAGGCAAAATAATTCCAAGCACCTGGACGAGCTGCTGTCCTTTGGCAGAGCCAATTCCGGTATTATCAATATTAAAGAATCATAGTTAGGAGAGATTTTTATGGCAAAAGGTGGATTCCGGGGTATGCCCGGTGGAATGAATCAGGCTGCAATGATGAAGCAGGCGCAGAAAATGCAGCAGGAGATGCTTCGTATGCAGGAGGAAATGGAGAATAAGACCTATTCTGCTACCGCAGGCGGCGGAATGGTGACCGCCGTGGTTACCGGCAAGCGGGAGCTGCAGGAGCTGACCATCAATCCCGAAGCAGTAGATCCCGATGATGTGGAAATGCTGCAGGATATGGTGATCGCCGCTGTTAATGAAGCAATGCGTGCCGCCGAGACCGATTCTGCAAACAATATGTCCCGCTTAACAGGCGGTCTGAACCTGGGCGGCCTGTTCTAAGGAGGAAACTATGCAGTATTTTCCCGCTGCGTTGCAGGATCTGGCGGATCAGTTTGCCCGGCTTCCCGGTATCGGCGGGAAAACAGCCCAGCGTCTTGCTTTTTATGTTTTGGGGCTGCCTGCACAGGAAGCTCAGGCATTTGCTGATGCCATTGTGGAAGCAAAGAAAACGGTGCATACCTGTCCTGTCTGTCAAAATCTGACTGACCGGCAGATCTGCCCTATCTGTGATGATGACCTTCGGGATCATAGTGTGATCTGCGTGGTGGCAGAGCCGAAGGATGTGATCGCAATGGAGCGGAGCCGTGAATTTAAAGGATTGTATCACGTGCTTCACGGCGTGATCTCACCGCTGAATCATATTACACAGGATGATATCCGCATCAAAGAGCTTTTGCAGCGTGTGGGCGAAGGTGAAGTGCAGGAGATCATTATGGCCACCAACCCGGATACCGAGGGTGAGGCTACTGCTATGTATATTTCCCGTCTGCTACGTCCTATGGAAGTGAAGGTGACCCGGCTTGCTTATGGCGTGCCGGTGGGCAGTCAGTTAGAGTATGCCGACGAGGTGACTCTGTCCCGTGCTTTGGAAGGCCGCCAGGAGATGTAATTAGAAATTCATTCTCACTCCTTTGAAAGGTTGTTATAAGCATTATGGAGGATTTTTTCTCAATATTACTTGAGCGTATTATTGATATTTTTACGATGAAATTTGAATTTATTAAAAATCCAGTCGTGAAAATCATTGTACAAGTAGCCATAATGCTTGTAATTTGTGCATTGTTTATTGGATTTTTTCTTTTGTTTTGTGATATGATTCGTGGTGTATTAAATTAACTTTTTAATTTAGCTTCCTGTCATTTAACTTACTATATGACAAAATATAACATCCCCCCGCTGAAATTCAGCAGGGGGATGATGTTATTCAGCCGGATTTTCCATATAGCTGACAAAGCCTAAGGTCATATAGTCTAAATAAACGTGTTTATCGGGTGTCTTGCCCATAGTGACACGGCGGCAATAAACCTGCCAGACAGGGGAGCCTTCAAGCTGAGATTTTTTGATCTCAAAAACGTGGTTCCAGCTTTTTCCCTCCATATAATGCTCCTCCCGCAGAAAACGGATCAGCTCCAAGCCCCGGAAATGGAAGGTAGGGAATGCGTTCTGGATGCAGGTTTCAAACAGGACATTGGCATCCCGCACACTACCCATATCGAACACATTGCGGATCATTGCACCGTAGTCTTCCATTATAATACCTCCTTATAATTTGGCGTATGCCTTATCTAAAAACCTTTGTGTACTGACGATCACACGCTTGTGTACGCCCTCGCCGATTTTTCCGGCTTCATCATAGGCGGTGACCTGAAAAGTCACGGTACTGCCTTCCACAGCGGTAACCTCTGCCTCTGCCCATACCTCCAACCCCACAGGGGTAGCGGAAATATGGCTGATTTCCAAAGATGTGCCCACAGAGGTCTTGTCCTCCGGGAGCTGTTCTGCGATGGCATCACAGGCAGCACCCTCCATCAGCGCCACCATGCATGGAGTGGCGTAAACCAAAAGACTTCCGGAACCGACCTCCATTGCGGTATCCTCCCGCTCAGCCATGGTTCTGGCTTCACCTTTTAAACCGATTGTAATATCCATTTTAATCGCCGTCCTTTCTAAAATAAATATAATTCAAAAAGTACAGTCAGTCAATAAAAAAAGATTGATATTTTGTAATCAGTACATTATAATTTATTTATCAAAAATAAAGAGGTGTTTCCTGTGAAGGTATACGACAAGATCAATTTAACCATGCTCTGTGACTTTTATGAGCTGACAATGGGCAACGGCTATTTTGAAAAAGGGTATAAAGACCGCATTTGCTATTTTGATGTGTTTTTCCGGCAATGCCCGGATGGCGGCGGATTTGCTATTGCGGCAGGCTTGGAGCAGATCATCGAATATATTCAGGAGCTGCGCTTTGAGCCGGAGGACATCGAATACTTAAGAAACAGAAAGATATTCTCCGAGGATTTTTTGACCTATTTGGCAAACTTTAAATTTACCGGCGATATCTGGGCAGTTCCTGAGGGCACACCCATTTTCCCAAAGGAACCGATTATGACCATTCGAGCCCCGGCAATCGAGGCACAGCTCATTGAAACCTTTATTTTGCTTTCCATCAACCATCAGAGCCTGATCGCGACGAAGGCAAACCGTGTGGTTCGGGCGGCACAGGGCAGAACTGTTTTGGAATTTGGTTCCCGCCGGGCACAAGGTGCGGATGCGGCTATTTTGGGCGCAAGAGCAGCTTACATCGGCGGCTGTAACGGCACTGCCTGCACCATCTCCGATCAGCTTTTCGGTGTCCACGCAGGCGGCACCATGGCACATGCCTGGGTGCAGATGTTTGATACGGAATATGAGGCATTTAAGGCTTATTGCGAAATGTATCCCAACAATGCCACATTGCTGGTGGATACTTACAATACTTTAAAATCCGGCGTGCCCAATGCGATTCGTGCCTTCAATGAGGTGTTAAAGCCTCTTGGCATTACAAAGTGTGGCATTCGCCTGGATTCCGGCGATATGGCATATCTTTCCCAGCAGGCAAGAAAGATGCTGGATGAGGCTGGCTGGACAGAATGTCAGATCTCTGTGTCCAACTCTCTGGACGAGCATATTATTCAGGATCTGCTCCGTCAGGGTGCAAGGATCGATATGTTTGGCGTTGGTGAGCGGCTCATTACCGCAAAGAGTGAGCCTGTATTTGGCGGCGTGTATAAGCTGGCAGCCGTTGAGCTGGAGGATGGCACGGTTCAGCCCAAGATCAAGATCTCTGAAAATGTCGGTAAGATCACCAACCCCCATTTTAAAAAGCTGTACCGTTTCTTTGGCAATGATACAGGCAAGGCCATTGCGGACTATCTTTGCGTCTATGATGAAACCGTGGACGACAGCGGCGAAATGGAGATTTTTGATCCCGAGGCAACCTGGAAGACCAAGACGGTTTATAACTTTACTGCCAAGGAATTGCAGGTGCCCATTTTCAAAAACGGTGAACTGGTCTATCAGTGCCCCAGTCTGCATGAGGTTCGGGAGTACTGCCTGATGCAGGTGGATTCTCTGTGGGATGAGGTCAAGCGCTTTGACAATCCCCACAATTACTATGTTGACCTTTCCCAAAAGCTTTGGGACATTAAGTACGGCCTGTTGAAGCTGGGCGGCAAGAAGAAATGAGAAAAGCCTACCCTGTGGCGCTGGGCGGTGTGTTAGCGGCACTGGCTATCGTCATTATGACCCTTGGCGGGCTAATTCCGGTTGCCACCTATGTCTGTCCGATGCTCTGCGCGCTTTTACTTTTTGCGGTTAAGCTTTTTTGCGGGGATCGGATCGGATGGGCGTGGTATGGGGCAGTAGCGGTGCTGAGCCTGCTGCTGGCACCGGATAAGGAGGCAGCGGCGGTGTTTGTTGCCCTGGGCTATTATCCCATCCTTCAGCCAAAGCTTGAAAAAATGCCGGTGCAGTGGCTATGGAAGGGCTTGCTGTTTAATGCCGCATCGGTTGCTCTGTATGCTGTGCTGCTATATGTTTTTGGGATGGAACAGCTTGTGGCGGAATTTCAGGAATTGGGAATGATTGGCCTTGTTGTTACCCTCGTCCTCGGAAATCTATGCTTCTTTTTACTCGATAGAGTGCTGCATATGCTGCGGAGAAGATTTCATAAAAAATAAAATGACAGCCACGGAAATTTCCGTGGCTGTTATTTTATAGATCGATAAGGCCTGCGTTGACCATTTGCTGTAAGCTCATTAAAATGCCGGTTTTTGCGTGATCCCAGGTTAGACCACCTTGGAAATATACTGCATAAGGCGGACGAATGGGGCCATCGGCGGAAAGCTCGATGGAAGATCCCTGGACAAAGGCACCGGCTGCCATAATGACCTTGTCATTGTAGCCTGGCATTTCCCAGGGCAGGGGGGTGGCAAAGGAATCCACCGGCGCAGCCGCCTGGATGCCCTTACAGAATGCGATCATTCCTTCCTCACTGCCCAGCTCCACCGCCTGAATAATGTCGTGCCGGCTCTCCTGTGCATTTGGAACACAGCGGAAACCTAAAGGCTCGTAGAGATTTGCCGCAAAAATTGCACCCTTTTCCGCACCGGCAACCACTGTCGGTGCCAGGAAAAAGCCCTGATACAGCGCAGGCATTAAGCCCAAATTCGCGCCGACCTCCTGACCCAAACCGGGTGCAGAGAGCCGATATGCACATCGGCTGACGCATTCGGCTGTTCCGCATATGTAGCCGCCAATGGGAGCCAATCCGCCGCCGGGGTTTTTGATCAATGAGCCGACCACCATATCCGCACCCACATCCGACGGTTCTATGGTCTCCACAAATTCGCCGTAGCAGTTATCTACCATAATCAGCACATCAGGTTTGGCGGATTTGCAGAAGGCGATTAGCTCACCGATCTGCTTTACGGAAAAAGTGGGACGTGTTGCATAGCCCTTGGAGCGCTGAATGGTGATGAGGTTTGTTTTTTCATTTATGGCGTTTCGGATGCCGTCGTAATCAAAGCTGCCGTCTGCCAGCAGATCTACCTGCCGATAGCTGACACCGTATTCTGCCAGGGAGCAGGGGCTGGGACGAATGCCAATGACCTCTTGTAAGGTGTCATAAGGCAGACCAACAGGGGAGAGCAGCTCATCACCGGGCAGCAGATTAGCGGAAAGTGCCACAGTCAGCGCATGGGTTCCACAGGTGATCTGGGGACGTACCAGGGCTGCCTCAGTATGAAACACGTCAGCATACACTCTCTCTAAATTATCTCTGCCGACATCGTCATAGCCGTAGCCGGTGGTGGCGGCAAAGCAGGCGGCGGAAACACGGTTTTTCTGCATAGCGGAAAGCACCTTTGCCTGGTTATATTCCGCAATTTTATCCACCTGCGCAAAACGGTCTGCCAGCTTTTTTAATGCTGCTTCGCCATATTCGTATACCTTTTGGGAAATTCCCATTTGTTCGTATAAATTGATTAGTTCCTGCATAGTTTTCTCTCCGTTTTAGTCATCTCTGCGCCGCCCGAAAATCAAAATAAGACGCAGTAATTGGGCAAGGGCAACCGCTGTTGCCGCGACATAGGTCATCGCAGCGGCGGAAAGGGTTTTTCTGGCACCCTTGATCTCCTCGTCGGTTAAAAGCTCCTGCTGATCGATGGCCCGAATGGCTCTGCGGCTGGCGTTAAATTCCACCGGCAGCGTCACAAGCTGAAACACAAAGGACAAGCCAAAGCAGGCGATGCCGATATAAACAAAGGTATAGGACAATTCTCCAAGAAAGCCAAAAAGAATACCCATAAGGATCAGGGGCATAGCCAGCTTCGAGCCGATATTGGTGATGGGGATGATAGCGGCTCTGAGCTTAATGGGGGCATAGTTTTTCGCGTATTGCACCGCGTGTCCGGCTTCGTGACAGGCAACGCCGATGGCAGCGGTGGAGGGGTTATTATATACATTGTCAGATAGTCGGATCACGTTGCTTTTTGGATCATAGTGATCCGTCAGGTTACCGCTGACATGCTCGATCCGCACACCCCGAACGCCGTTTGCGTCCAATACACGCTGTGCTGCTTGGGCACCGGTAAGACGCCTGCGGCTGATCTGCTTGGAATACTTGTTAAAGGTATTGTTTACACCTGCGCTTGCAAGCATTGCCAGGATTATACAGGGCAGAACAAGATAGATATACGTCCAGTCAAAAAACATTTTATTCCTCCGCACAATACTTTTTTTCTATTATACCCCGAAATAGTAAAAAAGCAAGCTGTCACAGCCTTCCATTCTTTACATTTTTGTAAAAGCTGTGTATAATGTAAAAATGAAAAGGAGGATTTCGTATGGACTTTTTGCGTATGCTTGAAAATATTCGTATCCCGGTGCTGAATGAATTTATGCTTGCCATTACATATCTTGGCGATGAGATCGCTTTTTTGGTGGTTGCGCTGATTATGTTCTGGTGCGTGGATAAGCGAAAGGGCTAGTATATTCTCTCTGTGGGCTTTTTGGGAACGATTGCCAATCAGTTTATGAAGCTTTGGTTTCGCATTCCCCGTCCTTGGTATTTGGACGAGAATTTTACCATTTTAGAGCAGGCGAGGGAAGGCGCTGGCGGTTACAGCTTTCCCAGCGGACATTCCCAAAGCTCAGTAGGCACCTTTGGCGGCATTGCGGCGGTTACCAAGAATAAGGTAATCAAGGCGCTGTGTATTGCAGTCTGCATCCTTGTTCCTTTTTCCCGTATGTACATCGGTGTCCATACTCCTGCGGATGTGCTTGCGGGGTCTGCTATGGCAGTGGCTCTGATCTTCATTATGCACCCGCTGATTTTCGGAAAAGACGGAAAATATATTCCGGCGGTGCTTGCGGTAATGTCCGCAGCGGCAATCGCCTACCTGTGCTATGTGGAATTTTATCCCTTCCCGGCGGATATACAAATGGAAAATTTAGAATCCGGCACCAAAAACGCCTATACTTTGCTTGGTGCACTGCTTGGCTTTTTGGTGGTTTATGCTGTGGACGAGAAATGGCTGAAATTTCCGGTAAAAGCCGTTTGGTGGGCGCAGATCATCAAAACTGTTTTGGGTCTTGTAATCGTTCTTGCCATCAAGGAAGGGCTTAGTCAGCCTCTGGCAAACCTGCTGGGGCAGTACCCCGGCAGACTGCTGCGGTATTTCATTATCGTGATTGTTGCAGGCTGTGTATGGCCTTTGACCTTCCGTTGGTTTTCATCATTGGGTCGAAAAGAAAAAACATAATTAAAGATATGGAGAACAATTTATGCTTCCTATTAAGGTTAAGAAATTAAAACCGAATGCCATTTTGCCTACTTATGGGTCAGTGGAAGCCGCAGGCGCCGATTTGTATGCCTGTTTGGATGCGCCGGTGACAGTAGAACCCGGAGAGACGGTTTTTGTTCCTACGGGACTGGCTATGGAGATTCCTGTGGGCTGTGCCGGCCTGATCTATGCCCGCAGCGGTCTTGCCTGTAAGCAGGGGTTGGCACCTGCCAATAAGGTGGGTGTTGTGGATTCTGACTACCGGGGTGAGTTTATTGTTGTGCTGCATAACCACGGCAAGGAACCTCGCACCGTTTCCGGCGGTGACCGCATTGCCCAGCTTGTGATTACGCCGGTATTGACCCCCGGATTTTACGAGGTGCAGGAGCTTTCTGATACTCAGCGTGCCAACGCTGGCTTCGGCTCCACAGGAAAGTAATGGAAAAGCCGCAGGTTGCAGCCTGCGGCTTTTTTATCAATAAAATAGTAGATCCGAGTAGGTCGGGTAGGGCCAATAGGATTTTGCAGTCAGCTTTTCCAAAAGGTCGGCATCGGCACGGATGCTGCCCATTTGTGAAACAATGATATTTTGACAGTACCGTACACTCTCTTCCAGATCTTCTGGAATGCTTGCCAGGTTATCCTGAAGTGCCACGCATTTTGTATACAGGTTATCGGTGGTTTCGGAAAGGGTTTGGATCAGTGAAATCTCCGCGCTTGCCTTCGCGTTAAAGGCTGCCTTCACACTTGCGGTTTCGCATAGAGATTTTGTGTATGCCAGTGCAGCAGGAAGGATCTGATGCAGTGCCATATCCACAGCAGTCTTGGCCTCGATAGAAATGGTTTTTCTGTAAGAGTCCATATAGATCTCATAACGGGCGTGGAATTCTTCCTTAGTGAAGATGTTCCTTTTTGTTACAAGGTGGATGTTTTCCTTTTTTAGATAGGCACTTAGGGCATCGGCAGTGGTTGCCAGGTTGCTAAGGCCCCGGATTTTTGCTTCTTTTGCCCAGGTATCTGAATATCCGTTGCCGTTAAAGAGGATCCTGTGATGATTCTTAAAGGCTTTGTAAACAAGATTCTGCAGGGCTGCGTCAAAATCCGCTGCCTGTTCCAATTCGTCAGCAAAGATCCACAGCTCCTCGGCCATAATGGTATTGAGGATAATGTTTGGTTCAGCGATGGATTGGGACGCGCCAACCATTCTGAACTCAAATTTGTTGCCGGTAAAGGCAAGGGGAGAGGTGCGGTTCCTGTCGGTAGTATCCCGGGGAATTTCCGGCAGTATATCCACGCCGATGCGCAAAACGGATTTTTTGGCTTCGGTGTAATCTGTACCCTCGATAATGGACTTCACGATGGCATCCAGTTCATCCCCAAGGAAAATGGAAATAATGGCAGGGGGGGCTTCACAGGCACCCAACCGGTGATCGTTGCCCGCACCGGCAACGGATGCACGAAGAAGCTCTTGATATTTGTCGATGCCACTGATGAATGCGGCAAGGAATACCAAAAACTGAGCGTTTTGGCTGGGTGTGTTGCCGGGGCTGAACAGGTTTCTGCCTGTATCTGTTGCCAGTGACCAGTTGTTGTGCTTACCGGAGCCGTTGACACCGTAGAAGGGCTTTTCGTGAAGCAGGCAAACAAGGTCGTGCTTGGCGGCCACCTTTTTCATAATCTGCATCATAAGCTGATTGTCGTCACAAGCGCTGTTGACATCGGTGTAAATCGGTGCCAGCTCATGCTGGCAGGGAGCGGCTTCATTATGCTTGGTTTTGGAAAGAATACCGAGCCGCCATAGCTTATCGTCCAGATCCTGCATAAACTGGGATACCCGGTTTCGGATGGAGCCGTAATAGTGGTCGTCCAGCTCCTGACCCTTGGGAGGAACAGCGCCAAAGAGGGTTCTGCCTGTCAGACGGAGATCTTCTCTCTGGGCATACATTGTTTTAGGCAGCAGGAAATATTCCTGCTCCGCGCCTACACAGGGAATGACCTTTTGGGTCTTATCATCACCAAACAGACGCAAAATGCGTACTGCTTCCCGGGAAACCTCACGGATAGAGCGCAGCAGAGGTGTCTTCTTATCCAATGCCGCACCGTTATAGGAGAAAAAGCAGGTTGGAATGTAAAGACTGCCATCCCGCACAAAGGCA
The DNA here is from genome assembly GCA_017466665.1 of Oscillospiraceae bacterium. GTDB lineage: Bacteria > Bacillota > Clostridia > Oscillospirales > Oscillospiraceae > Faecousia. Next base: position 9,697 of record JAFTTQ010000144.1, read on the forward strand.
TAGGCAGTGGGATCCCAGGCGGTATAGCCCCGTGCTTCAAAGGTGGCTCTTAGACCGCCGTTAGGGAAGGATGAAGCATCTGGCTCACCGCTGACAAGGGATTTGCCGGAAAAGGAAAGGATCACCTTTCCGTTTTCAGTTGGTTCGATAAATGCCTCGTGCTTTCCGGCGGTGATGCCGGTCATAGGCTGGAACCAGTGGGTATAATGGGTTGCGCCCTTTTCGACAGCCCAGTTTTTCATTGCCTCAGCGATTTCGTTGGCCGTGGAAAGCTCCAAGGGTGTGCCGGACTGTATACAAGACCGCCATTTATTATAAACGTCGGCACTAAGCCGCTGTTTCATCTGATCCTCTGTAAATACGTCTATACCAAATATATCGGGAATGTGTTCCATGGTGACCGATCCTTTCCCATAAATTCATACATATCATAATCAATTTTGAAAAAAATTTCCACAAAAATATGATGCTTCCCAGTGTTTACAAATGTTTTTTGTAGAAATACACAAAAACAGGATGGCTATAAGCACAATTACGCATTATTTCGCAGAATATGCAAGATTGGAATTGAAAAATTGCAAAAATTGCATATAATAGTTTATATAGCTATGTATGGTGGAAAGGATAGTATATTATGCTTGCATACGCATCTATGGATAAATCTGCCCTTGAGCAGGAATTTCAGAAGGAAAAAGCCCACTATGATTTTTGCAAGAGTCAGAACCTTGCCTTGAATATGGCACGCGGCAAGCCTTCAAAGCAGCAGCTTGACGGTGTCAGCGATCTGCTTCAGGCGGTTGTGAATGCTGAGGATTGCATTGTTGACGGCGTGGATACCCGTAATTACGGTGAGCTGGTAGGCATTCGCTGTGCCCGGGAGTATTGGGCAGATGTTCTGGGCTGTAAGCTGGAGCAGACCTTTGTGGGCAGTGTTTCCAGTCTGAATCTGATGTTTGATGTGATCTCCCGTGCCTATACCCACGGCTTGCTGCACAGTCCCAAACCCTGGTGCAAGGAGGAAAAGATCAAATTTCTTTGCCCCAGCCCCGGATATGACCGTCATTTCCGTGTGACAGAGTTTTTCGGCGCTGAGCTGATCACCGTGGATATGACATTGGATGGCCCCAATATGGATCAGGTGGAGGAATATGTTAAGGATCCTCAGGTCAAGGGTATTTGGTGTGTTCCCAAATATTCCAACCCCGACGGCATTATTTATTCCGATGAGACGCTGGAACGCTTTGCCAATTTAAAGCCTGCCGCGCCGGACTTTGCCATTATGTGGGATAACGCATACTGCGTCCATGAGTTCCGGGGGGAGTATGTTGATTTCCCGGATATTATCCAGATGTGTGAAAAAGCGGGCAATCCGGATATGGTATTTGAATTTGCCTCTACATCCAAGATCACCTTTGCGGGCAGCGGTGTGGCGGTAATGGCCGCATCCAAGGCAAATATCGATCACTTTACCAAGCTATTTAGTGTGCAGATGATCTCCAACGATAAGATCAATCAGTTACGCCACGTCCGCTATTTGAAGGATAAAGCTCATACCTTAGAGATTATGCAGCGTCATGCTAAAATTATGGCACCGAAATTCCGTGTGGTTTCGGAAGCACTGCACCGCTTGATCTTACCCTGTGGATTTGCCCATTGGAATGAGCCTAAGGGCGGCTATTTTGTCAGCCTTCACACTATGCCAGGAACGGCGAAAAGGGCTTTAGAGCTGTGCAAGGCAGCCGGCGTGGAAATGACTCCTGCCGGTGCGACCTATCCCTATGGTATCGATCCCAAGGATGCCAATATCCGAATTGCCCCCAGCCTTCCTCCCGTAGAGGAGCTTGAGAAGGCAATGGATGTATTTTGCACCTGCCTGAAGCTTGCGGCTTTGGAAAAACTTTTGATGAACTAAGCACAAGGTGGGGGCTTGCCCCCGCCGTATGATTACCGTCATAAGGTGGTTACATTATGAACGATCCGAAAAAGCTGTATTATGAAAAGCGTGCCGCGATCCTTGTGAGAAATCTGAAAAGCAGGCATTTTGACGCTTATTACTGTGATAATAAGGAATTGGCGCTCCGTAAGGCGCTGGAGCTGATTCCCGAAGGATCGACTGTGGGCTGGGGCGGTACCATGTCTGCCCAGCAGATCGGTTTGATTGATGCCGTGAAGCAAGGCGGATTTCGGTGTTTTGACCGCTCGGCAGCGGAAAGCCCGGAAGAAAAGCTTGAAATCGAGAAAAATTGCCTGTTCAGTGATGTTTTTCTGACAGGTGCCAATGCCTTGAGCTTAGATGGGCAAATGGTCAATATTGACGGCTATGGCAACCGTGTGGCGGCGATCATTTATGGGCCGGGAGCTGTGGTTGTGATCGCCGGTATGAATAAGGTTTGTGAAAATCTGGAGGATGCTGTTTCCCGGGCAAGAACGGTGGCAGCACCGGCAAATCAGCAGCGGTTCCAGAGAAATACACCTTGTACTGTAACAGGCGCCTGCGGTGACTGCAAAAGTGAGGACTGTATTTGCAATCAGATCGTGATTACCCGTCATTGCCGCCCAGCCGGCAGGATCAAGTTCGTTCTCGTGGGTGAGGATTTAGGATTATAATTGTTGCATAGCGTATAACCCGTAGGGGCCGATGCCCACATCGGCCCTAACAAAAACGCTTCCAATAGGGCCGATGTGGGCATCGGCCCCTACGAACATATTGTGATCGGTTGGTATGATATAGTTCAATTTATCATATTAAAAGACGGTGTTATCTCGGTATGAGATAACACCGCTTGTTATTTAGAAGCACTTCTTATGCCGTTCCTTACGGCAGCTTTCTTTACGGCTGCAATGATAGCATACCTCTGTATCCGGGCTTAATTCCCCGGCAAAGAACTTTTGAATGTTTGTGACAGTAGTGTTTGCGATATTGTCCAGGGCTTCTTTTGTCAGGTACGCCTGATGGGAGGTGACGATCACATTGGGCATAGCGATCAGACGGATCAGGGTATCGTCCTGGATCACGTGACCGGAAAAGTCCTCGTAGAACAGGTCGCCCTCTTCCTCATAAACATCCAGTCCGGCACCGTAGACCTGACCGGTTTTGATGCCGTTGATCAGAGCCTCTGTATCGATCAAACCACCCCGGGAGGTGTTGATGATGATTGCCCCCGGCTTCATTTGCCGGATGCTGTCTGCGTTGATCAGATGGTGGGTATCCTCGGTCAAGGGGCAATGCAGCGAAATCACATCGGCTTTTGCCAAAAGCTCAGGCAGCTCCACATAGGTGAGTCCCAAATTGGGGTTCGGGAACTTATCATAGGCAAGAATATTCATACCGAAGCCCTTGCAAATATCAGAGAAGATCTTACCGATTTTGCCTGTGCCGATGACACCGACGGTCTTGCCGTACAGATCAAAGCCGGTGAGTCCTGAAAGACTGAAATTAAAATCTCTGGTTCGGGTATATGCCCGGGGAATGTGCCGGTTCAGGCTCAGCAGCAGTGCCATGGCGTGCTCCGCAACAGCGTAAGGGGAGTAGGCAGGTACACGGAAAACGTGAATTTTGCCAAAGCAGGCGCGGGTATCCACATTATTAAAGCCGGCGCACCGCAGCGCGATCATTTTCACACCCTGTTCATAAAGCTTATCCACAACAGCTTTATTAACAATATCGTTGACAAATACACAAACACAGTCGTAACCCTTTGCCAAAGATACGGTGTCTTCATTCAAATGGGTTTCAAAATATTTGATGGTAATGTCTGTTCCTTCAATATAGCGGTCAAATCCGATTCTATCATAAGGCTTGGCATCAAAAAATGCTACTTTCATATACATCACTCCTTTTTGATTTCGGTATGATTATATCGAATAATAGATAATAATGCAATACATATTACCCACAATAATACCGATAAAAACATATCGATATTTGTGCAAATGGATAATTTTATTGTAAAATAACGACTTGTGTGTTATAATTTTCTAAAATGGAGGTGTGGTTTGCCTTGAAAAATTTGATCTTGTTATTAAAAAAACATCGTGAAATTATCATGTATTTGATATTTGGCGTTTTGACCACAGCGGTGAACTGGGCGGTGTTTTATCCGCTGCATAACGTCTACGATTTTTCGGCAGCATTGTCAAAGACCGTTGCCTGGGTCATAGCGGTTCTGTTTGCCTTTTTTACAAATAAACCTTTTGTTTTTCAAAGCCTCGATTGGTCACCGAAAACAGCATTGCCCGAATTTCTAAAATTTGCACGCGGACGAATTGGCTCTGGGCTGTTTGAAGTTTTGGTTATGCGTGTCACGGTTGATCTGCTGTGCTGGAACGGCAATATTATGAATATTATTGTTTCAGTATTCGTAGTGATTATGAATTATATCATCAGCAAATTCATATTTAAAAGGAATTGATCTTATGTCCGACGGGATTTTATTTCGTCGGGCATTTTTTGCATATATTCAAAATTATCCTCTTGAATATTCATATATTCTGTGTTATTATTCATACTGACGGTGCAGTATCCTAGTCAGAATGACCGGTTCCCAGGTAGGGCCTAAAAATCCTATGAAGGGCATATCGATGAAGTCCGTGGTGCCTGCTTTTTACGCCCAGTTTAGGGTGGGTGCTGGGGGTTAAGGATCCCGGGCGCACTCCAATGGCATGGAGTATACGACCCGGTTTCCGTGGAGACCTGGTGTTGTGCGACGGTGGTAAGTTCCCGATTGCTCGGGGCCCACTCGCGTACGAGCCTGGTAAGAACCTGCAAGGTGGTGCGCAGAATCGCGTTGCTACGTGCAGTGTAGCCTGCCTTGAGTGAACATGTGGGGAAAGGGGAACATACAGAATAAAGCAGTGTATAGGCTTTTTCTGTTATCGCTCCTGGAAACCATGCTTGCAAAAGAGGCTAAGAACCGGAACGTTTTGCAGTGGAAAACACCTAGGCTGTCGTAACTGGGCAGACAGGGGATTACAGTACGGACTAAGTGGCAATCGGGTACCCATTTTTTTGGCAACACTTGGGCAAGTGGATCAAATGGAAACGGCCTGTACGGCAACGGCAGGTTCTGCTTGGGGAAAACCAACCCGACCTAAGCCGTAAGATTTATCCTGTCTGCTACCGTTTTAAAATACTTAAAAGGAGATAGACAAACGTGTCTAAGTCCGACCCAGCTTCATCCAAAAAAGAGCGAAATAAAACGATCCGTTGGGTCGTAACCATTTTTATTGTTACCATATTTATCTCGGGATTTATTTCCTTTGCCTCCACTGAAATTATGGAAGCCAGCTCTGTACTTGTGGCTTTTATTATATTATTTGTCATTATTTTCATTGGTATTATTTTTGATGTGATCGGTGTGGCGGTTACATCTGCCGATGAAAAGCCCTTTCATTCTATGGCTGCCCGGAAGGTTCCCGGCGGTCACGAAGCCATTTCATTGCTGCGGAATGCTGAGCGTGTCAGCTCCATCTGCAATGATGTGATTGGCGATATCTGCGGTGTTGTGTCCGGTTCTGCGTCTGCCTCCATTGCAGCCCAGATCATCGTGAATTTTTCAGGCAGCACCGGCGAGATCATTATGCTTTTAATGTCGGCAATGGTTGCCGGCTTGACGGTGGGCGGCAAAGCAATCGGTAAGACCTTTGCCATCGGTTCCTGCACCAAGATCGTTTCAGGTGTTGGCAAGGTGATTTGGTTTTTCCACAATATCCCGTCATTCCTTAAGAAAAGAAATAGTTAGGTTGTGTTGGTGTGGCTATATTAGAGAAGATCCACAGCCACCAGGATTTGGTGCAACTGAATATAGAAGAACGCGCTGTGCTGTGTCGGGAGATCCGGGATTTTTTGGTATCCCGGGTATCTCGCACCGGCGGCCATCTTGCATCCAATTTAGGCGTTGTCGAATTATCGGTCGCAATAGAAACCGTTTTTGACACAGGAATAGACCGTCTGGTTTTTGATGTGGGGCATCAGTCTTATGTCCATAAGCTGCTCACTGACCGCCAGGCGGATTTTGATGCCTTGCGGCAGTTTGGCGGAATGGCTGGCTTTCCAAAGCCCAGCGAAAGTGACACGGATTCCTTTGTAGCCGGTCACGCGTCCAGTTCCGTGTCTATTGCCTTGGGAATGGCACGGGCAAGAACAGCGCAAAAGCAGGATTACCACGTCATTGCCCTGCTGGGTGACGGCGCCGCCACCGGCGGTATGGCGTATGAGGGTCTCAACGATGCCTCTGTCAGCGAGGAGCCTATGATCGTGATTCTCAATGATAATGCCATGTCCATTGACAGGAATGTGGGCGGTATGGCATATCATTTGCGCAATTTGAGAGCCAAGCCCAAATATTTGGGCATGAAAGCACGCTATAAAAGAATGCTTGACCGTATTCCCGGCGGTAATTTCCTGTATAGGGCATCCAAATCTACCAAAAACTGGGTGCGCCGTATGCTGATCCCGTCCACCATTTTTGAAAGTATGGGCTTTACCTATTTGGGCCCGGTGGACGGTCATGATACTGAGCTTTTGATCGAGCTTTTGCAAAATGCCAAAGCTTTGAAAGAACCTGTGGTTCTTCACGTTTTGACCCACAAGGGTCACGGCTATAAGCCTGCCGAGGAGAATCCCAGAAAGTTCCACGGCGTTGGAAAATTTGATCCCCAAAGCGGTAAAACAGCCGCTTCCGATCAGGTCACATTTTCTGAAACCTTTGGAAAAACCATATGTGAGCTTGCGGAAAAAAATCAGAAGCTGTGCGCGATCACCGCGGCTATGCCTGGGGGAACCGGCCTTTTGGATTTTATGAAAGCGTATCCCAAGCGTCTTTATGACGTGGGCATTGCTGAGGAGCATGCGGTGTCTATGGCTGGCGGTCTTGCCAAGCAGGGAATGATTCCTGTGGTTGCCTTGTATTCTACCTTCCTCCAGCGAAGCTATGATATGGTCTTGCAGGATGTTTGTATGCTTGGCCTGCACACGGTTTTTGCTGTTGACCGGGCAGGACTGGTAGGGGAGGATGGGGAAACTCATCACGGTATTTTTGATGTAGGTTTTTTGCGGCAAGCACCCGGTCTTAAGATTTTATGCCCCGGTAGCTGCCTGGAGTTATCCCATATGCTTTCCTGGGCGGTCTGTCAGCAAAATGGTCCGGTGGCAATCCGCTATCCCCGCGGCGGTGACCGGGATTATAGCGGCTCTGCGTGGCAAGAGGATCAGCGAGTATGCTGCCACCGTACCGGTCGGGATGTTACCATCATTACCTACGGCACTTTGCTTCAAAATGCTATGGAAGGGGCAGACCTGCTGTCCCAAAATGGGATCGAAGCCACAGTGCTCCGTCTGCTTGCTGTTGAGCCGCTGCCAATAGATGAATTGATCCCCCTGCTTTCTGAAAACAGGTATTATGTGATTATGGAAGAGGTGGCAGGCAATAGTGGCATCGGTGAAAGTCTTGCCTGTGCATTGTATGAAAGAATTCCCGGCTGCCGTGTTGACCGTTTTGATTTCGGTCACCAGTATATTACCCACGGCAGTATTCAAACACTGTATTCCTATTATCATTTAGATGGCAGATCTGTTGCGGATCGTATTATGGAGGTGCATTCCTGTGAAAATTAAAAAGCGTTTGGATGTACTTCTTGTGGAACAGGGATATGCGGAAACCAGAACCAAGGCACAGGCCATTATTATGAGCGGTATGGTCTATGTGGAAGGGCAGAAAGCGGATAAGCCTGGTGTTTCCTATGAAGAGCACGTTGCTATTGAGGTTCGTGGAGCGGCCTGTCCCTATGTGAGCCGTGGCGGTTTGAAGCTGGAAAAGGCACTGCGTGACTTTGGTGTGGATCCTACCGGCTATGTGTGCAGTGATTCCGGTGCCTCCACCGGCGGTTTTACAGACTGCCTGCTTCAGCAGGGTGCGAAAAAGGTATTTGCCATTGATGTAGGCTACGGTCAGTTGGATTGGAAGATCCGCTCTGACCCCCGTGTGGTGGTTATGGAGCGCACAAATGTGCGGTATGTGACCCCGGAGCAGCTTGGCGAGCCATTGGATCTTTCTGTGATCGATGTCAGCTTTATTTCGCTGCGTATTGTGCTTCCTGTGATTAAAACCTTTTTAAAGCCCGGTCAGGGACAGGTTTTGTGCCTGATTAAGCCCCAGTTTGAAGCAGGGAAGGAAAAAGTTGGCAAAAAAGGTGTTGTCCGGGAGCCTGCTGTTCATCAGGAAGTTTTGGACGATTTTGTGGCTCTGACCAAAGAAACTGGATTTACCATTTTGGGACTTACCTTTTCTCCTGTTAAAGGCCCTGTGGGTAATATCGAATTTTTGGCACATTTGACATTGGCGGGCAAGCCCGGTATTGAGCCGGATACGGCACAGGTTGTACTTGCTGCCCATAATACACTCAAGGGGTGATATGATGAAAAAAGTGATTTTGACACCCAACCCCTATCGGGACAGAAATTTTCAAACTGTCCGTGAAGCAATGAAAATTTTGCATCAATCCGGCGTGGAAGTGAAGATCTGCCTACCCTTTGAGGTGGACAGGTCTTATGACCTGCCCCGGGATCTGCGGTTTTCCCGGTTAGACCGGGAGCTGCCCACGGCCTCTATGGTCATCTGCTTTGGCGGTGACGGCACGATTTTGCATATGGCAAAGGCAGCTACCCGTTCCGGCGTGCCTGTTCTTGGTGTAAATATCGGAACCATGGGCTTTATGGCGGAATTGGAAGCATCTGAATTGCAGGAGCTGAGCCGGATTGCCACCGGGGATTACCGTATTGATGAGCGGATGATGCTGGATGTTACCGTCCACCGTGACCGGGACATTATTTTCCACGATATTTGCCTGAATGATGCTGCAATTACTAAAGGCGCTGTTGCCCGGATCGTTCATTTGAAGGTGGATTGTGATGGGATCCAGGCATTGGAATGCGGTGGCGACGGCGTGATCGTGGCAACCCCCACAGGCTCTACCGCTTACAGCCTGTCTGCAGGTGGGCCTATCGTAGAGCCGGAGGCCAACAGTATTTTAGTTACGCCGGTTTGTGCCCACGATGTGGCAAGCCGCTGTATTGTCGTTTCGGAAAAGCGTGTTGTCACAGTGGGCTTGACCCATAATGCCCGCCGGAATGCCTTTTTGTCTGTTGACGGCGGCAAGGCGACTAAGATTAATATGGGCGATGTGATCACCATTCGTAGATCCAATTTGTCCACAAAGCTTGTGCGGCTGAAGTCCAGAAGCTTTTTTGATGTTGTGAATATGAAATTTAAAGCTTAATGAGGTGAAGATATGAAAAGTCAAAGACAGGCTAAAATTCTGGAAATTATTTCTACTCAGAATGTAGAAACCCAGGAGCAGCTTCTGGATGCACTGCAAAAAGAGGGCTTCCGCGGCACACAGGCTACCATTTCCCGGGATATCAAGGAGCTTCGTATTGTGAAGGAACTGACCAATATGGGCACTTACCGCTATTCTGCCGCTGTCAGTGAGATCGACAGCAGCTTTAGCAACCGGCTCAATGCCATTTTCAAGGAATGCGTTGTGAATTTCGATTATGCTCAAAATATCATTGTGATCCGCACGTTGCCCGGCTTGGCCTCTGCCGCTGGTTCTGCCATTGATGCTATGAATATGAGCTCCATCGTCGGCACATTGGCAGGCGATGATACAGTTATGGTGGTTATGCGGGATAACCACGCTGCAGCGCTGTTCTGCGGCGAGATCAAGAGCCTGATCAATCGGTAATTTGGGAGGGATGATATCGTGCTCAGTCTTCTGCATATTGAGAATATTGCGGTCATTGAATGTGCCGATATATCTTTTCATAAAGGTTTTAATATTTTGACCGGTGAGACCGGTGCAGGTAAGTCTATCGTGATCGATGGCATCAGTGCGATTTTGGGTGAGCGGGCTTACCGGGATATGATCCGCACAGGAACGGATAAGGCAACTGTAAGGGCAGTATTTACCGATGTACCCGAGCTTGCGTGGTTTGAAGAAAACGGCGTGGAATATGACCCGGAAACGGTGATCCTTCGGCAGGTTTATTTGGATGGCAAGAATATCTGCCGTGTCAATGGTACGCTTGTCAATGTTTCGGCTTTGCGTAAGCTTGGATTGCAGCTTATCAATATCCATGGACAGCACGATTCGGCGTCGCTGTTTGACGAAGCAAATCACCTCCAATTCCTGGATGATTATGCTTCCAATCAGCAGCTTAGAAGCACATACGCTGAAAAGTATGATGCGTTAAGCGCATTGCGGCTGGAAATTGACCGTATGACCATGGATGAAGGGGAAAAGCTGCGCCGTATGGAGACCCTTCGCTATCAGATTGAGGAAATCTCTAAGGCACAGTTACAGCCCGGTGAGGACGAGCAGCTGGAGCAGCGCCGTAAGCTGCTGCAAAATGCAGAAAAAATCAGCGACGGCATCAATACGGCGGTGGAGTGCCTTTATGGCGGTGATGATTCTGACGGTGCGGCATCCTTACTGCAGCAGGCTGAGCGCGAATTGGCAAGACTGTCCCGGTATACAGAAGCCTTTTCCTCTATCCACGAAAAGGTTACAGATCTTATGTATCAGGTTCAGGATGCTGCCGAGGAGGTTCGGGACGCAAGGGACGAGCTTTCTTATTCTGCCGATGAACTGGAGAATATTGAAAGCCGGCTGGATGTGATCCACCGCCTTCGCAGAAAGTACGGCGCAACCTGTGAGGATATTTTGCAGTATTTGGAAAATGCTAAGCAGGAATTGGACGAGATCGAATTTGCCGACGATCATATTGAACGTCTTAAGGTCAAATGTGAAAAAGCAAAAAAGGAAGCCATGGAAGCGGCGGAAGCTCTGCGGAAAAATAGAAAAAGTGCTGCAATGGCCCTGTCGGCAAAAATCCTTTCGGAGCTTTCTCAGCTTGATATGCCGAAGGTACAATTTCAGTGCTGCTTTACTGAAATAGAGCTTTCTCCCAACGGCGCGGATCAGGTGGCGTTTTATATGTCAGCCAATGCCGGTGAAGCCTTAAAGCCTTTGAGTAAGGTGGCATCCGGCGGTGAGCTTGCCCGTATTATGCTGGCTATGAAAAATGTGCTGGCGGAGCAGGATCGGGTGCAGACTCTGATCTTTGATGAGGTGGATACCGGTGTTTCCGGGCGGGCGGCACAAAAGGTGGCGGAAAAGCTTCGCAGTGTTGCAAAATCAAAGCAGGTGCTTTGCGTAACCCATCTTCCTCAGCTTGCGGCGATGGGAGATACCCATTTGCTGATCGCCAAGGAGGAGCGGGGCGGACGTACCTATACCACGGTAACACCCTTGGATATGGACGGACGAAAGCGGGAGCTTGCCCGGATCATCGGCGGTGCTGCAATTACGGAAACCACATTAAAAAGCGCGGAAGAAATGCTCCTTTGCAACACTTGACAAAACCTTGTTCATTTGTTAGGATATTTTCGATATGTAACACCTTGATGGGAAAAAGTATGCAGGTATTCTTTTTTCAGAGAGCCTTCGGCTGGTGGGAGAAGGTAGGGAAGTCTGCAAAAATACATCCCGGAGTGGCTTGCCTGAAAATACAGTAGGGCAGGACGGGTGCGCCCGATAACGCGCGGCGTTTTGTAACGCACTGAGGGAAATGCCGCGAGGTATTTCCAAATTTGAGGTGGTACCGCGTAATTTTTACGCCCTCTGTCTTTACAGGCAGAGGGCGTTTTTTAGGAGTCAGTTTATGATCAAAAAACCTATGGACATTCTTACTCTGTATCCCGTTCGGAAAAGCAGAAGGCAAAAAAAGGCTTTTCGGGAGGATGTTTGCGCCTATGCCCAATCCCTTGGCTATGAATGCCGGATCGAAAAGGGCAGTCTGGGCAGCCGGAATATCGTGATCGGTAATCCGGAAACAGCGGAGCATCTGATCACGGCCCACTATGATACCTGCGCCAATATGCTGCTGCCCAATTTGATCACGCCCTGTAATTTTCTGCTCTTTCTTCTGTATCAGCTCCTGCTTACGGCGGTTATGCTTGTGCCGGCTGTTTTGATTGGAATGTTGGTCGGCATCATCGTGCGGCAGCCTCAGGTGGGGGAATTTACCTTCCTTGTGACTTTGTTTGCGGTGCTTCTTCTAATGATGTACGGCCCAGCTAACAGGCACAATGCCAACGATAATACCTCAGGTGTTGTTGCCGCTTTGGAGATTGCCGGATCGTTTCCAAAAGACCAGCGGGATAAGGTGTGTTTTGTATTGTTTGATTTGGAGGAGGCGGGCTTGATCGGTTCCTCGTCTTACCGCAGTAGCCATAAAAAAGATAGTCAGAATCAGCTTGTTTGGAATCTGGATTGCATCGGTGAAGGTGATGATGTTGTGTTCTTTCCTTCTAAAAAAGTTAGAAAGAATGAACGCAAAATGGAAACTTTGCAAAGGTGCGTTACCAAGCTTGCCACAAAGCGTATTTCTATCCGGCAGAAGGGGTTTTCCTTCTATCCCTCTGACCAGGCGAATTTCCCCTATGGTGTTGGCATTGCCGCGCTGAAAAGAAGTAAATTTGGACTGTATCTTGACAGAATACACACCAACAAGGATACAGTTTTAGATGAAACCAATGTAAATATTCTCCGGGCGGCGATCATATCCGCGATCACCTGTGACGGAGTGCAATAAGAAAGGAATAACATTATGAAGCTTTATGATGAACTGGTTGCCCGTGGACTGATTGCCCAGGTGACCAATGAAGACGAGATCCGTGAGATGATCGACACCGGCAAAGCCACCTTCTATATCGGCTTTGACCCTACCGCCGATTCTCTCCATGTTGGTCACTTTATGGCGCTTTGCCTGATGAAGCGCCTGCAAATGGCAGGCAATAAGCCCATTGCCCTGATCGGCGGCGGCACAGCAATGATCGGTGACCCCTCCGGCAGAACGGATATGCGCTCTATGATGACCAAAGAAACCATTGACCACAACTGCGCCTGCTTTAAAAAGCAGATGGAACGTTTTATTGAGTTTGGCGAGGGCAAGGCTCAGATGGTCAATAATGCCGACTGGCTGCTGGATCTTAACTATGTGGATGTGCTCCGTGAGGTAGGCGCCTGCTTCTCTGTGAACAATATGCTCCGTGCTGAGTGCTATAAGCAGAGAATGGAAAAGGGTCTATCCTTCCTGGAATTTAACTATATGATTATGCAGTCCTACGACTTCTACTACCTGTACCAGAACTACGGCTGTAATATGCAGTTCGGCGGTAACGACCAGTGGAGCAATATGCTTGGGGGCACCGAACTGATCCGCCGGAAGCTGGGTAAGGATGCCCATGCTATGACCATTACCTTGCTTCTTAACTCCGAGGGCAAGAAAATGGGTAAGACTGCCAAGGGCGCTGTGTGGCTGGATCCCAATAAGACCAGTCCCTTTGAGTTTTACCAGTACTGGCGCAATGTGGAGGACAGCGATGTTCTCAAGTGCATCCGTATGCTGACCTTCCTGCCCCTGGAGAGAATCAACGAGATGGATACCTGGGAAGGCTCCCAGCTTAATACTGCCAAAGAGATTTTGGCGTATGAGCTGACCAAGCTGGTGCACGGCGAGGAAGAGGCTGATAAAGCACAGGCTGCTGCCAAGGCATTGTTTGTTGGCGGCGGGGATGATGCCAATATGCCCACAACAGAATTGACCGCTGACCAGCTTGCCGACGGCAAGATCGGCATTTTGAACCTGATGGTTGCCTGCAAGCTTGCCGGCTCCAACGGCGAGGCAAGACGGCTGGTACAGCAGGGCGGTGTCTTTGTCAACGATGAAAAGGTGCCGGATCATACCTTTGCGGTTACGGAGGATATGCTGAAAGAGGGCGTAAAGATCCGTAAGGGCAAAAAGGTATTCCACAAGGCTGTTTTGGCGTAATATATTTTAATACCCTCTCAGTCACGGCTAATGCCGTGCCAGCTCCCCCAAAGGGGGAGCGTGTGCGCTTGGCACACCCTCTCCCTATGGGAGAGGTGGCAGCCCGTAAGGGCTGACGGAGAGGGTTATTTTGCACAAGATAACCCAAGCTGGTGGTTATGATTATGCACTCTGCAGTTACGGGAGATATTCTACAAAACGTTTTATTATGCCTGATTTGGTTAATTCTGTTAATCCCTTTTGCTGCTCCATAATTCGCTCGGTATCTTCTGAAGAAAATTGGATTTTTTCATAAGTATATCTGTAATGATTCTCTTGGGTTCCAGATGCATCAATATAAACACTTTCTATCAAGTTCCCGTTATTATCGTAGTCATATTTAACCCGGTATTGTTCTATATCATTCCCATTGTAAGAAACGTTCTCTAATAGTTTTCCGTCTGAATCATAATGATAGGAATCACGCGTTGTGCGGATATCATCTTCATTGTAGAAAATATATTCAATTAGATTACCACGGTTGTCATATTTTTGTGTATAACGTTTATAGGAATCTTTATATTCTATTAATCTACCTTCAGTGTCATATGTATAAGCTTCAATTACTGTTTCTTTTCCATTTGCGTTATAGAATTTTTCTGACAAAAGGCGATTGCCATCATCATATTCCCAGATTGTTTTTTCTATTCCTTCTGATTTACTTATGGAATGTTCTATCATATTTCCATAAGTGTCATATGCATATGAATGGAAGTAATACTCCCGTCCATTAACTGTACTATCATCTTTTGTAATCACTCGGTGATTGCTGTCGTATGTAAATGTTTGGATAGAATACTTTTGTCCGTTATTGTAAATCTCACTTTTTATTAGATCTCCATTTTCGTCATAGTAATATGATTCCGAGTACCCCTTTTTTTCTCCGTTAGGTTTGTATTCTGTTTTTTCTGTATTCTGTCCTAACTCGTTGTAAGAAAAAGAAAAATAACGGTATAGTTCGCCATCGTGATAGTATTCTGTTTTCAATAGGTTTTCATCTTTGTCATAATATTGAAATTCCTTTGGTGAACCTAAAGTGTATTCTTCGCTTAGGATAATACTTCCATCGGTATCATAGGTTTCATATTTTAGTTTTAAATTGTCCCAAGTATCTAAATATGATATACAATTACCGTCTTTATCGTAAGAAAAAGACTCTATTCTTATTTCAGATGTACCGCTAATCATATAGCTAGTATCTGTACGTTCAATAAGGTGGTTGCTGTCATCGTATTGATAAGTAAAGCGACCTGTTGCTTCACTGCCATCAACATATGTAATCATGTCACCAATATAATTATAGTTATCATCATATAGACAAGTGTATTTTACTTTGCCATTTGGGGTGGTTTTTTCGCAATGCCGAAGAATATAAGATCCATCATTGTTTTCTTCGGAAATCGGTTCGTCAAGGTCTGTGCTGTATGAATAGCTGTTTCCACAAGCACACAAGCAAGTGGACAGCAGGCATAATAATGCCAATAGTAATGCAATCTTTCTTTTCATTTTTCTCCTCCTGATAAATAAAAAAGTGCGTGGCCAAGGCCACGCACTAAAAAACGCAGCCTTGACTCCTGTTGCCACACAGTTCATACCTAACCAGGATATGACGAATCAAGCATACATTTTTTACAAAAAGTATGCCTGGTTAGGTAAATATTAAACTGTGTGGCGTTGGTATATTATCACATAAAAATTAAAAAATCAAGAGCCCTGAATATCGCATAATTAAATTACCGGCAGGCAAGTGCCCACCGGTGGCAAATTATATATTTGAAAAATATGCCCTAAGTTTATTATGATTTTCTGCACTTAAGGCTGTCAGGGGCAAGCGGCAGCCGCCACAGTCATAGCCGATGCAGGCCATGGCCGCTTTGACCGGGATGGGATTGACCTCACAGAACATCAGCTCCATCAAGGGCTGCAAGGCAATTTGAATTTCACCGGCAGATTCAAAATCACCGTTGATCGCCGCCTGTGTCATGCTGAGCATTTCCTCCGGGCATACATTGGAGGATACGGAGATCACACCCTGACCGCCTAATGCCATAATGGGAACAGTATATTCGTCATTACCTGACCAAATACAAAAATCGGGCGAACAGGCATTTTTGATCTTTGCGATCTTGGTAATATCCGTGCTTGCTTCTTTAACACCAACGATGTTGGGTACCCGGCTGAGCCGCTTATAAACGGAAACGGGAATATCCACGCCGGTTCGGGAAGGAACAGTATATAAGATGATCGGAATGGATACGCTGTGTGCTATGGACAAAAAATGAGCAAATAATCCGTCTGGTGTTGCCTTGTTATAATAAGGGGAAACTAATAAAAGCGCATCCGCTCCTGCCTCCTCGGCGGCTTGACTCAATTCTATGGCGTGGGCGGTGGAATTTGAGCCGGTGCCCGCAATAATGGTGCATTCATCCTTTGCGTAGTCCTTGCACTGCCGGAATAATTCAATTTTTTCCCGGTCAGACAGGGTAGGGGATTCGCCGGTGGTGCCCGCAAGTACCACAGCCTTGATCCCCGCATCCATTTGTCTTCTAAGTAATAGTTTCGCCATGGGGTAATTGATCTTTCCATCTAAAAACGGTGTTACAAGGGCGGTGCAAACGCCGGTAAATATTGCTTTTTTCATATTCGGATACCTCCAAATCAATCTATGCCGCCATCCTCATTTTTGCGTGTTGCAAAAATGAAAAAAATAGACTATACTATGTAGGAAATCAGCATGGAGGACGAATTTTTTGAAGACGCAGGAATTTTTTTATCATCTGCCGGAGGAACTGATTGCCCAAACCCCTTTGAAGGAGCGGGATACATCACGGCTGATGGTGCTTGACCGAAAGACCGGGCAGGTGACCCATAAGCATTTTTACGATATTATAGATTATTTAAACCCCGGTGACTGCCTTGTGCTGAACGATTCCCGGGTTCTCCCTGCAAGATTGTTGGGAAACCGTCCTACCGGCGGCGCAGTGGAATTGCTGCTTTTGCGGGATCTTGGGGACGGTCAGTGGGAATGCCTTGCCAAGCCGGGCAGAAAATGTACCCAGGGCCAGGAAGTGATCTTTGGTGATGGGGAATTGACTGCAACTGTCACCTCGGTGCAGGATGATGGCAACCGAATCGTACAATTCCATTACGAGGGTATCTTTTTAGAGGTTTTGGAACGGCTTGGAAAAATGCCGCTGCCGCCTTACATCAAAGCGGAATTGCAGGATCAGGAACGGTATCAGACAGTGTATTCCAGGGAGGTTGGCTCTGCTGCTGCCCCCACTGCCGGATTGCATTTTACAGAGCAGTTGCTGCAAAAGCTCCGGGATAAAGGCGTAAAAACCGCTTTTGTAACATTACACGTTGGATTAGGTACATTCCGTCCTGTAAAAGCAGAGAACATTTTAGATCATCATATGCATTCGGAGCTTTGTATGATTAGCCAAGAGACTGCGGATGTTTTAAATGCAACCAAGCAGGATGGCGGACGCATAATTTGTGTTGGAACCACCTCCTGCCGTACACTGGAATCTCTTGTCAATGAGGATGGCAGTTTTGAGGCAAAGTCTAAATGGACGGATATTTTTATCTATCCCGGCTATCAGTTCAAGGCAATGGAGGGTCTGATCACCAATTTCCATCTGCCGGAGAGTACCCTTGTGATGCTTGTTTCTGCCTTTGCCGGTCGGGAAAATGTGCTGGCTGCCTATGAGGAAGCAGTGAAGGAACGCTACCGTTTTTTCTCATTTGGAGATGCAATGACGATTTTGTGAGGTTATTATGTTTGAATTATTAAAAACAGAAGGCTCTGCCCGCCGGGGTGAATTTACCTGCGCCCACGGTACAGTGCAGACCCCTGTATTTATGAATGTGGGCACCCAGGGGGCTATTAAAGGCGCACTCAGTGCCAAGGATCTGAAGGACATTGGCTGTCAGGTGGAGCTTTCCAATACCTACCATCTCCATCTGCGCCCCGGTGATCAGCTTGTTAAGGAATGCGGCGGCTTGCATAAATTTATGACTTGGGATGGCCCCATTCTGACGGATTCCGGTGGCTTTCAGGTGTTTTCTCTTGCATCCCTTCGGAAGATCAAAGAGGAGGGTGTAACCTTTGCCTCCCATATTGACGGTCATAAGATTTTTATGGGTCCGGAGGAAAGTATGCAGATCCAGTCCAATTTAGGCTCGGACATCTGTATGGCGTTTGATGAGTGTATTGAAAACCCCGCACCCCGGGATTATGTTCAGCAAAGCGTTGACCGTACCTACCGCTGGCTTGTACGCTGTAAGGCAGAAAATGCCCGCCTGAATGATCTTCCCGATACCATCAATCCCCAGCAGATGCTGTGGGGAATCAATCAGGGTGGCACTTACGCCGATATTCGCATAGACCATATGAAACGGATCGCTGATCTGGATCTTCCCGGCTATGCCATCGGAGGGCTTGCCGTAGGCGAAACAGCTGAGGAAATGTATGATATTATTGAGGCTGTGGAGCCCCATATGCCTAAGGACAAAACCCGGTATTTGATGGGTGTGGGCACGCCATCCAACATCATTGAAGCGGTAGCCCGCGGCGTGGACTTCTTTGACTGTGTGATGCCAGCCCGGAATGCCCGCCATGCAAGGCTGTTTACCTGGGAAGGTGCTATCAACCTGAAAAACGCCAAGTATGCCAAGGATCTGCAGCCTATTGATCCGCAGTGTGACTGTCCTGTTTGCCGGCGTTACAGCAGAGCCTATATCCGTCATTTATTTGTGGCAGAGGAAATGTTGGCTATGCGGCTTTGCGTGATGCATAACCTGTATTTCTATAACAAATTGATGGAAAAAATTAGAAATGCATTGGATGAAGGTACTTTCGGGGCGTTTAAATGTGAATATTCTGAAAAATTAAGCCGCAGAATTTAAAAATGCCTTGCATTTTAATAGATGAATGATATAATAAATTGGAAATTTTAAACAAAAGGAGAACACTAATTTATGGAAATGATCATTATGCTGGTTGCGATGATCGCAATCTTCTATTTCCTGATGATCCGCCCTGAAAACAAGCGGAAGAAGGAAGCCGAGGAGATGCGCAACAGCTTGTCCAACGGCGATTCTATCACCACCATCGGTGGTATCGTCGGTACGGTTGTGGATGTGAAGGAAGACAAGTTTGTGATCGAGACCAGTGCTGACCGTGTGCGCATCGAGTTCTGCAAGTGGGCACTTTCCACCAATGAAACTGCTTCTGAGCGGGCAAAGGCACAGCAGGAGAAGATCGCTGCTGAAAAGGCAAAGGCAAAGGCTGCCAAGAAGGCTGCTAAGGGCAAAGAGTAATATTTATTGTTACAGCCGTAAATGAGTTTTGGGTGTCTCGTTTTTAGCGAGGCACCCATTTTTGCATATAACGGTATTATAATAACAAAATTATGTTTGCTTTTCCCCTTGTGAAATGATATCCAATGTGGTATAATATATTGACAAATTTTGATACAGGAGCAGCTTATGAACGATACGATACGGATTCAGGGCGCAAGAGAGAATAACCTGAAAAATATAGATTTGACCATCCCAAGGGATAAGCTGATCGTTTTTACTGGGTTATCCGGCTCAGGAAAATCCAGCCTTGCTTTTGATACCATCTATGCGGAAGGTCAGCGCCGTTATGTGGAGAGTTTAAGCTCATATGCACGGCAGTTTTTAGGGCAAATGGACAAGCCGGATGTGGATGCCATTGACGGTCTGTCTCCCGCTATATCCATTGATCAGAAAACCACTTCTAAAAACCCCCGGTCCACTGTTGGTACAGTTACGGAAATCTATGATTACCTCCGCCTTTTGTGGGCAAGAGTGGGCATTCCCCATTGTCCTCAGTGCGGCAGGGAGATCAGCCGGCAGACGGTAGATCAGATCGTTGACAGGGTAGAAGCCCTGGGCGAGGGGACACGCTTTATCGTGCTTTCCCCTGTGGTGCGGGGGAAAAAGGGTGAGCATCAAAAGGTATTTGAGGATGCCCGAAAATCCGGCTTTGCCAGAGTCCGCGTTGATGGAATTTTATATGATCTCAATGAGGCCATTCCCCTCGATAAAAACAAAAAACACACCATTGAACTGGTGGTTGACCGTTTGGTGATTCGGGAAAATCAGCGCAGAAGATTGACCGATTCCATTGAAACTGCCTGCTCTCATTCCGGCGGCCTTGTTATTATCGAATTGCCGGACAGCAAGGAGGAATTGAGCTTTTCTCAGAATTATGCCTGTGAGGATTGCGGTATCAGCCTGACGGAATTAGAGCCGAGAATGTTCTCCTTTAACAATCCGGCAGGTGCATGCTCTACCTGTACTGGATTGGGCTTTCAGCTTGTGCCGGATGTGGATCTGGTCATTCCGGACAAATCCAAATCCATCTTTGACGGTGCCATTCAGGTGTCGGGGTGGAGCAGTGCGAAAACCGATTCCATCTTTCGGATGTATTTTGAAGCATTGGCACAGAAGTATCACTTTTCCCTGACTGACCCGGTCAGTACGCTTTCCGAGGAAGCCTTGGATGTGATCCTTTATGGTACAAAAGGGGATAAGCTGAGAATGACCTATAATCGGGGCAACGGTATGGGCGTTCTGGAGCAGCCCTTTGAGGGAATTATGAACAACATCAGCCGTCGATTCCGGGAAACCCAGTCCGATGCAGCCCGAAAAGAGCTGGAGGAATGTATGGCGTCGGCACCCTGTACCCAGTGCCATGGAGACCGTCTTTCCGCTATTGCCCGGGCTGTGACTGTGGGCGGCATTGGAATTTTGGATTTCTGCCGTATGAGCATCCGTCAGGAACTGGAGTTTATGGAAAACCTCCACCTGACAGGGAATATGGCCATTGTTGCGGAGCAGATCGTCCGTGAGATCAAGTCCAGATTACAGTTTTTGATGGATGTGGGTCTACAATACCTGACCCTCTCCCGGGCGGCTGCCACACTTTCCGGCGGTGAGAGCCAGAGAATCCGGCTGGCAACGCAGATCGGTTCCTCCCTGATGGGTGTGCTGTATATTTTGGATGAGCCTTCTATTGGTTTGCATCAGCGGGATAATGACAAGCTGCTCCAGACCCTCCAAAAGCTGAGGGATATTGGAAATACCCTGATTGTTGTTGAGCACGACGAGGACACCATGAGAGCGGCGGATTTTATTGTTGATGTTGGCCCTGGCGCAGGCAGTCACGGCGGACAGATCGTTGCTACGGGCTCCATAGAGGATATTATAAAAGAGCCACAGTCCATCACCGGACAATATCTGTCGGGATTTAAAAAAATTCCTGTTCCCAGCCGCCGCAGAACAGGCAACGGAAATTGTTTGACCGTAAAGGGTGCGTCAGAAAATAATTTGAAGGATGTTGACGTATCTGTTCCCTTAGGCACTTTGACCTGTGTGACAGGCGTTTCCGGCTCCGGCAAGTCCAGCCTTGTGGGGGAGGTTCTGAACAAGACCCTTCTTGCAAAGCTGAATCACGCCAGAACTCGCCCCGGTGCCTGCAAGTGCATCGAGGGTATGGAATATCTTGATAAGGTGATCGACATTGATCAAAGTCCTATCGGACGCACGCCCCGCTCCAATCCCGCTACCTATACCGGGCTGTTTAATGATATTCGGGATCTGTTTGCCTCCACTGGCGATGCCAAAATGCGAGGCTATGGCCCTGGAAGATTCTCCTTCAACGTGAAGGGTGGACGGTGTGAAGCCTGCAGCGGTGACGGACTTGTGAAGATCGAGATGCACTTCCTTGCGGATGTGTATGTTCCCTGTGAGGTATGCCGGGGGCAGCGGTATAACCGGGAGACCCTGGAGGTTCTTTATAAGGGTAAAAACATTGCGCAGGTACTGGATATGACTGCGGAGGAAGCGGTGGATTTCTTTGAAAATCTTCCCAAGATCCGCCATAAGGTCAAAACCCTTGTAGATGTTGGCTTAGGCTATGTGAAGCTGGGGCAGTCCAGCACCACCCTTTCCGGCGGTGAAGCCCAGCGGGTCAAGCTTGCCACAGAGCTTGCAAGGGCCTCTACGGGCAAGACGATCTATATTTTGGATGAACCTACCACCGGCCTGCACGCGGCGGATGTGCATAAGCTGATTGAGGTGCTGCAGCAGCTCGTGGATGCGGGAAATACCGTTCTGGTGATTGAGCATAACCTGGATGTGATCAAGACGGCTGATTATATCATTGATCTTGGCCCCGAGGGGGGCGATGAGGGCGGTTATGTGGTGGCAAGCGGAACGCCGGAGCAGGTTGTTCAGATTCCGCAGAGCTACACCGGCCAGTATTTGAAGTCCTATTTATAAAAAAGTACCGGGTGCAAAACACCCGGTACATATCAATCCATATAAAGCTGATAGGAAAGAATATCGGAAAGCTCAATCAGCGCTTGATCCCGCCCGCCGTACAGGTCGGGAATGAGGATCGGTGAGCGAACATTGGTTTGCTTGCTTTTTTGAACAGCAATGGTCATAGTGATCTTCAATCCCTGATCTTCCGTCTGCTCTGCAAGCACAGTGCCACCGTGGTTGACCGCGGCAGCGTGTACCAATGTCATTCCAAGACCTAAGCCAAACCGGGGATCCTCTAACCCCGGCTGACGGGTATAGCGATGAAAAACATTGGCTGCCGATGCTTTTGTGTTGCCATTGGTGATCGAAAAGTACAGGCGATTGCCTGTTTGCTTCAAAGATGCCTGGATCAAACCGCCCTGCTGTGTGAATTTTGCGTCATTGGAGATCAGGTTATAGATAGCGCGCTTTAGCATCTCTGGCTCTGCCAGGCTGTAAACCGGCTGTGACGGAAGCTGGTATTCCAACATAAAGCCATTTTGAGAAAGTAGTGCTTTGGCCTTGCATAGAACCTCCTCAAATATTGCACACAGCTCATAGGTGAGCATTCGGGGCTTTTGATTGATCATTTGTCCTGCGTCAGACATATTGCCGAGCATACGCTGTAATTTATTTAAGTTTTGATTGATTTTTGCCTTCTGCCCATCGGATATATTGGTAAGCTGTTCTAAAAGAAGAGATATTTCCGATACAGGCACAGATAATTGCTGTGCGGCGAGGGCTAACACCTGCAGTTCAGGACTGAAAGTATTATCCTCCATGATAAAGAGCTGCTGACCGTTTAGCTGTGTGACGGTGCAGGAATGGGTCACACCGCAAAGCTTGATGTTTAGATAAATACTGCCATTTTCAAGTTTTCCGTATTCCTCCTGACCACTGGCGAGAATGGATGCGACAGGGGTTCCGGCTTCTGCCATATATTGAGCTGCTCTGCGATTGACAGCGGTGATCACCCCATCGTGTACTAAGAAAGCAGGTGTGTTCATCTGCTCAATCAAAACATTATAATCCTGTGTTTGCTCCATTTGCTCACCTCCAGACATAGGTTATCCTTTTATTGAAAAAGTAGCAAATAACTTTTTGATCGTATTCGACACTTTTCGACACTTCCATTGTAACTGTTTTTTGAAAAATAGCAAGTAAAATAATGAGGTTTGAAAATGGAAAATTATCTTGAGCATCGCAAACGGGTAAAGGACAGATTCCGCAAGGAAGGTCTTGAGAATTTTGACGAGCGTTACGCTTTGGAGCTTATGCTGTTTTACTGTGTCCCGAGAAAGGACACCAGAGAGCTTGCAATTCGCTTGCTGGAGCATTTTGGCTCCATTGTTCAGGTGCTCGATGCCACTTCAGAAGAACTGGAACGGGTACCGGGGGTAGGGGAAGGAATCTCCACATTTATTTCCTTTCGCAGAGAACTGGAGCGGTATTACCGTATCAAACGGGATGAACAGCCGCTTACGCCTATGGTCACACCGGAGGATTTTGGAAAAAGCCTGCGGGCAAAATTTATCCATCAGCGTAATGAGGTTGTCTATGTGTTATGCTTAGACGCGAAATGTAAGCTTTTAGGCTGCCTGTTCGTGGGAGAGGGAAGTGTAAACTCTGCCAATATCCCCATTCGCAGGATCGTGGAGATATGCCTGAACGCAAATGCTACCTCTGTTGTACTTTCTCATAATCACCCCGGTGGCTTGGCGTTCCCATCCGGTGACGATATTCAGACGACATACCATTTGGCAAGGGCACTCAGCACGGTGGATATTCATTTGCTGGATCATCTGATCTTCACCGACGGTGATTATATTTCCATGGCACAATCCGGCTACTATAAAGGCGTTGAAGCAGCATGGCAGTAAAGAGGGGATAGATCGTGAACAGGCGTTGTGTGATCGTAGGCGGTGCCGCGATCGAAGATTATAAGACAATTCAAAAGCATTTATTCGACAGCGATTTTTATATTTTTTGCGACAGCGGACTTTCCCATATTTCAGCTCTTGGTGTTAAGCCTGATTTGATCGTTGGAGATTTTGATTCTCATTCGAATCCGCATTTGAATGTGGAGACCATTGTGCTGCCCTGTGAAAAGGATGATACAGATACGTTTTACGCGGTGAAAGAGGCAATCAAACGTGGTTTTTCGGAGTTTTTACTAATTGGTGTTGTGGGAAAAAGATTCGATCATTCCCTGGGAAATGTTTCGATTTTATATTATCTGGATTCATTAGGGATGCAGGGAATAATCCTTGACGATTACTCTCATATGCAGATCGTATCCTGTGAGCCTGTATATGTCGAGGATTCCTATGCTTTCTTCTCTCTTTTGAATATTTCCGGCAAAGCAGAGGGGATCACCATTGAAAATGCGAAATATCCCCTGGAGAATGCCAAAATAACCTGTGAATACCAATACGGAGTCAGCAATGAAGTACTGCCGGGGAAAACATCGAAAATTACAGTAAAAAATGGAAAACTACTGCTTATTAAGGTGTTAAAAGATTGACACTGCACAATACTAATCGGTAAGATGATGGCGTTGGAGCATTTTGAACTGAAAGCTGACAGATGTTGTAAATGATTCATCGTATGTGATCCCTTGCTAATTTGATCCTGTATATAGTTATTATAATACGATGAAATTGTTTTATACTTGAATGGAATTGTTCTTATACTAATCATTTTTTCTCCTAAAAAAGGCGGGGTTTACACCCCGCCAGCATATAATATTTCATTAAATCCTCAGCCCACGATAAATTTTATCGCATACCACGGATTATACGGGGTACTACCTGCAGAATCTATCGTCGCCTTGACATATCCCTGATAACTGCCGATATCTTCTTCTAAAAAATAAATCTGCAAAACCATATCCTCGTCTTTTAACGGAACTTCAAAAACACCGATGGGGAACACCGTAGGAAGCCAAGTCTCATCATATACCACATCGTTGGAAATAATCCGATCAAAATTTGTAGAATATGCAGAATAAATATAGATATCAGCATCTTCAGTAAGTGCCTTTTTAGAAACTTGAACGGTAAAAAACTCATCAGTGAATTCAAGAATAGTGAACTCATATTCCACCTTGTCTGAATGTGATACGGTAAAGGTCTCCCCGACTTGATAGTATCCATCGAACTCGTCGGCACTGTTAGAGTTTGAGCATCCCGCCAAGGCGATAAGTAGTGAAAGCAGACACAGGCAAATGAAAGTACATTTGAATTGCTTCATATTCATCCCTCCTATGCCTATTGTACCATAATAGTCAAGTGTTTTGTAGGGTCTTAGGTGGTCAGCACCCCCAAAAATGGCCCAGTGCATCCCGATTGTAATATTTGATTTTCCTATGGAAGACCGAGAAGTTCGACCTACGCTTCAGCACTGTACAAGAAAATTCTTAGGGAAAACGGTTTGCTTGACATTGGTTTCCATGATTTGAGACCTACATACGCCACATTATTTCTTAGTGAGAACATAGATTTGAAGGCTCTATCTAATTCGCTTGGCCATGCTAAGAATTTTGGAAATCGGTAGCTATGGTAATAAGCAGGCAATCCAAGAATCCAAAAAAGCACACAATGCAGCGATCCTGCGCTTTACGGAAACCCTGCGCCCATCCGGACAAGAAGATCAGTTGTATGTCTGCATACGGCATCAATGTGGCGAATCTGGCTGAGAAATGCGGAATGGAATTTTGCACGGGTGCCGAAAAAACTGTTTTTATTTGGTATGTTTGTTTTTATGTAAAAATCCACTAAAATCGGAAGCAGGAACTTATGAGTTTCGTACTTTTCTGCGGTTGACTTTTAGTATATTTGTGATATAATTGTGGCAACGAAAATTAAATATTTGTTCCGTGGCCGGGGTGATCGCAAGACGACTTCTCGGCTGAACAAGATAATGGGGTGCAAATCCCCGCGCTGCCGGCGCTGTAAGTGTCGAGATAGCCTGCCGTTGACGAAAGTCAGTCATTGGATTTTTTCTGAGAAGGCAGACAGGTTATCGTTTGAGACACAAGTCAGAAGACCTACGGAACTATATTTTCCTCTTTGCACCCGTGCGATGGGCAAAGGGCGCTTGTGTTACGCAGAAAAACGGCTGCGGCAGTATTGAATTACTGCCGCAGTTTTTATTTTTGGGAGTGCAGTTTGTGAGACCGTCAAGACAGAATATGTTTCAGGCAGTAATCAACCGTATGGTTCACGAGGCATTAATGCAAAAGCATGAAGCCTTTGTACTGGATCATCAGTATGATACGGATGAGCAGTTTTACAATACTCCCTCTAAATTGAATCAAACGGACGAGAAAGAAAACAACATTTGCGTAATAGAATAAAACACTGCGGCTGATTGCCCTCGTGCCGCAGATAGCAGGCATTGGATTCCCCCAAGCCGTAGATTGGGGCACCGGTCAGAAAGACAGCCGGTGCCCCAAAACCAACAATGATGTGGAGAATGAATGTGAAAAAGACACAGCTGATTTACAAGTCCATCGCAGCATTGCTGTTTATAGCATTGGTGATTGGGATGGTTAGCTTGTGCAGCGGTTTGCGTCATAAGCCGCCGCAAGGATTAGATGCTGAAATACAGGAAATCAATCCAGAGGCAGATTTGCCGGTACCCAATGGATCAAGCGAGAATGCAAAGCAACCGGAACTTTTGGAAACAGAACCGCCTGAAACAGACCCACCGGAAACAGAACCGTCCGAAATGGAGCCTAATACAACTGATCCGGAAGAAACCCTGCCGGAGGATACAACCGAGCCGGATTCTTCTTCGGGCAATAATGATACTGAAGAAGGCGGAGAAGGCGTGCTGCCGGGGGATGGGCCGGAGGATGACAGCGAACTTGAATTTATAACAAGCTTGAAAAGCAAGTATACATACGACCAGCTTGAACATGATACTGTTTTCTTTACTGCTCATTTGAACAATGGCGGGGATTTAACTTTGCGTGTAAAGCTGTATAACAGTCAAACACCTCAAAACGGACAGACTTTGACCGGTGACGGTAACAATTATCAGGCTGTATTGTGCCGCAATGAAACAAATTTTTTCACCTTTTATGCAAAGGATGGCGGTGTAACGGTAGATGAAATCACGATCCCTGTTCAATATGTGGCACGGTTAGCGGATGAAGATAATCCCACAATCGGCGAAAATCCGCCTGTCATTGTTACCAATTTGCAGGGCGTGGAAAAGTTGAGCAACCGAAACTTTACTCTGACGGTACAGGCAACGGCATATACAGGCAGCACGCTGTATTCCAGCAATATTGAGGTTATGCTGGATGGAGAACGCATCACCGGACCTACCGGTGGCCCCGTCTATGAATATCAGCTGTATTTCAAAGACCCGGAGGTTGGCGATATTGTCCATCATACGGTAACCGTCTGTGCATGGGACAATAAAGGAAACTCGACGTTTGTAGCCTATAACTTTGACTATCAATTTGTGGATACCGGCGGTGAGATCGGCACGGCCTATATCATTTTGGATATGACCACGGTTGGCCTTGGTATTGTGGATGAACCTTATACTTACCGAATCAAGCAGAATATGCCGGCCTCCTATGCGGTTATGGAAATGCTGACGGAGTACGGCTATGAATTCACCTATGCTGGCACGCCGGATGTAGGCTTCTATCTGCGCCGGATCCACAGCGGCGGTATGATGGATTATTCGGATATCCCGGATAATCTATGGAACAAGGTGCTGCAGGATCAACTGAGCTTGACCGGGCAGTATGATCACGACAGTCTTGGCGAATTTGACTTTACCCAGGGCTCCGGTTGGATGTACTCCGTCGGCGGAACGGTTTATGCAGGTAAGGGTCTATCAACCTACTTCCTGAATAACGGTGATACGCTGTATTTGCGATTCACCTTGGCATACGGAAAGGATATCGGTGGATACTCCTCCACGGGAGGAGCTTTCGGCGTGCTTCCCACCTATTGCGGCAAGTGGATCAATGACACGTATATTGATATGCATCAGTGGGGGGAAGCCACAGTTACCATAGAGCCGACCTGTACGCAGGATGGTGAAATGAGCTGCGTATGCTCGGTCTGCGGAGATATGAAGGATACTGTTTCTATTCCGGCTTTGGGGCATAGTTACTATGAAGTCAGCCGAACCGAGCCTGCCAATGGAAACGACGGTTTTGTGCTTTACGAATGTGAGCACTGCAAGGAAGAAAAGAAGGAGACAATCCTATGGAAGGAAGAAACCACCATACCGCCAGAACCTACACAAACCGGGTAGCGTCTTTGTTGTTGGCGCTTGTATTGGTTGTAGTGACACCGCTGACGGTGTTTGCAAGTTCCCAAGACCCCTTGCAGGCGTTGGCAAAGAAGGTCGGCTGTGCCTATGAGGACATCTTAACATCCGATCTGGTGATCCCCGGCGAATCCGTATCCGATTGGATCGCCATAGCTACCGGCTGCTCCGGCAATCCCGTCAAGCGTAACGCCTACCTGAAAGGTCTGGAAGCTTATGTGACGGCGGAATATGAGAAAAACGGTTGCCTTCACAATATTAAGGCGACGGAATATCACCGGATCAGCTTGGCTGTGCTGGCACTGGGCGGTGATCCGACCTGCTTTGGCGTAGACAGCTCCGGCAATCCCATCAACCTGATTGCGGAAGGAACTTATAATTGGAGCAATTCGGATTCCCTCGGGATGCAGGGCCTCAACGGATGGATTTTTGCATTGATCACCTTGGATGCTAAGTGTTACGATGTGCCGCCTGATGCTGTTTATACCAGAGAGGACATCGTTGCTGCCATTTTGGACGCACAGACGGAGGAGGGCGGCTTTGGTCTGTCCGGTGGAGCATCGGATGTAGACATTACTGCCATGACCTTGCAGGCGTTAGCACCTTACTATCATAATGATGTGAATGTACAAAGCAGTGTAGACAGAGCTCTTGGCTGGCTGTCGGCACAGCAAAGCGACAGCGGTGATTTTACCAGTTGGGGCGAAGGTACAGCGGAAGGAACGGCACAGACTGTGATCGCATTGTGCAGCCTTGGAATTGACCCCAGAACAGATGCACGATTCATCAAAAACGGTCACTCAGCCATGGATGGTCTTTTGCAGTATCAGACCCAAAGCGGTATGTTCAAACACACCCTTGACGGTGATGAGGATGTTATGGCCACCGAGCAGGCGGCATTGGCGCTGATCGCTGTGCAGCGCCTGGATCAGGATGGAAACCGCATATATGATTTTACGGAAATTGCGGTTTATGAAGGCGAAGACGATCCGGTATCTGAAAAGAACCCCACAGACACTGGCGTTTGGATCGCTGTTGCAGCAAGTGCTGTTTTGGTTACAGGCGGCACAGTTGTCGTGTTTATGAAGAGAGGAAAGAAAAAGCATGTATGAAGTAACGGAAAAAATTATCCGGGAAGTAAAAAAGGTCATCGTCGGTAAGGACGAGGTAGTAAGCAAGATCTGGACTGCGATCCTTGCCGAGGGACATGTACTGCTGGAGGATGTACCCGGTGTCGGCAAAACCACGATGGCGTTGTCCTTTGCCAAGGCACTTGGACTGGACGAAAAGCGTGTCCAGTTTACACCGGACACGATGCCCTCTGATATTATTGGCTTTTCTGTATTTGATAAAGAGAAGCTTGTCTACCAGCCCGGTGCGGTTATGACGAATCTGTTGCTGGCGGACGAGATCAACCGTACCTCCAGTAAAACCCAGTCGGCACTGCTGGAAGCAATGGAAGAAAAGCGGGTCACCGTAGATGGGGTGACCCATCCGCTGCCGGCTCCCTTTGTGGTATTGGCAACTCAAAACCCGGTCGGCTCTGCAGGCACCCAAAACCTGCCCAATTCCCAGCTTGACCGCTTTATTATGAAGCTGCAAATGGGTTATCCTGACCTGAAAAGCCAGATCGACATCTTAAAAGATCGTGGGCATGGAAATCCCCTGGATCAAGTGGAGCCGATCATGACCCGGGAGGAACTGGTACATACCATTCAAAAGGTAGCGGATGCCCACATTGCCGACAGCGTATATGACTATATTGCCAGACTAGCCGAGGCGACTCGGAATCATCGTATGATTCAGCTTGGTGTCAGCCCCCGTGGTGCACTGGCTCTTTGCCGGGTGGCGAAGGCCCGCGCCTTTGTGAATAAGCGGGATTTTGTTACCCCGGAGGATGTAAAGGCATCGGCAAAGGATGTGTTTGCCCACAGACTGATTTTGTCCTCTAAGGCTAGGCTGAATGATTACAACGCAGAAATGCTGGTGGACGAGATCCTAACAAGCACCGCATTGCCTGCAATTACGGAGAAGAATCTATGAGCCTTCTGCTATGGCTGCTGTGCCTAGGTGCATTGGCAGCGGCGAATCTTTTGGTACCACACCCTGCGCTGATAGCAGTGATGGTGCTGTTTGTGGCGGCTCCTGTGGTTTCCTGGCTGATCTTGATGCTGCTTCGTAAGAGGGTACGCATTTGTTTGACAGCACCCGGTGTTGTTGCTAAAAACAAGACATTCTTACTTCAAGCCCAGCTCGAAAGCGACACAGCCCTGCCTTTTGGAAAAACGGTTATGTGGCTGCAGCTTACCAATGCGGTTACCGGAGAAACTGGGCGCAAACGGGTATCCTTCCGCAGAGAGGGCGAGTGGGTGCTGGAAAGCGCCTATTGTGGCTGCATCGAATGTCGGGCGACAAACGCCTGGTGCTACGATATTTTCGGTGTTCTGCCGGTTCGGATCGGCTGCAAAGCTAAGAAACGAATCGTGGTTATGCCGGATACCTTCCCAGTTGAAATAGAAACGGTTTTGACTCGCAGCAATCAGAACGACTGTACAGAGTACGCATCGGATAAAA
>JAFTTQ010000145.1 GCA_017466665.1 Oscillospiraceae bacterium
ACCCTATCAAACACAAAATAATCAAAAAGGGGGTGCATCAATATGAGACATCCCCCTTTCTGATCAAGAACTCGTTGTAATCCCGGTTTTCTGTTATGCAACGCTGAGCTTAAAGGCTACCAATTCCATAGCAGATTCGTCAGCACGATCCTCGGTCATAACCACCAGGATGCTGCCATCGTCAAGCAGAGTACCGCCACAGAACCAGGGATAGTTCGTGCCAAACAGGTCGCTGTCCTCAATGCTTCCGATATATTCGCCGTCGGTCGTCCACAGCACGACCTCCCGCATATTGCCATCCATACCTAAGAAGCCGCCCTCTGTCTGTGCAATAAAGCTAATGCTGCCCAGGCTGTCACCGTCCTTGTCAGTCAGCTCCATCTGAAGCGCGCCATTGGTATCATAGATAAACACCTTGTGGCCGCTGTCATCTGCGGCGTAACCGCACACATAGATGTAATCCTCATCTATGATCAGTGTGGAAATGGTGGAAACCTCTGCAAAGGTGATGGCGGAAGTGGTTATTGCGCCGCCGGACAGCATGATCTTTTCACACTCGGGGCCGGAGAACCAGCTAATACCCCATGTGCCGTCAGGGTGCATGGTCACTTCATCTGTACCCTCGTAGGATCCGCTCTGCACGCCGTTCTTAAAGCTTACCAGGGGCTCCATAAAGCCGGAAATCCAAACAGCGCCGTCGCTTGTTGCCTGAATGCAGCCGAACTCGCCGTCCACAGCAATATCCTTTTCGTACACCAGGGAGGTGCCGTCATATTTATACTGCTTCATAACACCGTCTACCAGCAAATACGCCTTATCACCGGATACCGCCACAGCGTGGTCAAAGGTCTCTGTGGTAACAACGCAGTCGGTAATGGGCAGCCACTGGCTGCTGACCGTATAGGTGCCTGCCATTGCGCTTTCATCTGCAGCAGAGAAAGGCTCACCGTCCCAGGGCCAGGGCGCATCTTCATTTCCAATATCCTCTACTGTAATGGTAAGGCCTTCCAGGAGTGCAGCCACGCTGGAATCCTCGCAATCGCCATAAATATTCACCCAAACGGTGGCAGAAGCGGCCTCATCCCGGCCCAGGTAATGCACAAAGGCCTCACCCCATTCTTCGCCCTCATAAACCAGGCAATCCACGCCGCCTACATTGACCAGCTCGTAGGCGTTATTTACAGCATATTCATAGGCATCAAAGCCATAGTATTCCAGATCCCCACGGAAATCCTGATGATTCTCAATGCTGACCTGAATTTCCGCATGGGTCAGATAGGATTCCTCATCCTCCTTTATGTACAGGGAGATTTTGGAATACTCCTCATCGTCATACAGATCCTCTTCTTCGTCATAGCTCCAGACTTCAGAATCATAAACCAATGTCCACAGATTGGTTTTCAGGGTCTCACCTTCGATAGGATTGGACGGCTCCGTTGTGGGTTTCTCCGTGGAATCCGTTTTCGGCTTATCTTCCCCGTCCTTGCCTTCCTTTTCGCCGCAGGCAGCCAGGGATAATACCATAACCAGTGCCAGCAGCAGCGCCAATAACTTTTTCATTTTTTAAGCTCCTTTCATTCTTTCCTTTATGTTTTCTTGACTGTCTTGTTTCGGTGTGGTAAAATGAAATCGTATGGGGCGGTCTGTGTTCGTTGGCGCGTTGACACAGAACATAATGCATTGCGCATTATGGGGTACCCCTTTTGAATCAAACAATCCAAGACAAGATCTATACCCTCCTTCGTGAATCTTGCAGCTAAAGTATATCCTTTTTTTATCGATATGTCGCCACCCTTGATGCCGGCAAAAAGTGTGGGTTTACCGCTTTTTTCAAAAAAGGTGTGGGATAAAGTGTGGGATGAAACCTTTGAAGGAGTGATTTTATGCGAAGATATGCTATTGGCATTTCCATGCTGCCCTTGCTGATCATGTCGCTGTCCGGCTGCCACGCCATTGGTGATAAATCTGCCAGCCTTTCCGTTATCTATTGCGTGACAGCGCTGTTGTCGCTGATTATGCTGATCGTTTACTGCTGTGTTGCCCATAAGAAAGACCCCTGGTTTTTGCTTCTGTTCGCTTCTGTCCTGATCGTCAATATCGGGTATGTCGCTTTGGCAATTTCCCGAAGTCTGGATGAAGCGCTGCTTGCCAACCGCGTGGCATATTTAGGCTCGGTATTTCTTCCCCTTTCCATGTGCATGATTATTCTGAATGTTACCAGGATTCAATACCGCAGATGGCTCCCGGTACTGATGCTTGCAATCGGCGTACTTATGTTCTTCATTGCCGCAAGCCCGGGCTACCTGGATATTTATTACAAGGAAGTATTCTTCGAGAAAATCAACGGAGTCACAGTCCTCAATAAGGTATACGGGCCGCTGCACGGGCTGTATCTGATCTATTTACTGGGCTATTTCTCGGCTATGGTCATAACCATCGTTCGCGCCACGGTGACGGACAAGATCGACTCCATTGCCTATGCTGCTATTTTGGCGATTGCGGTATTTGTGAACATCGGCGTTTGGATGATCGAGCAGCTTGTTCGTATAGACTTTGAAATCCTTTCTGTCTCCTACATTATCAGCGAGAGCTTTCTGTTGGGACTGCACCTGTTTATGGCAGAAACCGAAAAGCAGAAAGCACAACTGGCTCAGCAGGCACATGAGGATACTCCGGCTGCAGAATTACCCGAAGCAGACGCCCCCTCTGTCAGCAAATCCCCCGAACATAAGGAAGTAGACCGGGCCAGGATCGAGCTCTTTGTTGCAGGCATTGCCGAATTGACAGCAAAAGAGCGTATGATTTATGATTGCCATATTTCCGGTATGCCCACAAGCGATATTATGGAGAAGCTGAATATCAAGGAAAATACGCTCAAATTCCATAATAAAAACATTTACAGCAAACTGGGCGTTTCTTCCCGAAAGCAGTTGCAGGAGATTTACCGGAAAGTTTCAGAAATCGCACAGAATAATTAAAAAACATTACGGAGGCAGCTTATATGGATCGGGAAACACAGGCAATCGGATATTTTATGGAAGGCTACAACTGCGCCCAGGCAGTTTTATTGGCATTTTCGGATGTGGTTGGCCTGGATGAAAAAACCTGTGCGAAATTGAGTTCCTCCTTTGGCGGCGGTATGGGACGGATGCGGGAGGTATGCGGTGCGGTCAGCGGTATGCTGATGGTGGCAGGTCTGCTTTACGGCTACGATGGCCCCGAAGAAGGACAGGTCAAAAAGGAGCACTACGCCAGGGTGCAGGAATTGGCAGAAGAATTCCGGGCAGAGGCCGGCAGCATCATTTGCCGGGAGATCCTGAAAAATCCCCCCTCTGATCCCGCTCCCTCCCCACGCACAGCGCAGTACTACGCCCAGCGTCCCTGCGCCAGAATGGTGGCTTTGGCGGTCAGGAGTATGGAGCAATACATTGCGGAACATCCTTTTTAATGATAAAGGCGGTGTCTCAAATTTTGTGAGACACCGCCTTTTTTCTCATTTTCGCATAACACCGATCCCCAAGATCATCAAGCCCACCGCAAAGCAATTACACAAAAAGCCTCCCTGGAGCCAGGTTCCTACCAGTACACCCAACCCAAAGGCGATCAGCACGCAGCCCCAAAGCTGATTCTGTCTGCACATAAAAACACCCCCTGCAAAAGCTTATGCAGGGGGTGTGTGCAATTATCCGCCTAAGTATGCCTTTCTGACCTCGTCACTCTTTGCCAGCTCCGCACCGGTGCCGCTTAGGGTGATATTGCCGGTTTCCAGAACATAGGCACGGTCAGCGATCTTCAGCGCCTTACTGGCGTTCTGCTCCACCAGCAAAATGGTGGTGCCTGCCTTATGAAGATCCTGAATGATGGAGAAGATCTGATCCACCAAAATAGGTGCAAGGCCCATAGAAGGCTCGTCCAGCATCATCAGCTTGGGATGGCTCATCAGGGCACGGCTCATTGCCAGCATCTGCTGCTCGCCGCCGGATAGGGTACCTGCCACCTGATTGCGCCGCTCCTTCAAGCGGGGGAAAAGCTGGAACACCATATCCAAGTCCTCCTTGGATACTGTCTTTTGGGTAAACGCACCCATATCCAAATTCTCCTGCACGCTCATTTGCAGGAATATCCGCCGTCCCTCGGGAACGTGTGCCAAGCCGTGACGCAGCAGTTTGTATGCATCGGTATGAGTGATATTCTCCCCCATAAAGCTGATGCTGCCGCTGCGGGGGTGCATCAAGCCGGAAATGGTCTTCAAAATGGTACTTTTGCCAGCGCCGTTGGCACCGATCAGGGCAACGATCTCGCCCTCATTGACCTGGAAGGAAATGCCCTTAATGGCGTGGATAGCGCCATAATACACGTGAATATCATCGATTTTCAGCATATCTTACGCATCCTCCTTCTTGCCCAAATAAGCCTCGATAACCGCCGGATCATCCTTGATCTGCTCCGGCGTACCCTTGGCAATGATCCTGCCGTAGTTGACCACCACAATACCCTCGCAAACATTCATAACCAGGTTCATATCGTGCTCGATCAAAATGATGGCGATCTGGAAGGTATCCCGGATGCGGCGGATCTGCTCTGTCAGCTCAGCGGTCTCACTGGGGTTCATACCGGCCGCAGGCTCATCCAGCAGCAGCACGGAAGGGTTGGTAGCCAGTGCCCGGGCAATCTCCAGGCGGCGCTGGACACCGTAGGGCAGGCTGCCTGCCTTCATATCGGCAACATCCCCAAGCCCCATAAATTCCAAAAGCTCCATTGCCTTCTTATCCGCTGCCTTTTCCGACTTATAATATGCCGGCAGACGCAAAAGGGAGGATATAAAGGAGCACTTGATATCCTTGTGCATACCCACCTTCACATTATCCTTGGCAGTCATATCCGTAAACAGGCGAATATTCTGAAAGGTACGGGCAATGCCCATACGGGTCACCTTATGGGTGGACATACCCTTGGTATCAATACCACCCAGCAAAATAGAGCCGCGGGTAGGCTGATACACACTGGTAAGCAGATTAAAGATGGTGGTCTTACCGGCACCGTTGGGGCCGATGAGTCCGGAGATCTCTGTGGGGCCGATGGTCATATTAAAGCTGTCCACCGCAGTCAGGCCACCAAAGTCGATACCCAAGTTCCGCACATCCAGCACAGGCAGCTTATCCGCGTCCTGCTCCCGGAGGTAGCTATAAGTGGGAACCTTCACCATTTTCTTGGAATACTCAGCCATTGGTGCCCACCTCCTTCTTCACAAACAATCCACGGAAAAGCTTTTTAAACCAGCCCTTGACCCCATCGGTCACGACCTGAATAAAGCCCTTGATCTTGGGAGACCAGGTGCAGAGCATAACCACGATCAGCACGATGGCATACATAATCATACGGTAGTCTGCCAACGGACGCATCAGCTCCGGCAGCAGGGTCAGAACTGTGGCAGCGATCACAGAGCCAAGGATATTGCCCATACCGCCCAAGACCACAAAGACCAAGATATCAATAGAAGTGTTAAAGCTGAACTTGACAGAAGAAACGTTGGACATACTCAGACCGTACAGAGCACCGGCGGCACCTGCCAAAACAGCAGAGACCACGAATGCCTTCAGCTTAAAGCTCATCACATTGATGCCCACAGATTCCGCGGCAATGCGGTTGTCACGGATTGCCTTAATGGCACGGCCTTCCTTGGAGTTTACCAGGTTCAGAACCACAAACAGGGTAATCATAATCAGAACAAAGCCTGCCATAAAGGTGGAAATGGCGGAAACGCTCACCGTACCTCTGGGGCCTGCCATAATTAGCTTACCGGTTTCGGACATTTTCAGGCCATCCTCGTTCAAAAGAGCAAAATGCAGACCGGCTTCATCCTTACCCACATACAGGTTATTGGCAATGTTGCGGATGATCTCACCGAATGCCAGGGTCACGATGGCCAGATAGTCACCCCGCAAGCGCAGCACCGGGATACCGATGACCACGCCCATAATACCTGCCATAATGCCGCCAACGACCATCGCCACCACCAGCCGCAGGGATGTATCCGGGATCACGCTTTGCAGCGCCGTAGATGCCACAGCGCCCACAAAGGCACCCACACCCATAAAGCCGGCATGACCCAGGCTCAATTCGCCGGAGATGCCAACCACCAAGTTCAAAGAGATCGCCAAAACGATGTACACGCAGATGGGGATAAGCTGTCCCCGCATGGCATAGGAAAGCATACCCATAGAATCGAAGACCTGCACTGCGATAAACGCAAGGATCACCACAGCATAGGTGACAAAGGAGGTGCGTCTTGCTTTATTGCTCCAAAAAGAATTGATCGTATTTTTCATAGCACACACCTCACACCTTCTCCTGAACCTGCTTGCCCATCAATCCGGTAGGCTTGACAAGCAGAACGACGATCAGCACGCCAAAGACGATGGCATCGGAAAACTGCGTTGAGATAAGGCCCTTGCAAAGCTCCTCGATCACGCCCAGCAGGATGCCGCCCAGCATAGCGCCGGGAATGGAGCCAATGCCGCCAAAAACAGCAGCGGTAAAGGCACGGATACCGGGCATAGAGCCGGTGGTAGGCTTCAGTGCCGGTGAAGCGGAGCACAGCAGCACGCCGGCAATGGCTGCCAGAGCGGAGCCGATGGCAAAGGTCACCGCAATGGTACGGTTCACGTTGATGCCCATAAGCTGCGCCGCATCCCGATCCTCGGAAACAGCCCGCATTGCCTTGCCCATCCGGGTCTTGCTGGTAAAGAGAGTCAGGCATACCATTACCACGGCAGAAGTGATAATAGTCACGATCACCTCGCCGGTGATCAGCAGTTTGCCGTCAAACAGGTGGATGGATTCCATCGCCACCACACTGGAATAGGTCTTCTGGGCAACGCCCCAAATAAGCTGTGCCGCATTTTGCAGGAAGTAGCTGACACCGATGGCTGTGATCAGAACCGCCAAACTGGAGGTTCCCCGCAGAGGACGGTATGCCAGCGCCTCGATCAGCACACCCAGCACCGTGCATACCACGATGGCTGCCAGGATCGCCGCCACAGGGGGCATCTTCAAATAGATCATCACGCAGTAGGATATATAGGCACCTACCATAATAACATCGCCGTGGGCAAAGTTCAGCATTTTGGCAATGCCGTAGACCATGGTATAGCCCAGAGCGATAATGGCATAAATTGAGCCAATGCTCAGGCCGTTAATTAAGTATTGCAAAACTGCCATTTCATTTCTCTCCTTCGTTTAACAGTCTATGACAAGCGCCCCGGAGCGCACCTCTCATAGGCTGTCAATAGAGCTAATATTATACAAAATATTATATATACTGTCAATATAACTTTTTGGGATGGGGAGAGTTCTCCCCATCCCAAAATCCTTATGGAATTACTTGGAAACGTACTTGCCGTCCTTAACCTCAACAGCAGCGGGAACCTTGGAAACCATGCCGGTTTCGTCCCAGGTCATATTCTGACCGGTCAGGCCATTGAAGGTAGCAGTCGCGAAGTATTCCTTCAGCGCCGCGCAGGCATCAGCATTGGAGGTCTTGCCGGTAATGCCCTTGGCAACACAGCCCTCATAGATAGCGTAAATAACATCGTAGCCGTCAGCCGCAAACTGGTTGGGAGCTTCGCCGCCGGACTTTGCCTTATACTTTTCAACGAAGGAAACGTTCTTGGGATCAGGATCATCGGCTGCATAGGGGGTCATCATGATCAGGCCTTCTGCCAGGGAGGTATCGAAGTTCTCCTGTGTCAGCACGCCGTCCATACCGTCACAGCCCAGGAATACAGGCTTGTAGCCCATTTCATTGGCGTTGGTCAGAACGGTAACAGCCTGTGCGGCATAGATAGGCATAAACACCAGATCACAGCCAGCGTTCTGGAGCTGCTGGAGCTGAGTCTTATAGTCGGTGGTGTTGGCATCAAAGGAAGTCGTTGCAACGATCTCCATATTCAGGGTAACGGCGGCAGTCTCAAAGCTCTTCTTGATACCGTTGGAATAGTCAGTGGTGGAATCGTACAGAATACCGATCTTGGTGCCCAGCTTCTGGCTGTTGATCAGCTCAGCGGAGGCAGCACCCTGGTTGGGGTCGGTAAAGCACATCTGGTAAACATTGTCGCCGGCCTTGGGAATATCCTCATTGGAGCCGGAGGGAGTCATCATAAACACATTGTCATTGACAGTCATAGGTGCCAGAGTCAGGCAGGGGCCGGTAGTAACAGCACCGGCAAAGATCTGCATATTCTTATCCATCAGGGTAGCGTATGCGGTCTTAGCCTTTTCGTTGTCGGAAACGTCGTCTTCAGACATAAACTGGATCTGCAGGCCGCCCTTGGCGTTGATCTCTTCCACAGCAACCTCCATGCCCCACTTAACAGCATTGCCGTAAACTGCGTTATCACCGGTGAAAGGACCGGTCAGGCCAATGCGGATCGCATCGCCGCCCTCAGCATTCTTGTCGCCGCAGCCGGCAAACAAGCCAACGACCATCATAACGGCCAACATCATTGCAAAAAACTTTTTCATAACACTTTCTCCTTTACTTCCCTTATCAGGGGTTATTTGATTTCCCTTTCAGGGATTATATAAAGATGCAGCCACGGTTGCAGCCGCTTCCTCATCTCAAATGCTTATGTCTTTCCGAGTCATTTAAGATGTGCCTATTGTACTTCACTGACGCACATTTGTCAACGAGGAAAATACACCAAATACATCATAGCAGATCGTTATGTTTTTTGTACAAACCATACAAACAAGTTTATTTGTATAGATAAAAGCAGATTGAGAATGCCCCTTTTAAGCACAAAATCGCCCCACATGGGGCAATTTTGTGTACAGAAAATTATTGTTCAGCGCACCGCTTTAAAAGCCCCCTCTAACGAGGGGGCTGTCACGCGAACAGCGTGACTGGGGGAGAGACAATAAGAGATATCAAGATATTTCTCTCCCTCCGTCACGGCTAACGCCGTGCCACTCGCTGCGGCGAGCCC
>JAFTTQ010000146.1 GCA_017466665.1 Oscillospiraceae bacterium
ATCGGCCCCTACGGTTAATGCGTTAAACAATAATTTACACCTAGATAGAAACTGCCCGGTGCGGATGCACCGGGCCGTGGATTTTAATAGTCATTTTCTCTGGCTTCTGCCTCGGCCTGCTTTGCCTTTTTGATAGCCCTGACAGCCTCACGGTCCTGCTCAGTGTATACCGGCAGTCCGTCCTCGTAATCCTGAGGGAATGCGGTCATAAATGCCTTTTCCACCGGCTTTGTATGGAAAATAGCGATCAGGCAGGGGGCAAGCACCAAAAGCCAGGCGGTGTAGGGGGAGATGGTAGCGGCAACCACAACCAGGGCAGTGGACAGCAGGATCAGTCCTGTTCCCGGCAGCCGTCCTAAAAAGAACCGCAGAGCGTTTACATGCAAACCGAAGAATTTTTGGTTATACCGGGATTGGAGCGGAACGATCCAGCCGATAAAGCCAGCCGTCATCAGCATGATAACAAGATATAAAATGGCGACCACGCCGAAATCGGGATTGGCTTCAGCCGCAGCCATAATAATCTGGCTGCCGTAAAAGGCGATAAAACCGATAATCAGCCACAGGATCGTCAGGGGAATGCCCTGCTTCAGTTCCCGCACAAAGGAGCGGAAAAACCGCTTGTAGCAGCCCTTGTCGTCCATCATCAGATTCCGGCTGACGGCATCAAACAGGGCACAGGAGGCGGGGATAATGGTGATAATGGGAATGCAGCACAAATACCAGCAGAGGGAGAGCAGGCATATATCCGGGATTTTCCCCATCCACCGCCAAAAGGGCTTGTCCATATCAAATAAGCTGTTAAACATCGTTTTTGCCTCGCTTTGTTCTTGATTTACATAGTATAACACAGTTTTTATAATTTGTCACTATAAAAAACTTTCCCGGATTTTGTGGTGAAATCGCCATATAGGTGTCGCAAATGAAAACAAATTATTATGGAATAATTACAACTTTGTAATAATTCTATTGATTTTTACAATCATTGGTGCTATAATGCACACGATTTGCGGTTTTGAGGATTCTATCCATGTATGCGAAAGGAGTGCGCGGCGCGTGCTGAAAAAAATACTTGCGATGCTGGTATCTGCGGTACTGCTTGTTTGCCTGCTGCCTGTCAATGCAGCGGCGGCATCCAGCGCGGAGGAGCAGCGTATCCGTGAGCAGATCCGAACTACATATCGAAAGACACTTGCTTCTTCCGGCAGGGAAAGCCTTCATGGCTACTGTGGCGTGATGGCTGGCTGGGAGTTGTATCATCTGGGTGTGACCAAAACAGCGGTGACCCACAACGGTAATGATATGTACGATATGCTCCGTGTCAGCGACCAGATCAGCGAGGGTTACTCTGCTGAGTGCTATTCCGCTCAGGATTACACCATTGAAGAAGCACTGAATACGATCACATGCTATGGTACTGAGGATGCCTATAATATTATGGTAGGCTTTCAGTGGACAAAGACTGCCGCGGGCAGCCTGTATGGACATGTAACCATCATCCACGCAGTTTTAAACGGTAATGTGTACTATACAGAGGGCTTTATCACGCCTTATGGCGCTGACCCCAGTGAGGCGATGGTCTGTACCATTGCTCAATTTGCCGAATATTATAATAGCTGGGCAAGCTTTGAGGGAATGATCCACTTTGGCAGCGGCAATCGGATCGCCGGCTGTGAGGCATATGCCTGTGACCTGTTTGTGGCCTCCCAGGAGCCTGTGGCGCTTTTGACAGCACCGGAGCTTGGGGAAACGCAGCAGGTGGTGCGCACAGTAGCCTCCGGCGAGCGGCTTTATGCCACAGCCCTGTGCCAGAATTCTGAGGGCGTGCTGTTCTACCTGGTGGAGGAAAACAACCGGGAATATTTCGTCACGGCCCAGTCCGTGAAGCCTGTTTGGTTTGTGTATGAGGATCTGACAGCTACCGATTTGGAGTTACCCCGGCACGTGGCTCAGGGTGAGGATTTTTGGCTGTCCGGCGTGATCCGCAGTCATAATTCCATCTATAACGCGGTGGTGGAGATCACCGACGAGAAGGGAAATGTTGCGCTGCGCAGTGAGATTCTGACCCAAAGTAATACAGT
This sequence comes from Oscillospiraceae bacterium, assembly GCA_017466665.1. GTDB lineage: Bacteria > Bacillota > Clostridia > Oscillospirales > Oscillospiraceae > Faecousia. The sequence continues at coordinate 2,082 of JAFTTQ010000146.1, forward strand.
GAATTTAGGGGACAGAGCTGTCAATGCCCAGGTGGATATCAGCGGCTTGGCAGCCGGGAATTATACCTTTTCCGTCTATTGCGACGTTGTGAACCACTATAATGCCGATGGTATGATCCTGAAAAATATGAAGCGGGTGTTTGTGGAAAGCAGCAGCCTTACCGTGGGAGATGCGATCCCGGCAGCGATGTCTAAAAGTGCCAGAATGGTTCAGCCTGTTGACGAAACTGTGCCAAATGGCTGGCAGTATACCGGCGGCAAGTGGTACTATTATGAAAACAATCTGCCCAGAACCGGCTGGTTCTGCTATGACGGTGTGGATTACTATTTGCTGGCCGATGGCGCAGCCGCCACAGGCTGGCAGAATATCAACGGCAAAAACCGCTGGTTCTCTGAAACCGGCGCAATGCGTACCGGCTGGCTGGAAACAGAGGAGGGCATCTATTATATGCTCAGCAACGGCATCGCGGTGACCGGGGAGGTTACAGTGGATGCGTGCAGCTATTTTTTTGACGATGAGGGAAAACTGCTGAGTGAATAACAGTTTTAAGGGGTCGGCTTGAGCCGACCCCCTTTTATGCTTATTGTGCTTCAAATGTGCCGGAATCCGTGCCGATATCAATGGTGTAGCTTTCTCCTTTTTGGATTTCCGGGGTGCTGACAATGACGCAGCCAAACATTTTTTGAGGTGTCAGGCTGACGAGCTCAGCTCCGCTGCTGTCAGAGATGGTGACCTGGGTACCGGCACTGCAATTTCCTACATTGATGGCGAATACGCCCTGAGAGCCGGTGGAATTTAAGGATTGTGCCATCCCGGAGGAGCCGGTAATGATAATGGTGCCGCCTGAGAGCGTGCCGCTTCCGCCGTAATCCAGCGGGCCGTTGCCGCTGTTGGTGGGGCCTTCCACAACGGTGTAGCCGCCGGAGAAGGTCAGGTCGCCGTTGGAGTCAATGCCGTCACCGTCCGCGTCCACAGTAAGCTGGCCACCGGAAATCACGATATAACTGTCTGACGAGCTGCCAAACTGATCACCGCCGAAGCCGCCCATACCGCCGGGTCTGCCGCCCATGCCGCTAAAACCGCTTTCGTCATTGCCGCCTGCGGCATTTAAGCCGTCGTCGCTGGCTTTCAGGGTAATGTCGCCTCCGCTGACCTCTATGGTCAGTCCCTCCAAGCCCTCATAGCTTTCGGTTATTACGATCGTTCCGCCGATGATGCTGAGCGCATCGTCTGCATGAAATCCGTCATCACCGGTGGCGATTTGGAATGTTCCCTCTGAAACGGTCAGATCGCTGTTGCTGTGAACGGCATCATCGGCGCTGTTTATATGGTAGCTTCCGCCGAGGATCGTCATAGTGCCTGTGGATTTTAGTCCCTTGGCACTGACGGAAGTGTCTGTTTCCGTCGAGGTAGGTGTCATAGAACTGTAACCTCTGCCGCCCATACCGCCGGGGCTTCCACCCATGCCGCCACCGAACATATCGTCGGTGTGCGCCTCGCCGTATTCGCTGCCGCCGCCGCAAAGCAGAGTATATTCTCCCCCTGCAAGCTGCATCGCGGCATCGGTGCTGATGCCGTCGCCCTCAGCGGTGATATCAAAGCTGCCACCGCCGATATACACGCTTCCAAGGGTGGCATCCTCGTCGTTTTCGCCGTGAATACCGTCCTTGCCGCACTGGATGATAAAGCTGCCCGCTGCTATGCTTACGGCATCCTTGCCCGCAAGACCGTGCCCCGCGGCAGTGATATCGTAGCTGCCGCCGGTGATCCGCAGATCATCCTTACTGACGATGCCGTGACCGGCAGGGGAGGAGATCATCAAAGCACCTGTGCCATTGAGGGTCAGGTCGTCCTTGCTGAAAATGGCGGCATCGATGTTGTTATCGTCAATAGCGGTGTAGCTCTCCCCACAGGAAAGGCTGTTGGTGCTGCCTTCGGCAAGGGTGATGAACACCTTGTCCGCCTGCTTGATGTAAATGGGGGCGCTGGTTTCTGAGTGAATGCTTGCGCCGTCCAGAATAAGCTGCACCTTGGTTTCTGAGTCGGTATCCACGATGATCATACCGTCCGTCAGGCTGCCGGAGAGGAGATAAGCGCCTTCCTGGGTAATGGTGACGGTGCTGCCGTTGATGCTTACGCCGCTGCCGGATGCGGTAGTGTCCTGCAGAGTAATGGGGGCGGCATTTTTATAGTCTGTTTCATAATCCCGGTCAGAAAACAGATTTGTAACATCGATTGGGGCGTATTCTACCGGTGTGCTGCCGGATGTGGCAGGCTCAGTGCTGCCATCCGTGGGGAAAGGCTCCGTTGCACCACAGCCTGTGAGCAAAAGTGCCAGGCTTAAGGATAAAATGATGATCGTTTTTTTCATATCAAAGCTCCGTGATCATACTGTCCTGCTTGGAAACGGTGATTTCTAAATTGCCGTTTCGGCAGCGCAGCGCGTCAATCATTTCTTTTTCGTTTGCATCCTTTTTCATAGTCAGATCAAAGGTCAGGCGGAAGAGGGAACCCATATTGGTGGTTTTCACCCGGGTCAGCTCAAAATTGGTGGTGTATTGCTTTAGAATACCGTCAAAGACCTGACTGTAATCCAGATCCTCGGGAATGGTGATATTCAGGGTCTTGTACAGGGCGGTGTTCTTCTTTGCGCCAAAGTCCAGATGGGCCCAGACAAGAGATACGATGCCCAATATCAAGGTGAATAATCCTGCATAAGCCAGATAGCCCATACCGGCGATCAGTCCCGCACCCATAGCCAGAAACAGCATGGTGATCTCCTTGGCGGTGCCGGGAACAGAGCGAAAACGCACCAAGCTGAAAGCACCGGCCACGGCTACACCGGCACCCACATTGCCGTTGACCATCATAATCACCACGCATACCACCGCCGGCAGCATAGCTAAGGTCGCCAAAAAGCTGCGGGTGTAGCGGGTGCGGTGGGCATAGCAGAGGGCGAGAAAAATGCCGCAGACCAGGGCAACGCCCACGCATAAAAGAAATTTGTCCACCGAAATGGTGGTAACCGTTGCGGTGTCAAAAATTCCTTGAAACAGTTTCATTGCGGTTCACTCCTTGTAATTGTGGAAAAATCAGCCCTTCATAGGCAGTTCCGTATTTGGAATAAGAGGTTTTGTAAATATGGTTTTGGGTCAATAGATGGGTCATCCAGAGGGGAATGCCGCCGCTGGTTTTGATCTCCATTAAGGTCATATCCTCAGGCAGCAGGGGAGAGCCAGCCGGTTCGTTGCATAGGGAAAGCCCGTCCTGGCGGCATAGGATCTCGTTATCAAAGGTGACCCGAAAATCACTGCCATCAAAGCTGTACCAAGCCTGCCTCGCATAGCTTAAAAACACCGTCGGATGCAGACTTCCGTAGTAATCCCGGAAATATTCGATCTCCTGCCCGATTTGACAGCCGGGAGTGAGAGAATGATCTCCCGCAAGCCAGCGCAGCGCATCGTTCTGGGGCATAGTTAGACGGCGCTTGTAGACGATGTGGTCATATTTCTTTTTCAGCTCGACAAAGCATTGCCCGTCCTCGGGGATCACCCCGTAGCTTCGTATACGGAGTTTTTCCTTGTAGACCGGCTTTTCCATAGAGTGACGGATGAGCCGAAAGCTGGTTGTATCAAAATACAGGTTTCGGATGACTGTCCTGCCGTACTTGTCCAGTGCCATATACGCCTGCATTGCATCCATAATGATACGCTTTTGCGTTTCGGTGAGCAGGTATTTCAGTTCGTAGCGTTTGAATGTGTTCTGATATGCCATAGCTTCCCTCCTGACAGAGGTACAATAGCATATATGCCTGAACGGATGCTGAAAAGCAAACAAAAAAGTCGTGCCGGCAGTAGATCCGACACGACTGTATTTTATCATCGCTGGCTGGGGCAGCCGCTGTCCTCCTCATACATCAGCGCCTCAAAATCCAGATTGGAGATGTTGATTTCTGTCACCGCTTATCACCCCTTATTTGTTTCATTCCTGACAGTATATGATGGAATGAATAAAAAATGTGCCGGGTTTTGGTTGACAGCGCATCTTTTTTTGAGTACAATATTACTTGCCTATGCCCCCGTAGCTCAGTTGCGTGGAGCTGCCGTTTTTTAAGCCTTAGACGAGGCTGTTCCTTTTAGACCAATTCCATATGTATGCCCCCGTAGCTCACCTGGATAGAGCGTGCGCCTCCTAAGAATCAGAAGAGGGTATTCCTTTCAGGTCAATTTCATAGATACGCCCCCGTAGCTCACCTGGATAGAGCGTGCGCCTCCTAAGCGCAAGGTAGTGAGTCCGAGTCTCGCCGGGGGTGCCAAACACCGTGATTTCACCGTAAATCACGGTGTTTTTATAACTTTTCGTCCCATTATTTAATTTCGTTAGAATCCACTGAGAAGCCCCAGCTCTTACGGACTTCTCAAATGGATTCGAATGTTTTTTGCGCAGTTTGCTAATAAAATTGCATTTTTGCTAAGTAACAAAAAATCTGCTGTTAATCTTCGGGTATCAGAACACTTTCAGCCATCCGTAGGATATCGGTTTCCACAACAGCATCCGCGCAGTACGAAATTACGCAGCTAATTTCCGGAGATAGGGTCCAGCAAAGATAGGTATGATCGCCCATCTCGCATAGGAAAGCATCATACTCATTTACTTTACATTCTCGCCTGTTTTTGATCTGTGTTAAGTCTATCACCATACCGATCACATTGTTATTGAGACCTGTGTGTTTCCTGGACTCGTTTGAAATATAGGTTGTCTGGCAGCAAAAATAAGTAATGATGTTCCCTTCGGAATCAGTATAGGAAAAGGGTGTAATCTTGGTGATAGAATCTCGTTCATAGACTACATCTACTTCTTTCAGGGCATTTTCTATCTTGTATATCTGCTCAACGATCTGCCAATGGGGATCATTCCTGCGGTTTTGAACCGTGATATACCGCCAGATTCCAAACACCATTACAAGCACTAAGCAGACAATGCCAATCGTCAACAGAATTTTCTTTTTCATTTGCAAATTTCCTCTCCTTCACAAATATTTGTTATTTGGAGAAATCCTTTTTTCTCCCGCCGCTGGGCGTACTCCAACAGCTTTTTGGAATTACTGGCTCCGTGACGCACATAACAAACCATCCAGTCGCAGCTATCTACCATAAGCTGGTTTGCCTTAACGATAGCATAGGGTCTTGGCGTTTTCTCCAGTCCCTCCGGGTAATATGTGCCGTCGTAACCAAAGGGTGTATCAACAGGACGCTCAGCGGGATGGTAAGGTAACACCCGCATAAGGGTAACATCCGGGTGTCGCTGCTTTGCTTTCTTTACTGCTGCAGCGGCGATCCTGTCAAAGCCTCCATACCCGCCAACATAGAAATATCGAACATTTTCTTCCTCAATCAGTTGATCGATGGTCTGTTCCAGTCTGGGGAACAACCATTCATCAGCCTCCCTGTGTCCTATAAAGAAACAACTTTTCATCATATCCATCACCATATCTGTAAAATAGCGCAAGTGGACCCGTTTCAGTCCCATTGTATCATAATTAATTCATAAAATAAACCCAGTTGGACCAATTTAAGTCCAAAGGAGGGTTAGCTTTATGGAGCAAAAAATTAAGCAAGATAATCGGATTGGCGAAAATATCCGCAAAATCAGGAAAGAGAAGGGTCTTGGACAAACAGATTTGGTTAGAATGCTTCAGATTGATGGATGCGATATGACAAGGGAATGCCTTGTTAAAATCGAACGATGTGTACAGCATATTCAAGCCAGTCAACTCCGTGCCATCCGTAAGGCACTAAACACATCCTATGATGCGCTGATAGACGGCATTGAGGAAACCGAATAAAGAAAACGCACGCACTTTCGTTCTGAAAGTGCGTGGGTTATTTCTGTTGTTTTGTTATTCGATACCCGCCAACATAAAAATATCGAACATTTTCCTCGGTGATCAACCGATCAATCACCGATTCCAGTTTGGGAAGCAACCTCTCATCCGCCTCCCTATGACCAATAAAGAAACAACATTTGCCATCCATACTCTCACGCTAGTTACCTATATATGGGTTATTATATGAGAAAATATTTTAGATGTCAACCCGTATTCGGGTAATGCCGCTTATTTCTGTTGTTATCATCATATTAACCCGCAAATGGGTAATAATGATGGTGAGGGAATGAGTATGGAGTATTCAGCAATCTATGTAAAGAGAATTCGCAAGCTATGCAAAGAAAGGGAAATTGCAATTAATAAGCTTGCTGTTATGAGCGATGTAAAACAATCTACTTTGGATAATATCGTGAGAGGATTGACAAAAAATCCCAGAGTGAAAACACTCCATAAGATTGCCCTTGCCTTTAATATGACATTAGCGGATTTTCTTGACTTTGAAGAATTAAATGATTATTCGTTTGATGACGATTCAGACGATGAATAGAATCCTATATAGTCAGGACCGAAGGCTTAGCCGGCGGCTTGATTAAGCCCTATAAGGGCATAGTACTGGCAGACATCTAAAGATGTGCTGAAAATTCTTTCATTTGCATTTTTTTGCCCTGCTACTCGTAAACAAGCAAACGGCGATTGATTTCGGCTCCCTCTGATGAGGGAGCTGGATTTTGCGAAGCAAAAGACTGAGGGAGAGAAAAACAAACGACTACCCCTCAGTCAGCCTGTCCGGCTGACAGCTCCCCTGACAAGGG
>JAFTTQ010000147.1 GCA_017466665.1 Oscillospiraceae bacterium
CCCTTGTCAGGGGAGCTGTCAGCCGGACAGGCTGACTGAGGGGTAGTCGTTTGTTTTTCTCTCCCTCAGTCTTTTGCTTCGCAAAATCCAGCTCCCTCATCAGAGGGAGCCGAAATCAATCGCCGTTTGCTTGTTTACGAGCAGCAGGGCAAAAAATGCATATGAAAGAATTTTCAGCACATCTTTAGATGTCTGCCAGTACTATGCCCTTATAGGGCTTGATCAAGCCGCCGGCTTAGCCGGCGATCCTGACTCAGGGATTGGAAAGGCTATGGAACAGGCTGAGAAATTCTTCCTCGGTTTTTTGAAAGCCTTCAAACTGAAACTGGGGCGTTGATTGCAGAGCGGGAACGGTTTCCTTCAATTTTGCCCCCATCAGGGCAGGGAACTCGTTTTCCAAAATATCGTCATCGATCCCGAAAACAAGCCTTTCTTCTTCCCCGGTGAGCCCTTCCCCTAAAAATTTCTTCCAGATCACAGCCTGCAGCGGATCTTCGATCTCCCTATACCGGGGGATCTCCTCCTTAACAGGGCGGGTCACATCGGAAAGGTATGCCTCACTGCCGTCATGCAGCAGGCAGGCAAGCTGTACCTTGCGGCTGTAACCCCGGGCAATGGCCTCCTTGGCGCAGTTCACGCAGTGCATTCCCACGGAATAAAAGCTCCGAAAGTGCCCGTTGGCACGGCACAGCATGGAAAGGCTGTGGGCAATATCCTTGATGTCGATCAGCTCGACCTCCGGGTTCAGGGGATCAAACATCTTGTGGGAACAGGTCATAATTCTACTCATAGCTTACCCCTCAGTCAAAATTTTCTGAACAGCCTGTCCGTCTACGGAAAGCTGCTCCTGTCCTGCCAAAAGTGTTTCATAGAAGGCTTTCACATCCGGGTCAGTCAGAATATACCGAACCTGGCTGTTGTTCACAGCGATCTCGAACAGACTTTCCATATCGCTCTCAGTCCAGGTCTTGCAATGCTGGAGCTGACTGATAAGAGAATGGGTCTTGGCAAAGCTGTGGCTGTTTTCCAAGGCAATGATCAGGTCGGTCCGCTTCTGCGCATCCTCGCCGCTCTCCCGGTCAGCGGCCAGATATTCCTTCTTGCATTCAAAGTATTTTTCCTGCAAAATTTCGTTGGTGGCGGTGCGGTCAATGATGGCTTTTACCAGCTTATCCAGTTCGCTGCCCTCGGTGTAGTCTGCCGGGGTGTAGTACTTGATCCGGCCGTCACGAACCATCTTATAGACCTTGGTTTTTTCACCGTTGTAAACGCCGATGGAATAGCCGCCGTTGTCGTTGACCAGCTTCATACAGGGCACATCCGTATCACTGTCGCCGATGTAGACCATATTGTGGAAGGGAACGCGGACATCCTCGGGGGCAAAATGATCGTTGACCGCGGAGTCGTTCACGTCCATAACGCCCTTCATAATCCGAAACAGAATCTGGGTCTTGCCGGTGTAGTTGACCACCTGAGCGGGCCATTTTGCCACACCCCACTCGTCGTAATAGAAGGAGCTGGCGTAAACGTGCTCAAATGCACCGCTTTTGAACACCTCTGTGCCTTCAATCATCTCCTTTAAGCCGGAGGAAATGATATAGTGCTCCACGACCACACCGTGCTTCGCGCCGTATTGGCGGATCCGCTCAAACCAGGTGTTCACACCGGGGAACAGGCCGACCTTGGAGCCGTACTCTGCCAGCTTTTCCCGGGTCACCACCATCCTTCCCTGTGCTTTCTCAATCATTTTGTACATATAGGCAAGGTTGGTGTCCATATCATTGTCTTCTGCCAGTTCGTTGGACTCCTTCCAAAAATCTGCCACATCATAGCCCACGGACTGGATATAGCCCTGAGCCTGCATATCGTCGGGGGAGAGGGTCTTGTCAAAGTCGTAGCAAATGGCAAGCACCGGCTTATCGGACTTTGTCCGCCGCTCAAAGATTTTGTTTCCCATAAAGGAGCCTCCTTTTTGATGGATTTTGTGATGTTATTTTAGTGCATTTCTGCCTGTTCGTCAACTGCGGTGTTTTGCTGTGAAAAATTGGAATTTACCTTACTAACAATCGGCGCAGTGGCTATCAAGTTACTGTGTCATTGCGAGATGCCGTAGGCATCGTGGCAATCTCCAAGATGTCGATGCGCTGGAGATTCCCACGACCAGGTTCTGTTGCGGTGCCCAATATCTTCCTCGGCGGCCGTCGTCAGCTATCGACCGATGCCACTGGTCTCGGAATGACACATATTTCGGAAGCTTTAGAAAATTTTGATAGCGTGATAACCACAACAATTATTTAGCTGCTTTGCAGCAGGGTGAAGTGGGAGCCTTGGGTGGTGAGGATGCCGTCCTTTTGCAGCTTTCCCAATTCTGCCGACATTGCGCTGCGCTCCACCCCTAAATAATCTGCCAACGCCTGACGGTCAAAGGGAATGGTGAAATCCGGGGAGGCTGCCCGTTTAGCCTGATCGGAAAGGTACGCCATCAATTTTTGCCGAGTGGTCTTTTGGGACATAAACTGGATCTTTTGGCTCAGGTTCACGTTTTTCTCCGCAACCACCTGCAAAAGATTCTTCACAAGCTGATTGTGAAAACGGCAGGCATTGGTACAAACCGTCAGCATTTTCCGGCAGGAAAACAGCATAATTTCACATTGCGTCAGTGCATAGCCGCTGACAGGCATTACCTCGCTACCGCTGCAGGCGTAGGTCTCCGCAAACAGCTCTCCCTGTGCCGCATGGCTGATGACGCTGCGGGTGCCATAGTAGTCGTCCCGGACGATCTGCACCGCACCCTCCAGCACAAGCCCTACAAAGCCTGCCGGATCTCCCTCCAAAAATAACGGCATTCCTTTTTCGGCAGAGATGACCCGGGCTTGCAGACAATTCAGCAGGGAGCCAAGCTCCTGCCGGTCAACACCCTGAAACAGGGGCACAGTCAGCAAAAGTTCAAAATATTTTTCCATAGCGTCTCCTTTTGTTGGAAAACCAACATCACATATAGCCTTAGTATAGTAAAATAGTTTCAGAAAGTCAAGAGGAGGTATGTTTATGATTATGCAGGGATGTCAGGCAAAGCCCAAAACGCCGACCATTATTGAGAAGGTCTGCCCACAGTGCGGCAGAATCATTGAATTGTTTTCCATCGATACGGAAATGCCCTGTGAGCATTGCGGCTTTGTGGCATACAATGATACTTTAAGCTGTGTCCAGTGGTGCCAGCATGCCAGAAAGTGTGTGGGGGACGAGATGTATGAGCAGATGATGGCGGTCATCAACGCACAAAAGGGAAGAGGGGATTGAAATGCTGAGAAGAATCATTGAGATCGACAGAGAAAAATGCAATGGCTGCGGACTGTGTGCCAAGGCGTGTCACGAAGGCGCTATCGGTATGGTTGAGGGAAAGGCAGCCCTTTTGCGGGATGATTACTGTGACGGCCTGGGAGATTGCCTGCCGGCGTGTCCCACAGGCGCCATTTCCTTTGTGGAGCGGGAGGCTGCGGCTTATGATGAGGCAGCGGTTATGGCGGCAAAGAGGGAGAAAGGCCATGCTGGAGGGGGATGCCCCGGCACGGCAGCAAAAACGGTCACACCTAAAAGGTTGGAAGCTGTAAGTGTGGGATCCCAGCTTCGGCAGTGGCCTGTGCAGATCAAGCTGGTGCCGACCCGGGCACCTTGGTTTGACGGCTGCAGGCTGTTGATCGCGGCTGATTGCACTGCCTATGCTTACGGCAATTTCCATCAGGATTTCATTCAAGAGCATATCACCCTGGTTGGCTGTCCCAAGCTGGACAGCGTGGATTACAGCATGAAACTGACAGAGATTTTGAGGAACAACGATATTCGCTCTGTTACGGTCGTACGGATGGAGGTGCCCTGCTGCGGCGGACTGGAATTTGCCGTCAAAAGGGCGCTGGAGGCAAGCGGGAAGTCTATACCCTGCCGCATCGTCACCATTTCCACCGACGGTAAGCTTCTGGAAGAAAGGCAAAATGGAAGGTAAGCGTGTAATACGAGAAACAAGCATTTGACATTTTTCGTGCCCTCGTTTATAGTAATGGAAAAGAAAACCAAAGGGGTACGGCGATGGAAACAAAACAGAAAACCTTAGGTCTGTCCGGCAATACTCTGAAAGTCATTGCCATGCTGGCAATGACCATCGATCATATCGGCCTGATGCTGGTTCCGGATGTGATCCTGCTGCGTGTGCTCGGACGTCTGGCAATGCCGGTCTTTGCCTGGATGATCGCCGAGGGCTGTACCTATACCAAAAGCCGATTTCGGTATTTCTTTGCGGTGTTTGGGGTTGGCCTGCTGTGTCAGACCGTGTACCTGCTGTTTATGCAATCGCTGAATCAGTGCATTTTGATAACCTTTTCGATGTCGCTGCTGCTGATCTATACGATGGATTATGCGGAAAGGAAAAAGAATTTTCTTTCTCTGTGCCTGATGGGCTTGGTGTTTTTTGGGGTATGCTATATCTGTGTGTTCCTGCCCGGTGATCTGCCGGGCACGGATTTCCGGGTGGACTACGGCATTTTCGGCGTGATGCTCCCGGTGGTGATCTACATAGCAAAAACTAAGGAACAAAAGCTGATGGCGGCAGCCGGGGTGCTGGCAATGCTTGCAATCTGGAATGGTTTTATCCAATGGTTTGCCCTTTTGGCACTGCCCCTGATCGCTTTGTATAATGGGCAGCGTGGCAAGGCAAAATTAAAGTACCTGTTTTATATGTATTATCCCCTGCATTTGGCAGCGATCTACGGGATCAGCGTGCTGCTGAGATAAATTGGAATTTACGGCGCTAACGCGCCAATTGACAATGGACAATTGATAATTGAAAATTAAGGTATTTTCTCTGAAAATAATTTAAATAGTGCGCAAAGCGCACACCATAATTGTCAATTGTTTATCGTGTGTTAGCA
>JAFTTQ010000148.1 GCA_017466665.1 Oscillospiraceae bacterium
AAACAAGCAAACGGCGATTGATTTCGGCTCCCTCTGATGAGGGAGCTGGATTTTGCGAAGCAAAAGACTGAGGGAGAGAAAAACAAACGACTACCCCTCAGTCAGCCTGTCCGGCTGACAGCTCCCCTGACAAGGGGAGCCACCGCTACGGCGGGACTACGTATAGCTAAAGCTTTTTGGAACCACCGGCACATCGACGGTGGTTTTCTTTATACAATGAAAACGCACGCACTTTCGTTCTGAAAGTGCGTGCGTTATTACTATTATTATGCTATTCGATAATCGCTTTGATCTGTGCGTTTACGATCTTGCTCAAGGCATCCAGTCGTTCTTGCGGGGCTGTGATGCGTTCGTGCTGGCTGAAACGAAAACCAACAAGGTTTTTTAAATCGGATCGAATTTTTGCTGTCAGAAGGCCACGGGCGGTCACAAGGAAATCCTTTCCGATCATAGGCTTACATTTTTGCAGATACCAATCCGGGTTATCCAGTTGCTCCTGATCTAAATCCGGGAAAAGGCTGCGATTATTATCAAACACCGGACACATAGAAACAGGCTCCATAGTATCGGTATTGAACAGTACACCGAAGTTACCGTAATGGCGATCTGGGTTAAGGATCAAAGCATCTAAAATACACATCCGTCGGAAGGCATCGCCGCTACCAAGTTTTTCAAAGAAATCCAGCATCACAGGAATTGTACGCTCGCCTGTGAAAATACCGGCAGCCTTGGCAAGTCCATATTCTTCAGAAGTAAAGAGACGACATTTACTGATTAGCTTACCACGGTAAAAATCCAAATCATAATCTACATAGCTTGGACAAAGGACGGCTGCAAGTTGAGATGCTAAAAACTCAGAAAGCGGCTCAATCTCGTAGCGACTGCTGCCGGTCTTATAGAGGAAAATCTCTTCATCTTCCCGAACCCAGCATTTAGCGTAGTTACCGTCTGTGCCGAACTCTGGGGAAGTTGTAGACAACTCACTGCTACTGACGGAGCCGTCAAAAGCCGCCTCACTAATGAGCTGGTCGAACTCGTTTTGATAGAGAGAAACCTGATTCCAGCAAATATCACTTTCTGCCTGTTTGACCCAAAATGTATCATTCAAAGAAACAGCGTGGGTCACATTGAGAAAGCCTTCCAAATCGTCACAGCCAAAACGCTCCAGCAGACGCTGAATGTGCTCCCGGTGCTTAGGCGCTTTCCGACGCTCCAGAAAACCGGTCAGTGTCTTATAGCCGATAGGCCGGTAATCCACATACCACTGCAGCTCCTGAAAAGTAGGTTCATCATACGCATTGCGGATACACAGAAACGAGAGAACACAGCAGTCTTTATTCATCAGAATATATTCAGTTTTCTTTTGAAATTCCACCATATTCTCGCCGCCTTTCGTATTAAGTATAGCAGAGAATTAGTGTTTTCGCAAGATGCTATCCATCTGAAATCAAATCGCGTTTTTTTACATTTAAAGTTATCCAGTGATACTACGGATGTTCATGCTGTGCATCTGTCAGAATCCCAGCGGATAAGTCCAGCCCATATCGTCTTCTGCGGTGCCGGTCTGCATACCATAGATCTTGTCATATAGCTTTTGGGAAATTGGGCCAACTTTGCCGTCTGCTACCTGCATATCCTCGCCGTTGATATTCAGCCAACCGATGGGAGAAATGACGGCTGCCGTACCAGAGGCAAAAATCTCTTTCAAGGTTCCGTCTTTGGATGCTGCCACGATTTCGTCAATGGCAAGCTTGCGTTCGGACACCTTTACGCCCCATTTTTGTAAAAGCTGAATAACGGAATTGCGGGTAATGCCGGGGAGGATCGTGCCGCTGCTTAGCGGTGCTGTGATGACCTCATCGCCAATCATAAAGAAGGCGTTGGAGGTGCCGACCTCTTCCACATATTTATGCTCAGCCGCGTCCAGCCACAGAACATCCTTACAGTTATACTTTGCGGCATCCAGTGATGCCCGCATAGCACCGCCGTAGTTACCGCCAACCTTGGCGTAGCCGGTACCACCCTGGGCTGCGCGAATGTATTTATCCTGCACATAGATACGGGCAGTGGTCAGACCGGCATTGTTTGCTGCGTAATAAGGCCCGGTGGGACTGAGAATGATCATAAACTTGTAGTGCTTTGCCGGAAGCACTGCCATGGAGATCTCGTCACCGAACATAAAGGGACGAATGTACATAGAGGTATTTTTGCCGGAGGGAACCCAATCCTTGTCTGCTTCGATCACTGCCTGAAGGCCTGCCATAAACAGGTCTCCCGGAACCTCCGGCATACACATACGCTCACAGGTGTTTTTCATACGGGCAATGTTCATATCCGGACGGAACAACTGAATACTGCCATCCGGCTTGCGGTAGGCTTTCATACCCTCAAACATCATCTGAGCGTAGTGCAGGACAGAAGATGCAGGATCGATCAGAAACGGTGCATAAGGCTCTACCCGCCAGGAATGCCAGCCTTTTCCCTCATCGTATTCCATCACAAACATATGATCTGTGAAATATTTGGCAAACCCCAATGCGCCTTCATCGGGACGGGGTTTGGGATTTGTATTTCGGATTACAGGAATTTCGTATGTCATAATTTTTCTCCTTTGCAGATGATGTTACTTTTTTACCTTTCGGACAGCAGATTATCTACAATTTGCCGTGCAAGGCGGGCAGATCTTCCACCCCGTTCCAACGCAAACCGTTCCGCGTGGGCATCCAATTCTTCCTTCGGTATTTCCAATCCATTTTCCTTTGCCAGATAATGCACGATGCGCAGGAATGTTTCTTTATTCGGCTTGGAAAAACTGACATGGATGCCAAATCGCTCAGACAGGGAGATCAGCTCCTGCATGGTGTCATTGCGGTGAACATCGTCACCCTCCCGATCTGAAAATTTCTCCTTGATGATGTGTCTTCGGTTGCTGGTGGCATAAATTACCACATTGGAGGACTTTGCTGTTACAGAACCCTCCAAAACCGCTTTCAGGGCATTGAAATTATCGTCATCCTTCCCAAAAGACAGATCATCGATAAACAGCACAAATTTCAGAGGATTGGCGGACAATTCATCCAGTATTTTCGGGATCGCACGGAGCTGATCCTTACGCACCTCAATGATCCGCAGACCATCCTGCCACAGTGCGTTGGCAACCGCCTTAACCGTGGAGGATTTGCCGGTACCGGCATCACCGGACAGCAGGATATTTGCCGCGGGCTTTCCAGCCAGCAGTGCCTTCGTGTTGTCAACAATGATCTGCCGCTGCCGCTGGTAATCGATCAAATGAGAGAGCTCCGTCCGATCCGGGTTATGGACTGGTACGATCCTGTCCTGAGCGTCCACATAAAACATATGGTTCTTTGCATAAATTCCATAGCCGAATTTTTCAATGCTGTTCACTCTGTGAAGATAGAACTCCTTGAGTTGCAGCTTTGTGTTTACAAAGTCAGGCAAGAAACCCTTGTATTCCAATAGGCTGCACAGCTTTGCCTTTGTAAGCTCCGCCACCTCCTGCAGGATATCCAGTTCGGATATCAGGGAATAATAGAGGTGATCCGGGGCTTTCCCGCCTTTTCCAAGTGTCCTCACATATACATTGCTGCTATTTTCGCAAAGCTCCCGGATATGCTCACTGATATTACCTCCGTTTGCACCGTAAAGCTCCGATACAAACCCGGCGTACGCCGAGCTTGTGGGCGCTTCCAAATAGGCACAAAGTGAGGCGATTACCGCATCGGAAAGGATATGCCTGAAAACACATAGAGTTTCCAGCTTGTTTTTCAGTTCATTCATATCAGTTTAGTATAGCTCCTGTGGCACCGCCGGAAACCAGCGCCGCATAGCGTTTCAGGTAACCGGAAAGTTCTTTTTTCTTGGGGACAAAGTTTTTCATTCTCTCGGCCAAAACCGCTCCATCCACCTTTAATTCGATCGTGTTCGCGGGGATATCAATGCGGATGAGGTCGCCTTCCTGCACCACACCGATCATACCGCCGGCAGCAGCCTCCGGGGTCACATGACCAACACAGGCACCACGGGTAGCACCGCTGAAACGGCCATCGGTGATAAGAGCCACAGAGTTACCCAATCCCATACCCATAATCGCAGAGGTGGGATTCAGCATTTCCCGCATACCGGGACCGCCCTTGGGGCCTTCATAACGGATCACCACCACATCACCGGCTGCGATCTTGCCGGCGTTGATGGCTGCCTGGGCATCCTCTTCACAGTCAAAGACCCGTGCCGGACCTTCGTGAACCAGCATCTCCGGCAGAACGGCACTGCGCTTGACTACACTGCCCTCCGGTGCCAGGTTGCCTTTGAGAACAGCGATGCCGCCGGTTTCGCTGTAAGGATCTTCGATGGGACGGATTACCTCCGGGTCAAGATTTTCACAGCCTGCGATATTTTCTCCGATGGTCTTTCCGGTTACGGTCATACAATCCGTGTGGATCAGTCCCTTTTTATTCAGCTCGTTCATTACTGCGTACACACCGCCAGCCTCATCCAGATCCTCCATATAGGTTCTGCCTGCGGGAGCAAGGTGACACAGATTGGGTGTTTTGGCGCTCATTTCGTTGGCAATATCCAAATTCAGCTCCACACCGCACTCGTGGGCAATGGCGGGCAGATGCAGCATGGAGTTGGTGGAGCAGCCCAGTGCCATATCCACGGTCAGAGCGTTCATAAGGGCATCCTCAGTCATAATATCCCGGGGGCGGATGCCTTTTTTTACCAGCTCCATCACCGCCATTCCGGTATGCTTGGCAAGCTCGATGCGGGCAGAGTAAACGGCAGGGATGGTGCCGTTGCCCTTCAAGCCCATACCAAGAGCTTCTGTCAGACAGTTCATGGAATTTGCGGTGTACATACCGGAGCAGGAACCGCAGGTGGGGCAGGTCTTGCACTCGTATTCTTTGAGTTTTTCGTCCGTGATCCTGCCTGCTGCGTAGGCACCCACAGCCTCAAACATACTGGAAAGGCTGGTTTTCTTGCCTTCTACCCGGCCTGCCAGCATGGGGCCGCCGCTGACGAACACGGTAGGGATATTTACTCTGGCTGCTGCCATCAGTAATCCCGGAACATTTTTATCGCAGTTCGGAACCATTACAAGACCGTCAAAGCCGTGAGCCAGTGCCATTGCTTCGGTGGAATCGGCGATCAGATCCCGGGTGACGAGGGAATACTTCATGCCGGTATGTCCCATGGCAATGCCGTCGCAAACCGCAATCGCCGGAAATACGATGGGCGTGCCACCGGCCATTGCTACACCGATTTTCACGGCATCTACGATCTTGTCCAGATTCAGGTGACCCGGCACGATCTCGTTGTAGGAGCTGACAATGCCGATCAGAGGGCGATGCTGCTCCTCGTCGGTCAAACCCAGAGCGTGGAAGAGGCTCCGATGGGGCGCATTGTGTACGCCGTCCACCACATTTTCCTTACGCATAGCGATCCCTCCCGATCAGTTGTTGATGAGCTTGTCCTCGTCACTCCAGCTGTAGAGCTTGCGGATCTCGGCATCCACCACTTCGGAGGGGTGCTCGGCGGCCTTGCGGCGCATGGCGTTGAAGTGAACCTGGGCACCTGCACTGGACATATCCAGCAGGAATTCCTTGGCAAAGGTACCGTCCTGGATATCGCTGAGGATCTTCTTCATGGTCTTCTTGGTCTCCTCGGTGATGAGCTTGGGACCCGTCACATAATCGCCATACTCAGCGGTGTTGGAGATGGAATAGCGCATACCTGCGAAGCCGGATTGATAGATCAGATCTACG
>JAFTTQ010000149.1 GCA_017466665.1 Oscillospiraceae bacterium
TCCCCTACGCCATTCGTGTGGTCAGTGAGGTTCTTTCCTCCAACGGCTCTACCTCCCAGGGCTCCATATGCGGCTCTACTCTGGCTCTGATGGACGCCGGTGTGCCCATACGCCGTCCCGTCGCAGGCATTTCCTGCGGTCTGATCTCCGATCAGGAGACCGGTGAGTGGAGAACCTTCACCGATATCCAGGGTGTTGAGGACTTCCACGGCGAAATGGACTTCAAGGTTGCCGGTACTACCGAGGGTATTACCGCTATCCAGATGGACCTGAAGAACAAGGGCCTGACGATGGAGATCATTGCAGACGCTCTGGAGCGCTGCCGCAAGGCTCGCCTTGTCATTCTGGACGAGTGTATGCTGCCTGCAATTCCCGCACCTCGCGCTGAGGTTTCCGAGTTTGCACCTAAGATGATCAGCCTGAAGATCCCCGTGGATAAGATCCGTGAGGTTATCGGCTCCGGCGGCAAGACCATTCAGAAGATCTGTGCTGACACCGGTGCTAAGGTGGACATCGAGGACGATGGCTCCGTATTTATCTCTGCTGTTGACTCCGCAGCAGCTTACGCTGCCAAGAAGATGGTGGATGACATCTGCTTTGTTCCCGAGGTAGGCAAGCTTTACTACGGAAAGGTTGTCCGCATCCTGCCCATCGGCGCATTTGTTGAGATCGCTCCCGGCCACGACGGTATGGTTCACATCTCCAAGCTGGAGAACCGCCGCGTTGAGAAGGTTGAGGATGTGCTGAACCTGGGCGATATGACTTGGGTTAAGTTCATGGGCTTTGATGAGAAGGGCCGTGCAAACTTCAGCCGTAAGGATGCCCTAAAGGAAATGGAAGGCACTGCCGAATAAGGTAATAAAAAGGCACTGCGGAAGCAGTGCCTTTTTTGCCAAAATACGACACAGATTGACTTTATTCTGCAAAAAGCGTATACTGTTTTCGACATTTTTTAGGAGAAAGAAATTATATGAAGCTTCGTTTTCTTGCGCTTATTTTGGCACTGCTGCTCAGCTTTAATGCCTGCGCCTATATCCAGGATTTCTTGCCTGCAGAACCTTCTGCGGCGGTAACAGAACCTACCGGCACACCCACAGAACCTACA
Organism: Oscillospiraceae bacterium; assembly: GCA_017466665.1. GTDB lineage: Bacteria > Bacillota > Clostridia > Oscillospirales > Oscillospiraceae > Faecousia. The sequence continues at coordinate 1,106 of JAFTTQ010000149.1, forward strand.
GGCGATACAACAGAACCTCCTGCAGATAGCCATCAGTGTGCAGAAGAGGATCCGTACAAAAATGTAGATAAAACAGCGTTTTATGACAATTATACACCTGCTTGCTGCTGGACGAATGCCCAGTTTCGCTCCGACCACGGACTACTATCCGGTGATTTGAATGTACCCGGTCAGTATGCCCAAGAAGCGGACGACCGCCCCCAGATAGATGGTAAGTATGTTCGCAATACTTCTGCCAGCTATACCGATAACGGCAATACATATATTGTGGTGGACAGCTACGGAAATGAGGTACTGCGGATTTACGAGGGCGGCGGCTATATCACCTTGGAAGAGGTGGCGGCATATATGTATGCCTTTGGCGGTACCAATGGCAGTATGCCCGCAAACTATACCACCAGCAAGAAAACAAAGCCCACATCCAGCATTTGGGGCGCGTATTTACGGGTAAATCACAGTGAATTTAGCGGAAGTACCAGTAGATATCCCTACGAGCCGGAGTTGCCGGATATTTCCGGCTGTGGAGGTAAACTGCAGTATTACGAAATGGACATCGGCACCACCGGCACCACAACTCCCGGTTATGATCCGGAGTATTATAATGACGGCTATAGCATCAGCCGCGGCGCTGCTCGGTTGGTTTATACCCGAGAAGATGAAAACAAAAACGGCATTTTTGAAGCCAATGAAATCTATGTATTTTATACCCATAACCACTATAATGATTTCCGGGAATATCTGAATTATTACGGCGGCTGGGGCCAGGTATTTGGAAATATGACCGGCGGTGGCTCATATAGCAGCAAGTATGATTACAACCCCACGCCTTATCCTATTACCGAATACGCAGACTTTATGGCGGCATAATAGAAAAAGCCCTCCAACGGAGGGCTTTTTCTGTATTTACGAAGGAAATATTTTGTGCTATACTGAGAAAAAAACAGGAGGTGCGGTTATGGAAATTCGTTTTGCAAAGCCGGAAGATACAATGGCGATCCTGAAGCTTTTGGAGCAGATCGGAAAGGTGCATTATGACCTGCGGCCGGATATTTTCCAATCTCACGCCCAAAAATACGGCGCATCTCAGGTGCTTGACCGCTTGGCAAATCCGGAAACGCCCACTTTTGTGGCGGTAGAGGGAGAGAAAGTGCTGGGTTACAGCTTTTGCGAAATGAAAGTGTTTCATCAGCATCCTGTAATGAAAGACCGCAAGGAAATGTTTTTAGAGGACCTGTGTGTGGACAAAAGCGCCCGGGGGCAGGGCATCGGCAAGGCACTTTATGAATATGTTTGTAACTATGCCCGTGAGGAGGGCTGCCACAATTTGACACTTCACGTGTGGAGCGATAATGCCGGTGCGGTGGCTTTTTATGAAAAAATGGGAATGAAGCCCCAGCGGCATATTATGGAGACCATTTTGGAGGAAGCTTAATGCTGGAGAAGAACGGAATTTACGAAGCCACCATTTGCGACTATACTGCCGAGGGGCAGGGGATTGCCAAAATCGAAGGCTGCGCGGTCTTTGTGCCCAATGCCATTCGGGGCGAAAAGTGCCGTATCCGCATTGAAAAGGTGGGAAAGACCTGGGCTGCCGGTAAGATTACGGAGATACTGGAAAAATCCCCCCATCGGGTAAACCGGGAGTGTCCAGTTGCCAAGCTTTGTGGCGGCTGTGATTTTTGGCATATGGATTACGAAGAAGAAACGGCTCTAAAAGCTGACCGTATCCGGCAGGCGCTCTGCCGCATCGGCGGTGAGAGCCTTCAAAATGTGCCGATTTTGTCTGCCCCGACTTGCTACAGCTACCGAAATAAAGCCCAATACCCCGTATCTATCAAAAAGGGGAGAGCCTATGCCGGCTTTTTTAAGGCTGGTACCCATCAGGTGGTGGAAAATGAAAAATGCCTGATTTTACCCCCGGAAATGGATCAGGTTAAGGACTTGATTATAGATTATGTAAACCAATATCGGGTAACGGTCTATGATGAGACCACAGGCAAAGGACTACTGCGGCACATTTATGTCCGGCGAGGTGCGGTGTCAAAAGAGGTGCTGGTGTGCCTGGCGGTCAACGGTCGAAAGCTGCCCCGGGTGGAGGCGCTTATTGAAAGGCTTAAAAAAGTGCCTGGATTTGCCACATTGGTGCTGTCTGTGAATACGAAGGCGGGAAATGCGGTGCTGGGGGATGAATTTATCACCCTTTATGGCCCGGGATATATCGAAGATACCCTTTGCGGGCTGAAATTCCGGCTTTCCCCCCGGTCTTTTTATCAGGTCAATCACCATCAGGCAGAAAGACTATATGAAGCGGCGATCTCTCAGGCGGAAATCACCAAAAAGGATACGGTTTTAGACCTTTACTGCGGCGTTGGCACCATCACTTTGGCAATGGCCAAGGCGGCAGGACGGGTCATTGGCGTAGAGGTTGTAGAGCAGGCTGTCCGGGATGCGGAGGAAAATGCCCGCCGCAACGGCATCGAAAACGCGGAGTTTATCCGCGGCGATGCGGGAAAAGCGGCGCTGGAGTTAGAGGAAAAGGGCATCCGTGCCGATGTGGTGGTGGTCGATCCCCCCAGAAAGGGTCTAAACGCCGATGCCATCGAGGCGCTCTGCCGTTTTGCGCCCCGGAGAATTGTCTATGTGTCCTGCGACCCGGCAACCCTTGCCCGGGATGTGGCACTGCTGAAAGAGCGAGGCTACGCCGTCAAAAACGCCCAAGCGGCAGATTTGTTCCCAAGATGCGCCCATATAGAATCTATTGTGTGCCTTACGAAAACAGAATAATCTTGAAACAAAAGCCGGCACCCACCTCGGGTGCCGGCTTTATCTGCTTAACATATTGGAATTTGTTACTCTGAATCTGGTGGCTGACCATCGTGTGCCAACCATTTACATTCCGTAATGTCCATATCTGTGAATGTTGCTTTGAATGATGAGTTTTCGGGACTACACTCATAAATGCCAAAACGGATCGTACCTTTGCCATTCCACATATGACATACAAGAATATGCTTAAATGTGATGCCATCTTCCGAACATTCAA
>JAFTTQ010000016.1 GCA_017466665.1 Oscillospiraceae bacterium
AAATCAGACAATCTTTCCGGTTTGAATTACCTTCCAATGCGTTATCTTCCTTGATGGGCGTCAGCCCATCTGCGTCATCTGCCTTTTGGAAAGCAATTCATCCTCGGAAATCTTAGTATTCATTTAATTAGGTATTAGTATTATTTTTCCTATGCTGGTTACAATGTGTTTCATGGTGCAGGGCAGCCGGATCAGCGCTTTGACACCAGCAGCCTGAGCCTCCTGTGTGATGTGATCCGACAGATAGCTGGTCATTGCCAGGATCGCCGGCGGCGTGTAGTCCGTCTGCTGCAATATTTCCAGCCCGGTGATGTGCGGCAGTGACAAATTGATGATTAGCACGTCCGGCCTTATCTCCCGCAATATCTGCAAAGCATCATCGCCCCGGCTGCAGGTATAAACCTGGTATGTGCTTTGAAATACCCGCGCCAGCTCTTCCGTAATGATCTCAGACCCAGCGGCTATCAGCATCGTTTTCATTCATCCTACCTCGCAACGTTTGATATAAAAACGATACCACACACTTGTATACCAATCAACCTACAAAAAACGAGAAAAACTGTAAAAAAAGCAATACCTGCAATGCCGGGATCCGTATGCGGCTCAGGTGTTTCACGGTCAATAACCCGGGAAATAGTTTTCTTCTACAAAAATCAGCCGGTTTCAGATGAAACCGGCTGAATATTTTTTACACTTCCATAATGACGGGCAAAATCATAGGATTGCGTTTGGTAGTCTTAAACAGGTAACCGCTCAAGTCGTTTTTGATAGCGGATTTAATAGAGGAATAATCCCGGATGTGCTTGCGCTGACAGCGGTCAATAGCCTCCGTCGCCACACTTTTCAGCTCCTCCATCAGCTCCTCAGATTCCTTGACGTAGATAAAACCGCGGGTGATGATATCCGGGCCGCTGATCACGCCGCCGTCCTGAGAGCTGATATTGACGCACACCACGATCATACCGTCCTGTGCCAGGTGCTTTCTGTCCCGCAGCACTACCGCGCCCACATCACCGACGCCGGTGCCGTCCACAAAAACCTTGCCGGCGGTGACGGTGCCATTTAGCTTGCAGTGCTTGGCGGTCAGCTCGATGACACTGCCGATCTCACCGATGCAGATGTTTTTGGGCTGCATACCCATCTGCATTGCCAGCCGGCCGTGAAGCTGCAAATGCTTCTGCTCGCCGTGGACAGGAATGAAGAACCGGGGCTTACACAGGGCGTGAACAATTTTCAGCTCCTCCTGGCAGGCGTGGCCGGAAACATGGAGCCCCTCACTCTTTTCATAAACCACATCCGCACCCTTGCGGTACAGCTCATTGATGATCTTGGATACCGCCTTTTCATTGCCGGGAATGGCAGAGGCGGAAATGATGATCCGGTCACCGGCGACAATATCGATCTGCTTGTGGGTGGAAAATGCCATTCGGTACAGGGCAGACATATTCTCACCCTGGGAGCCGGTGGAAACGATGACCACCTTGTTTTTGGGCAGGCTCTTGACAGCACCCAGCTCAACGATCGTACCTGCGGGCACCTTGATATAGCCCAATTCCTGCGCTACTTTCAGCATATTTTCCATACTCCGCCCGGTGACGGCGACCTTTCTGCCGTAGCGGTGGGCAGTTGCCAAAATGGACTGAATGCGGTGCATATTGGAGGCAAAGGTGGTGACAATGATCCGCTCATTGCAGTTTTTGAACTGCCGGTCAAGGCTTTCCGCAACCAAGCTTTCACTGGGGGTGTAGCCCTGGCGGTCAACATTGGTGGAATCACACAGCAGTGCCAGCACACCCTGATTGCCCAGCTCTCCCAATCTTGCCAGGTCGGTCATACCGTCCTTGGCAGTGGGGTCGATCTTAAAGTCACCGGTCATCACCACAGTGCCGATGGGGGTGTGGATCGCAAGTGCCACGGCATCGGCAATGGAGTGGTTGACATGGATAAATTCCACAGTAAAGCAGCCGGCCTTTACTACATCGCCGGGCTTATGGGTAATGAGCTTGACCTGTTCGGTGAGCCGGTGCTCCTCTAATTTCAGGCGGATCAAGCCGTTGGTCATAGCTGTGCCGTGGATGGGGCAATTTATCTGCTGCATACAGTAGGGGATGGAACCAATATGGTCTTCGTGACCGTGGGTGATGAACATACCCCGGATGTGCTTTGCGTTTTGGGTCAGATAGGTAAAATCGGGGATCACAAGGTCAACGCCGTACATATCCTCATCGGGAAAACCAACGCCGCAATCCACCACGATCATATCCTTGCCGTATTCTAAAACGGTCATATTTTTACCGATCTCGTCCAATCCGCCTAAGGGGATAATTTTTAATTTTTGTGCCAAGTAAAATCAATTCTCCTTTCGTAATATGGGTAAAAAGGCAACAAAAAAGCAGGCAGCCGCTTGCACCCATTTTGGCCCCGCATCGCCTCAGGTTGTGCAAAAACGCCCGCGTTTATGTATGTTTAGCTGTGCAGCCGGACTCACCCTCCGTACTGCTTCATAAAACAGTATACCACAAAATTTCCCGTTTGTATACACAAATTTTTTCTGCTTCTTTTGACACCGTTCCGCAAATTGGAATTTATCTTACTAGCTTTATTTAACGTATTCGTAGGGGCCGATGCCCACATCGGCCCTATTGAGGGCTTTTTTGTTAGGGCCGATGTGGGCATCGGCCCCTACGGTTAATAAGATAAACAATAACTTGCGTGTCTTTTGCGGGGATGGAAAGGACATACAGACAGGAAAATGCAAAAAATAGTGAAAAGATAGTTGCGCCGGAGGAATTCCTTTGCTATAATGAACAGAATAGTGGGATACTATGGAAACTGTACGCTTTTTAAGGAGAAAGAGGAATGAATAAAAGGCTTGGAAGGCGGCTGTGGCCCAGTGTGGGACTGTTTTTTGCCCTGCTGGCGGCGTTTGCTGTGGCTGCCATCTTGTTTGAGTATTATCTTCTTGCGGTGATCGAGTTTGTGGTGATCGCGCTGGTACTGGTGCTGTATATCATAAACAGGAACTATCGCCGCCAGGAGCTGCAAAGGTATATTCATAAATCCTTGGAAAATATTACCGCTGCCGACGGCTCTCAGCCGCCCTTTCCTATGGTGACCATTCGTTTGGAAGACAATGTGATCGTATATGCCAACGATGAATTTACCCATTTGACCGGCTACCGGGACTTTATGAAAGACCGTATGGTCAGTGAGGTACTGCCCGGCTTTTCCACCGACTGGATGGCAGAGGGGAAGACTCAGTACCCCTACGATGTAAAGCTGCAGCGCCGCCGCTACCGTGTTTACGGCACGACCATCTTTGCCAACGATCCCAAGGCGACCCGCCTGGGTGTGCTGTATTTGACGGATCTGACAGAGCTTTATCAGGTTCGGGATGAGTATATCCGTTCCCGCCCCATTGTTTCCATCATTTTGGTGGATAACTATGAGGAGCTGACCAAGAACCTGTCCGAGGGTGCCATATCCGGCTTACACGCGAAGATCAACGATGTGATCACCGAGTGGACGAGCCAGTACGGCGGACTTTTGCGCCGGCTGGAAAAGAACCGTTTCCTGCTGATTTTTGAAAAGCGGGATCTGAAGCATATGATCGACAATAAATTCAGCCTGCTGGAGCAGGTGCACGAGATCACCAGCCCCTCCGGTCTGCCTGCATCTATTTCCTTTGGCTTGGGCGTGGACGCGGAGAGCTATGAGGAGGGCTACGAATTTGCCGCCCTCTCCATTGAGATGGCGCTTAGCCGGGGCGGCGATCAGGCGGTAGTCAAGGATTGGCTGAATTTTAACTTCTACGGCGGCAGAAACAAGGAAGCTGACCACCGCAGCAAGGTGCGTTCCCGGATCACTGCCGGCTCTTTGATGGAGCTGATCGGTCAGAGCAGTCAGGTGTTCATTATGGGGCACAAGAATGCCGACCTGGATGCCGTAGGTGCGGCAGTGGGTGTGCGCTGCTTGTGCCGGAAGAAGGGCAAGGAAGCCCATATCGTGCTGGATATGGAGGAAAATGCAGCCGCAAGGCTGATCGAGCAGCTTGTAGAGGTTCCCGAGTATCAGAATGCTTTCATTTCCGCACAGGAGGCACTGGTTCGCTGTGATAATCGCAGCTTGCTGGTGGTGGTGGATACCAACCGTCCTGACCAGGTGGAGAGCAAGCATCTTCTGGAAGCCATTACCAGCGTTTGCGTCATCGACCATCACCGCCGTGCGGCAGACTATATCACCCCCGTGGTGGTGAATCTGCACGAGCCCTATGCATCCTCTGCCTCGGAGCTGGTGACAGAGCTGATGCAGTACGCTGTGGAAAAGAAGGATGTTCTGCCCATTGAGGCAAAATCCCTGATGGCGGGTATTTTCTTAGATACCAAGAGCTTTAATGTCCGTACCGGCGAGCGTACCTTTGAGGCTGCCGCCTACCTGCGCCAGTTAGGCGCGGATACTGTGGAGGTCAAAAAGCTGCTGCAAAACGACTTCCAGGATACCATGGCAAAATATCAGATCATCAAATCCGCCCGCCTGTACCGGCAGGAGATCGCCATTGCGGCTCTGAATGCCGGCACTTCCCGGGCGTTGGCTGCACAGGCGGCTGACGAGCTATTGAATATTTCCGGCATCAGCGCATCCTTTGTGCTGTACCCGGATGAAGACCGTGTGTTTATCTCTGCCCGCTCCATCGGTGAAGCCAATGTGCAGATGATCCTGGAGCCCTTGGGCGGCGGCGGTAATACTGCCACTGCCGGTGCCCAGCTAAAGGATACCACGGTAAAGGACGCTTTGGACGCACTGGTGCAAAGCATTGATAAGTACTATGACGACGATAAAGGAGAAACAGCCGTATGAAAGTGATTTTGTTGCAGGATGTTAAGGGCAAGGGTAAGAAGGGTCAGCTTTTGGAGGTTTCCGACGGCTACGCCAGAAATTATATGCTGCCCCGGAAGATCGCCATTGAGGCCACTGCCGATGCGGTCAATACCAAGAATATGAACGATAAGGCCGCCGCGGAGAAGGCAGCCAAGGAGCGTGCCGAGGCATTGGAAACCTCCCGGAAGCTGCGGGAGATGACCTTGGTGGTCAAGGCAAAGGGCGGCGGAGCAGGGCGTCTGTTTGGCTCTGTGACCAATCAGGAAATTGCCGACGCGCTGAAAGCCTCCACCGGCATCAATCTGGATAAGCGGAAGATCGTGATTTCCGATCCTATCAAGAATGTGGGCACCTATACGGTTACCTGCAAGCTGGGCTACGAAATCTCCGCCCCCCTGACCGTAAAGATCGAAGAATTATAAGCCAGCTTGCACAAATAATCAAGCGGTAGGGGCCGATGCCCACATCGGCCCGGCAATATGATTTTTCATTTTTACATGCACTTTCGGCGAAATCGTAACATTTATCATTGGGTCGATGTGGGCATCGACCCCTACGAATGCACGAAATGAAAGGGGAGGACCCTATGGATGAAGAACTCAATTCCCGGCAAATGCCCCAGTCTTTGGAGGCAGAGCAGGCGATATTAGGCTCAATTCTGATCGACAGCCGCTGCCTGACCGATGTGATCGGCATTGTGCGTCCTGAGGATTTTTATTTAAAGCAAAACCGGGAGATCTATGAGACCATCTATACGATGTTCAATTTCTCCCAGACTATCGACCCAGTTACAGTGCTGGACAAGATGCGTGAGCTGGGTGTCCACCACGATAATTCCCGGGATTACATCATGCAGCTTATGGAGATCACGCCTACGGCTGCCAATGCCGTGCGGTATGCAAATATCGTCCGGGATAAGGCAATGCTCCGCGGCTTGGCGGATGCGGGCTCGGATATCGTGGAAACGGTTTATGCCCAGGTGGGCACACCCTCGGAGCTGCTGGAAAGCGCGGAAAAAAAGATCTACGCCTTGCGTAAGGGCGAGCGGGGAGATTCGCTGGAGCATATCGGCGTGACGCTGCATAAGGTCTTTGACCGCTTGGCGGAGCTGAGCCAGTCCGATTCCGCCATCCCCGGTATGTCCACGGGCCTTATGGACTTAGACCGTAAGATCAACGGCCTGAATAATTCCGACCTGATCTTAGTGGCGGCAAGACCGGCTATGGGTAAATCCGCCTTTGCGCTGAATTTGGCGCTGAATGTGGCGAAAAAGTATCATAAAACTGTGGCGATCTTCAATTTGGAAATGTCCCGGGAGCAGCTTGCCATGCGTCTTTTGGCGATCGAAAGCTTTGTAGACGGTCAGAAAATGGCAACCGGCAAGCTTACCGATGAGGAGTGGACAAAGTTAGGTATGGCGTCTGCCTCTTTGGCGCAGACGGATATCCGCATTGACGACAACCCCTCCATTACGGTGGCGGAAATGAACGCAAAATGCCGCCGTTTGGATAATCTGGGTATGGTGGTTATTGACTATTTGCAGCTAATGAGTGGCTCCGGCTACGGTAAGGGCGGCGACAGCCGTGTGAATATCGTGGGCGAAATTTCCCGCTCGCTGAAAATTATGGCAAAGGAGCTGAATGTCCCTGTGCTTTGTCTGAGCCAGCTTTCCCGTGGCCCGGAAAGCCGTACCGACAAACGGCCTATGCTTTCCGACCTGCGTGAATCCGGCTCTATCGAGCAGGATGCCGACTCGGTTTTGTTCCTGTACCGGGATGAGTATTATAATGAGAACACAGAGGATAAGGGCGTTGCAGAGTGTATCGTATCGAAAAACCGTCACGGTGAGGTGGGTACGGTAAAGCTGCAATGGGTGCCCCAGTATCAGACCTTTGCGGATCGGGAGTGGAAGCATGCTGAATAAGGTGTGCGCCTTTATCCGCAGCCGTCAGCTTATTGCCCCTGGCGATCAGGTGGTCTGTGCTCTTTCCGGCGGTGCCGATTCCGTGGCGCTGCTGTGGGCGCTGTACCTGATGCGGGATAAGCTGAATATAAAACTATCTGCTGCCCATTTTAACCATCAGCTTCGTGATGAAGAATCTGACCGGGATCAGGCATTTTGTGAAGCGCTTTGCCAGCGGTACGACATTCCTTTATATCTTGGCAGTGCTGAGGTAAAAGCAGGGCAGAAGGGGTTGGAGGCAGCCGCCCGGGAGGCAAGATACACGTTTTTTGAGAGCCTTCCCGGAAAGATCGCCACAGCCCATACCGCCGACGATAACGCCGAGACGGTGCTGATGCACCTGATCCGGGGAACCGGCCTGAAGGGCTTGGGGGGGATATCTCCCATCCGCGGCAGGATCATCCGCCCCATGCTGACCGTGACCCGGCAGGAAGTGGTCGCTTTTTTGCAGGAGTACTGTTTGGAGCATATTGAGGATAGCAGCAACAGCACCGATGCCTTTTTGCGCAACCGCATTCGCCATCACATTATGCCGCTTTTGCATCGGGAGAATCCCAGCCTGTCAGAAAACCTCACCCAAATGGCACTGAGGCTGCGGCAGGATGAAGAAGTTCTTCAATCCCTGACGGCAGGGGAAAAGCCGGATGTGGAAGCTTTGCGGCAGATGCCGGAACCGCTGAGAAAACGGCATTTGGCGAAGTTTTTGGAAAAGGCTGGGGTCAAAGAGCCGGAATCGGAGCATATTCAGCTTGCCGAAGGCCTTGTATTTTCGGAAAAGCCTTCGGCAAAGGCAGATTTCCCCGGCGGTGTGGTGATCTGCCGCAGATATGACAGGCTGGAAAAGCTGGAAAAGCTTGATTGCTTGGAGGTCAGGGAGCTGCCTTGTCCCGGTATTGTGGAGCTGCCTGAGCAGGGGATCCGTATTGGATGTGAGCCGTCAGAGCAGCAGATCTTAAAATGGGACAGATTTACTGTCTATCCCAAAGGGAAAATGCGCATCCGGTCAAGAAAAACAGGAGATGCTATCCGTTTACAGGGTGGCACAAAATCCCTGAAAGCCCTGATGATCGACAGGAAAATCCCAGCAGATCAGCGTAATTTGATCCCGGTGATTTGTGATGATGCCGGCATTTTGGGCGTATGGGGATTTGGAGCGAACTTAGACCGTGTCAGCCCGGAGGGCAATGCGGTGGATATTTATTTTCAGGAAACATAGGAGGAGCTTATGCAAAAGGATATTCAAAGAGTATTGATCTCGCAGCAGCAGCTACAAAGCAGGATCACAGAGCTGGCGGAGCAGGTATCTGCGGAGTACGCCGGGAAAAACCCCGTTTTTGTGGGTGTGCTGAAAGGCGTTGTGATGTTTTTCGGGGATTTTGTGAAACAGGTAAGCGTGCCGTGCCAAATCGATTTTATGTGCATCTCCTCTTACAGCGGAACAGATTCTACTGGAAAGATGCAGGTAAAAATGGATCTGAGCACCGATATCCGGGATCGTCACGTTGTTATTGTGGAGGATATCTTCGATACCGGCAATTCCCTGAGCTATACCTATGATTATCTGCTTGCTATGAAGCCAGCCTCCTTAAAGATCGTAACGCTTTTGGATAAGCCTGAACGCCGCAAGCCCGGTGTCACCGTGAAAGCGGACTATACCGGCTTTGTGATCCCCAATGAATTTGTGGTGGGCTACGGTATGGATTACAATGAGTACTACCGCAACCTGCCTTTTATCGGCATTTTGAAGCCGGAAGTCTATATGTAATGAGGTAGCAAACTTGAAAAAACGCAGATTTTCACCGATTATTGTGTACGTTTTGATCCTGACGCTGGTGTTTATGGGACTTTTGACCATTTTTACCGCCGGTTCCGGTGAGATGGAATACCACGAAGTACTGGCGCAGATCAGCCAAAAAAATGTAAAGACCATTGAGTTGAACGGAAACCGGCTGGTCTTGGAGCTGCATACACCGGTAGAGGGCAGAGAGAAGGTCAGGCATGACTTAGCAGATCCCGACGGCTTTTGGCTCAAATATGAGGATGCTTTCCAAAGCCAACTGGCAGAGGGCGTGCTGGAATCCTATGACCGCAAGGGTGACCGGGAAACCTCACCCTACGATTATATCATTCCCATCATTATTGCCGGTGCGGTGCTTCTGTTTGTATGGGGCCTCATTGCCGGCAGAGCCAATAACAGCCATCCGATGAACAACTTTGGCAGGGCCAATGCCACCCGGGGCGGGGAAGGCAAAAAGGTAACCTTCCGGGATGTTGCCGGCATGGAAGAGGAAAAGAAGGAACTGCAGGAAGTGGTGGATTTCCTCCGGGATCCTGAGAAATTTACAAAGCTGGGCGCCAAGATCCCCCACGGCATTTTGCTGTCCGGCCCTCCCGGTACAGGTAAGACACTCCTAGCCCGGGCGGTAGCCGGTGAGGCAGAGGTGGAGTTTTTGTCTATTTCCGGCTCTGATTTTATGGAGCTGTATGTGGGTGTAGGTGCCAGCCGTGTCCGTGACCTGTTTGAGCAGGCTCGGAAGGTAGCCCCTGCTATCATCTTCATTGATGAGATCGACGCGGTGGGCCGCAGACGTGGCTCCGGTATGGGCGGCGGCCACGATGAGCGTGAGCAGACCTTAAACCAGCTATTGGTGGAGATGGATGGCTTTACCAAGAGTGAAGGTGTGATCGTTTTGGCAGCCACCAACCGCCACGATATTTTAGATCCTGCACTGCTGCGCCCCGGCCGGTTTGACCGGCAGATCTATGTGGGTGTGCCTGACAGCGTTGAGCGTGAAGCAATTTTGAAGGTGCACGCCAAGGATAAGCATTTGGACGACTCCGTGGACCTGAAAACCGTAGCGCTGGCAACCGGGGGCTTTACCGGTGCGGATCTAAGCAACCTTTTGAATGAAGCGGCTATCTTGGCGGCCCGTGAGGACAGGCCTGCCCTGAATATGGATGATCTGAATGAGGCAATGATGAAGGTGCTGGCAGGCCCGGAAAAGCGCAGCCGTGTCCGTCTGCAAAAGGATCTGCGTTTGACGGCGATCCACGAGGCCGGTCACGCGGTAGCAATGTACAACCTGCCTACCCACGACCCGGTGCACCAAATTTCCATCATTCCCAGAGGTCACGCCGCAGGACTGACCTGGACACGACCCCAGGAGGAAAGCAGCCACCTGACCCGTAATGAAATGTACGAGATGATCGTAGGCCTGCTGGGCGGACGTGTGGCAGAGGAGCTGTTCCTGAACGATATTTCCACCGGCGCTTCCAATGATATTGACCGTGCTTCCAAGCTGGCACGGGATATGGTGGGCAGATACGGAATGAATAAGAATTTGGGTACCGTGTCCTATACCGGCGGCGAGGAGCTGTTCATCGGCAGGGATTTCGAGCGTACCAAGAGCTATTCCGAAAAAATCGCTGGCACCATGGATGACGAGGTAAAGCTGCTGATGGACAAGGCTTATCAGCAGTGTGCCGAGATCCTGACCCGTGACAAGGAAAAATTGCAGGCAGTGGTGGATTTCCTGCTTGCCAATGAAACGATGTCCGGCGCTCAATTTGCCCAGTGTATGCGGGGCGAGGAGATCACGGCAGGTACCTCCAGCTTGTTTGATGAATTTAAATCCGAAGAATAAAAACCGCGTGTGTGGAGCCCCACACACGCGGTTTTTATATAGATTGGAATTTACCTTACTAACCTCGATAATGCGTACACCCTCTCCCTATGGGAGAGGTGGCAGACTGTAAGGGCTGACGGAGAGGGCTTTTAGTTATTTTGCCCTCTCAGTCAGCTACGCTGACAGCTCCCACAAAGGTGGAGCGTGTAATAAGGTAAACAATAATTTACAGCACATACTTATA
>JAFTTQ010000017.1 GCA_017466665.1 Oscillospiraceae bacterium
ATGGCGCTGATGGACTTTGTTCCGGTGTTTTTCTTCGGCGTCAGCGCAGTGCTGCTACTGCGGGATCTTTACAACAAGATGTTTAAGGGCGCTTACGCGCTGCTGGCGGCAGGCTCTGTCAATGTGTTTCTGGCAGGCTTCTGCAAGGCTCTTTGGAAGCTGCTGTATGCGGCAAACATCTGCGATTTTGTGGCGCTGGAAGAAATGTTTATGCCCGTTAACTCCTTGGGTCTGCTGTTTGTGGGCCTAAGCTTGATCGGCATGTTATGCTGGAAGAAAAAAAGTGGTATGCTCTCGGTTGCGCCCCCTGTTTTTGCCAGCTCTATGCCCTTTATTATGATGATGGTGGTTGGCCTGGGCGGACTTTGCGCCGGTTTGAGCATTCTGTCTGCAAAAATGAAAAAAGGCGCTGTGATGATTTTATTCATTCTGTCCTTTATCTGCGCCATGGCTATGGGCTATATGTCCAGCCAGGACTCCACACAAAGTTGGGTCAACTGGGTGGAGCAGAGTATCAATACAGTATCCCAGCTGTGCTTGATGATTGGTGTGATTGCGTTGCATAAGGCAGGACTCAAGGAGTGGACCTGGGAGGCTGCGAAGGTATGATCCAAAAGATGATCGATGCCATTGGCGTCAGCTTCCCGCTGACGGAGCTGGGCTGCGGCGAATACGCAAAGCAAAAGGTCAGCGGTATGAATTTCACCATCCGCCGCTTTTACGCAGAAGGTATTGGCAACGTATCTTCCATGGTTGCCTCCGGCTTCTTTGGCCTGATGAAAATGGACACCTTGATCATCACGCCTACGGAAAAGGATATGCCGCTATTCTCTTATGACCGTGTTCATGCCATGGGCAACGACACCCTGATCTTTGAACTGTACGATACGCTGCTGGATCATACTGATCTTTCTGCGCTACAGGCGGCAAAGGATCAAGCCGCGCAGCTTCCGGAGCATGATCTGGGGGCCCATTGGTACGATTCCATCAAGCTGCCGGTGAGCCTTTCCAAAAAAGGCAAGAAAGCCCATACCGCTGCTTTTAACAGTTGCGCCATGCAGTATCTGGAAGCCTTTCTCGCCACTTCCCAAAATGCCGCTCCCTGCGAAGCAGAACCCAAGCGGGAAAAGGCAAGTGTCTATGTGGAAGGTCTTCTGACCCACGGCGGTCCCTCCACCAATGTGTTCAAAAAAAGCATCGGCGAGGAAAAAACCGCAGAGCTGTTCCGCAAGACACTTTTCGCTACACAAATATAAGGCAACCGCCCCTGCCATTGGCAGGGGCGGTAATTCTTTTATTTTGCTTTTCGGCTTGCGTAAAAATACAGAAACAGCGCCATCAGAAGTTCGCCATACATACTGATGTAGAACATCAGTTCCAGGCAGGCAGCGCCCAGGCCGGAGAACAGGAACATCAAAAACGCGGACAGGAACAGATGCGGTGTCTTCTGCTTGACCCACACCACAATACCGGCGATCATCATAGGAATCACTGTGCCGAAGGTCAGCAGAGAATTGACGATCTCTGCCCAAGCGGGAGCAGATACAGATACATAACGGCATACACCGGCCACAGTCTGCACACCGATCTGACGGATGCAGCCGTCGGCAACGCCCAACACAATCAGCACACCGGTAAATACCCAAGCTGCAGTTTTCCATACCTTATTGAAATCTAAGGCATAGGCGCAGATGGCAAAGATCAGCGGGATCAATCCGCCATGGAACACATAGCGTAGCCTGCTGATTGCCAACAGCACGGGGCCATCGGCCATAACCGTTCCCAACGCCAAAGCCAGCGCGTCATAGGTGAGGCCCACGCAGATCATTCCGGATAGCAGGAAAATCGGATTTTTCGTCTTCATGTAGCGGGAAAACAGCAGAACAGTGAAAAACAGCTCCACGGTGCTGATTACCCAAAGCATAGGGACGCAGGATGCAAACAGCAGTTCCTTCATGGTTTTTCCTCTCTATGCAATTTACTCTGCCCAGGATTTACAGGTAGCAACGGTCTTTTGGGGGCTGTGTGCCCATTCGTCTGCGCCGATATTCTTGCAAGCTTCAGCCGACACCGGCGCGCCGCCGATGATGACCTTGCAGTCAAGACCCGCAGCCTTGATGGCATCCACCGTAGCCTTCATGGAATCCAGCGCCAGTGTCAGAACACCGGACAGCGCAACGATCTTAATGCCCTCCGTTTTGGCGGTCTCCACCACTTTTTCTGCCGGGCAATCAATACCCAAATCCAATACGTCAAAGCCGTTGGCTTCCAGCATAGAGCGGACAATATTCTTGCCGATGTCATGCAGGTCATCCTTAACCGTGCACAGGATCATCCGGGTCTTGCTTCCGGCAGCAGCGCCAGAGGCCAAATAAGGCTTCAGCACTTCGACGGCATCGGTCATCAGCTCACCTGCGTAAATCAGGTCGCCGACGAAATACTCGCCCTCTTCAAAGAGCTTACCTACGGTATCCATGCCCTTTTGGCAGGCTTCCATAGCTACATTGGCGGCTTCAGCGCTGTCAACAGCTTCCAAAATCTCCTTGACGGTATCCTCATCCAATTCACCCATAGCGACGGCCAGATTTTCAAAAGCGATCATAACACATTCTCCTTTACTTTTTCTGTCCGAAAAGACCTTTGCGGTAGGCCCGGTTATACTTTCTGCCGCCCTTATCCTGCATCCGCAGCGCTTCGCAGGCATAGATGGTACCCATCATATCCTGGGAACAGGGGTCCATAATTGCGCTGTCCAAGCCGACAGCGATGGCATAAGCCATACAATTCATATTCACATATTTTCTTGCGGGCATTTCAAAGCTGATGTTTGAGATGGCGCCTGTGACTTTAACTTCCGGGGCATAGTTGTGGATCTGTTGGATGCAGTATGCGAAATCCTCCATAGCAGAGGGCATGGTGGCCAGCGCCATGACACAGGGATCAATATGTAACTGATTCAAGCTGACACCGTACTGGACTGCCTTATCAATGATCCGTTTGGCAATCTCCACCTTTTTGGCAGGGTCGGCAGGGATGCCCTCCTGGTCACAGGTAAGGCCTACCACTTCCCAGGGTGTTCCGGCAATGAGTGGGAAGATCGTCTCACATTTGTCGCCTTCCTCATTGACAGAATTGACCATGCCGGGTTTGTTAAGGTGGCCCTCTTCTATGACCCGCGCCAAAAGCTTTGCGTTGGGAGAGTCGATGCACAGCGGTACATTGGTCGCTCCCTGCATTAAGCCAATCAGCCAAACCATGGTTTCGTATTCAATTTCTGTGGCAGTGCTGGGAGCGCAGTCCAGAAAATTTGCACCGGCAGCTGCCTGGGCCAAGGTGCGCTCTATGATCAGTGCTTCATTCCGCTCAGCAATGGCCTGCTTGATAGACGGAATTGCTCCGTTGATTTTTTCGCCAATGATGATCATACCAGCACCTCTTAACCGTCAGTGAGGATCGTCAGCAGCAGGCGCATCATTTTCTCCCGCATGGGGCCAAAGTACCAGGGTACCAGCTTTTTCATCAGCTTCTGATAGCCTTCCGGATAGGATTTATAAACATTCTTTTCCATAGTGCCACCTCACAGTTTATAGCCTGCAACAAAATCGCAGACAGCTTTGTAATTTTCCCGCTTGGCATCGTTTCGGTAGGAAAGCATCTTGCCCTCAGAAAGGATAAAGCCGCCATCCTTACCCAGTTCGTCACACAAACGCTTGGTGTATGCCACGCATTCTTCCGGTGTGCCGTTGCTGAGCAGCTCAGTGGTCAGGCCACCCATAATGCAAACATTGGGTAGCGCCTCCCGGAACGCAAAGGGGTCATCCTGCTCGATATGGAAGGTGAGAACGCCCTTGGGGTAATCCTTAAA